>NZ_BIMR01000390.1 GCF_004306155.1 Cellulomonas biazotea
ACCTCCTGCGCCGCGAGCCCGCGCAGGCCGGGGTCGCGACGACCGCCGACGCGTCCGAGGACGACCCCGCCGCCTGACCGGGGCCCGCCGCCCGGGCACGTCGGCGCTCGACCGACGTGCCCGGGCGTGGGTCCGGTCAGGACCTCGCCCCGGGCAGGGCCCCGGTAGGGCAGGACCCCGCCGCAGGCGGGCTCAGCGCTCGGCGGTCGCCCGGGCCGCGGCGGTGCCCGACGGGTCCGCCGACAGCACGACGGTCGCCCGTCCCGCCTCGACCGCCTGCAGCGTCCGCAGCTGCAGGAGCCCCGGCTGGGTGTCGACGAGCTTCGCCGCGTTGGCGAGCGCCCGCGTCGCCGCGACCTCGCCCCGCGCGCGCTCCAGCGCCGCCAGACCCTGCGCCCGCGCCGTCACGACCTCGGCCGCGGCACGCCGCAGCTCGGCCGGGACGACGACGTCACGCAGCGCGAGCCGCTCGACGGCGAGCCCGACCTCGGCCGCAGCCGGGGCGACGGCGGACGCGAGCTGGTCGGGCACGGTGGTCCGGTCGGCGAGCAGCTCGTCGAGCGTCCTCGTCGCGACGGCCTCCCGGAGCGCGACCTGCAGCGCGGTGTGCAGGAACGCGTCGGGCTGCTCCACCGCCTCGTGCCACGTCCGGGCGGACGCGACCCGGACGGCCGACGTCAGGCTGACGCGGACGGACAGCCCGTCGCCCGTGAGGACCTCCTGGAGCGGGACGACGAGGAGGCGCGGCCGGACGACGACCCGCACCGTGCGCCGACGCCACACGCCGACCCGGTGCCGACCGGGCTCCAGCTCGGCCTCGAACCGCCCGTCGCGGTACACCAGCACCCGCTCCCACTCCTGCACGACGATCCGCATCGCTCTGCCCTCCTCCCGTCCGGCCCGGCCGTCCGTCGGCCATCACCTGGTGCCCACCCGGAGCCGGGCCCGCGCGCGCACCGGCCGGCACGCGGTCGGGTGGCGCACGGGGGACGTCCCGGGCGGACCCGGCGTCGCTGACCGCGACCACCCCGGCGACCACGCGCCGGCCGGCGTTCCGGGAGTCGAACCCGTGAGCGCTGGACAAGCGCCTGCTCCTGAGGCAGGTGCTCGCAGGCATCGGTGCAGGACCCGCGACGGCGACGCCGTCCGGCTGCTCACCTGGAGCGGCGACGACGCTACGTGCGACAGGCCCACGACGCCGCAGGTTTTCCACCCGCCGCGGTCGCCGCCGTCGCGCGCGCCGTCAGTTGAGCCGGGCGTCCTCGGCGAACGTCGAGACGATCGCCAGGTCTCCGCCCTGGCGGCGCAGCACCCGCCGCCACAGCGTCGTCGGGTCGTCGGTCACCGCGTCCGACGCCTCGGCGGGCACGACGAACCAGGACCCTTCCTCGATCTCGCCCTCGAGCTGGCCCGCACCCCAGCCGGAGTGACCGGCGAAGACGCGGATCCCCGTCACCAGGCCGGCCAGGTCCGCCGGGTCGGAGTCGAGGTCGACGAGGCTGAACGGGCCGACGAGCCGGTCGACGGTCGGCGGCAGGACCGCGCCGGGGGGTGCGGTGACGACGCCGATCGCACCGTCGAGCCCGACCGGCCCACCCTGGAAGAGGACCGACGGAGGTGTGACGGCGTCCTGCCACTCGGGCAGCACGACGTCGACCTCGACCGGGACGGGCCGGTTGAGCACGACGCCGAACGCGCCCTCGTCGCCGTGGTCGAGGAGGAGGACGACGGCGCGGTGGAAGTTCGGGTCGTCCAGGCGCGGCCTCGCCACGAGGAGCTGACCGCCGAGCGCCGCAGGGACCGTCACACCCCCATCATCGGCGACGGCGGCACGAAAACGTGCGGGAGCGGCGGACACCCGCTGGCAGGATCCACCGCGTGACGGGAACCGACACCAGCACCGACGCCCCGCCGACCGCTGCGGCCGCACGGTCCTGGCGTGCCGGTCTCGCGCGCACGCGCACGGCGTTCTCGTCGCTGCGCGACCCGCGGTACCGGTGGTGGTTCGCCGGGCAGGTGCTGTCGTCGTCGGGGCACGTCACGCAGGCCGCCGGGCTCGCGTGGCTCGTCCTGAGCCTGTCCGGGCGGGCGGTCGACCTCGGGCTCGTGACGACGGCGGCGATGCTGCCGATCCTCGTCGGCGCCGCACCGGCCGGGGCGCTCGTCGACCGGTTCGACCGGCGACGGCTGCTGCTCGTCACGCAGGTGCTGCTGCTGTCGATCGGCGTGCTGCTCGCGGTCCTCACCGCGACCGGCGTCGTCGAGGTGTGGATGGTGCTGGTCGTCGCGTTCGTGTCCGGCACGGTCGCGGCCGTCGACGGCCCGGCCCGTCAGGTGTTCGTCCTCGACCTCGTCGGCCCCGAGCGGCTCGCGAGCGCGGTCAGCCTCTACGAGGTCGTCATGAACGCCGCGCGCGTCATCGGGCCGTCGGTCGGCGGCGTCCTGCTCGCGCTCGTCGGTCCGGCGGCGTGCTTCGCGTTCAACGCGTCCACGTACCTGCTGCCGCTGGGCGTCCTCGTCGCGCTGCGCGCGGGCGGCACGCGCCAGGTCCGGCACGCCCCCGGCACCCCGACCGTGAGCTTCCGGGCGGGCATGGCCTACGCGTTCCGGCACCCCGTCATCCGCGCGTGCCTGCTGCTCGCGGCGGCGAGCACGATGATCTTCAACCAGGGCGTGCTGGTCCCCGTCCTCGCGACCGACGCCCTCGGCCTGCCGCCGCAGGGGTTCGGGGCGCTCATGGCCGCGTTCGGGCTCGGTGCGCTGCCCGGGGCGATCGCGGCGGCGGGCGGCGGCGAGGCGCCGTCGGGCCGGCTCGTCGCGGCGCTGTCGTTCGCGACCGGGGTGGCGATCCTGCCGCTCGGGCTGGCGCCGGGGTTCGCCGTCGCGCTGGTCGCGGCGGCCGTCCTCGGGTTCGTGTCGATCTGGTTCGTCGCGGCCGCGAACACCCTCGTGCAGCTCACGTCGGCGCCGCACCTGCGCGGGCGGGTCATGGGCGCGTGGACGGCGGCGCTGCCCGGCAGCGGGCTCGTCACCGCGCTCGCGCTCGGGGCGATCACCGACGAGTGGGGCGTGCGCGCGGCGTACGTCGCGCTCGCGGCGATGTTCCTGCTGGCGGCGGCCGTCGGCGCTCCCGCGCTGCTGGCACGACGGCCCGTGGACGTCACGACGCCCTGACGCCGGCGCCGGCTCTCAGTCGCCGGTCGACGCGGCCGTCGCCTCCGCGTCGGGCGCACCCCCGGCGGGCGGGAGGTCGCGCGGCGCCACGACCGCGAGCACCTGGTAGGTCGCGCGCTGCGCGTCGGGCGTCGCGCGGGCGGCGTCGAGCGAGGCCTGGCCCCAGCGGTCGAGCAGCGCCTCGACCTCACGTGCCATCTCGCGGGCCTGCTCGGGCGTGAGCGCGAGGGCCGTGAGCGCGAGGATCCGGTCCTCGCGCTCGACGCCGGGCTGGTTCGCGCGGCGGAAGCTCTCCTCGGCCCAGGCGAGCGCGGGGCGGACGACGTCGCGCACGGCCGTCGGTGTGCCCGGGTCGACGGTGTAGCTCGCGGCGACGTTGGTCCAGACCCGGTCCCGGCGGTCGCGTGCGTGCTCGGGCGCCTCGACGACCATCCCGGCCTTCGCGAGGACCCGCAGGTGGAAGCTCACGGCGTTGGCGGGCTCCCCCGTGGCGCGCGCGAGGTCGGCGGCGCGGGCGTGGCCGAGCGCGGCGAGCTCCATGAGGATCCGCTGCCGCAGGGGGTGCGCGATCGCACGGAGCGCCGCGGGGTCCTGGACGCGGAGGGTGTCGAGCACACGACGAGGCTAGCAACGGACCACCCGTTTCGCAGCCATCGTTGCGCAACATATCTTGCGCAATATCTATTGCGGATCTAGGGTCGGCCCCCATGACGACCCACCACGACCCGACCCCCCTGCGCGCCAACCGCTCGTTCGTGCTGCTCATGTCGGGCCTCACCGCCGAGTCCCTGGGCTCCGGCGTCACCCGCTTCGCCGTCCCCCTCGTCGCCTACGGCCTGACCGGCTCGGTCGTGCAGGCCGGCGTCGTCGCCGCCGTGGGCCAGGCCGGTGCGCTGCTCGCGACCCTGCCCGCCGGGGTCGTCGCCGACCGGGTCGACCGGCGCCGTCTCGTCGTCGGCACCGCCGCCGTCGGTGCGCTGCTGTGGGCGACCGTCGCCGTCGCCGCCGGGACCGGGTCGCTCACCGCCGTGCACCTCGCGACCGTGCTGTTCGGGGCGTCGGTCGTCGGCGCGCTCGTCGACCCCGCGACCAGCGGGGCGTTCCGCTCGGTCGTCCCGGTCCCGCAGCTCCCGACCGCGCTCGCCGCCGCGGAGGGCCGGGACGCCGCCGCGAGCCTCCTCGCAGGCCCGCTCGGCGGGCTGCTCTACGCCGCGTCCCACGCCCTCCCGCTCGCCGCGTCGGCCGTCGGCCACGCGGCGACCGCGGTGTGCACGTGGCTCGTGCGCGAGCCCCTCAACGGCGACGTCGCCGAGGCGCGCGCGACGCGTCCGCTGACCGCGCTCGGCGACGGGCTGCGGTTCGTCTGGTCGGTGCCGCTGTTCCGGGCGCTGCTCGGCCTGCTCGTCGTGGTCAACGTCGCGTTCGGCGGGCTCCTGGTCGGCATCAACCTCGAGCTCGTCCGCACGGGCACCCGGCCGTTGCTCATCGGGCTCGTCCAGCTCACCGTCGGCGTCGGCGTCCTCGGCGGCGCGCTGCTCGCGCCGCGGCTCGTCGCACGCTTCCGCGCGGGCGCGCTCGTCGTGGTCGCGCTCGGGGTGCTCGCGGTCGGCGCGGTCGTCATGGCCGTCGCGGCGACGTACGTCGCGTACCTCGTCGTGCTGCCCGTGGCCGTCCTGCTCGTGCCCGCGGTCAACGCCGGGCTGTCGGGCTACGCGGCGGCGATCACCCCGGCACAGCTCCAGGGGCGGCTCGCGTCGGTGCTCGGCCTGACCGGGCTCGCCGCCGGGCCGCTCGTCCCGCTCGTCGGCAGCGGGCTCCTCGACCGCTACGGGATCGCACCGACGCTCGCCGTCCTCGCAGGACTGCTCACCGTCACCGTCGCGGTCCTCGGCACCGTGCGCTCGCTGTGGCGCGTCGGGACGCCCGACACGTGGGCGCAGGACGCGCGCGACCTGGCCGGCACCACGACCGTCCCGGCGTGACGTCGGGCCTCAGGAAGACGTCGGCACCGCCGCACGGTGCCGGACCCGCCACGCCGTCAGGCTGATCCCACCCAGCAGGAGCGTCCCGAGGATCGTCACCGCCCGCCAGACGATCGTCGCCGCGACGATCGCGCCCTCCTGCTCGACACCGGCGACGGTCGTCCAGGTGCCGACGAGGATCGCGTCGAGCAGCCCGAGGCCGAACAGCGGGAACAGCGTGAGCGGGTACGCGAGCAGGAACGGCGCGAGCACGTCGACGACCGTCAGCCCCGTGACTCCGCAGGCCCGCAGCGCGACGAGCAGGACGAGCGCGTCGGCGAGGACCATCCCGACGAGCGCGACCATCGACGGCAGCAGCCCCCGCCGCAGGCTCGCCGCGGACCGGCCGCGCACGTCGACCATCGTCGCCGCCCAGACGTCCGGGTCGGTCGCGCGCCGGAACCGGCGCACCACCCGCCCGGCCGTCCGTCCCAGCCACGCCGCCAGGTGGTCGCCGCGCAGCAGCAGGACCAGCGCGGTGAGCATCGTCGCCGCGACCAGGCCGCACAGCACCGCGACGACCCACTGCCGACGCTCGGCCCCCTGGAACGCGAGGAGCGTGATGCCGAGCGTCGGCGCGAGGAACCGCACGGCGTAGAACTTCGCGGTGTTGAGCGTGACGCCCGCCATGCCCGACGTCGGGTCCACGCCCCAGGACCGGAACATCGCGACGCGCACGACGATGTCCGCGGGCGGCGGCGTGAACGTCGCGACGACGTTCGCGGACAGGTCGTTCTGCATCGACCGCCACAGCCCCAGGCCGGGCACGTAGTACGTCAGCGGGACGGCGTTGAGCGTCTGCCGCAGCAGCAGCGCGAGGGTCAAGGGGATCGCGACGGCGACCGGCAGACCCGCGAACGCCGCCCCGACCGCGGACCAGTCGACCGCGCCGACCAGCCGCGTGACCGCCACCCACGCGAAGATCCCGACCGCGACCCAGACGGCCGCGCGGACCGGTCGGCTCACGACCCGTCGGTGCGGGTGAGAGTGCCGAGCTGCACGGCGTCCTTGTCGACGAACACCAGGTGGTCGCCCTCGAGCCGTGCGGCCACGGCGAGCGACAGCCAGGGGTCGACCGCCGGGCACGACATCCGGGTCGTCGCCCACGACGAGAACACCACGCCGTCGTCGCCGAGCCGCCACTCGCCGACCATCCGGTTGCACCCGTCGGTCCCGGTCGCGGCGCCGTCGTCCGCGAGGTCCAGCGACGCCTCGCCCTCGACGGCCGACGCGCCCCACGTCCCCGTGACGTCGGCGGCGGCGACGGGCTCGGCCTCGTCCGCGGCGTCCGCGGCGGCGCACGACGCGAGCAGGGTGGACCCGACCAGGACCGTGAAGGCGACGCGCAGCAGGCGCATGACGTGATGCTAGCGCCGGGTTCGTCCTAGTCTGTCGAACGGACCCGGACCGTCAGGAGGCGGCGTGTCGGACGCAGCGGTCAGCCTGCTGGTGCTCGTGGGTGTCATCGGGCTGTTCGTGTGGAACCGGCTGCCCGTGGGTGTCGTCGCGATCCTCGCCGCGCTGGCCCTGTGGCTGACGGGTCAGGTCGACGCCACGCAGGCGGTCGCGGGGTTCGGCGACCCGGTCGTCATCTTCATCGCGACGCTGTTCGTGCTGAGCGACGGGCTCGAGTCGTCGGGCGTGACCGCGTGGGCGGGACAGCTGCTCGTCACCCGGGCGGGGACGCGGCGGGGGCCGCTGCTCGTCGCCGTCATGGCGCTCGGAGCGGTCATGGCGGCGTTCGTCACGCCCAACGGCGCCGCGGCCGCGCTGCTGCCCGTCGTCGTCCTCGCGGCCCGACGGTCGCACCAGGCCCCCGCCCAGATGCTCATGCCGCTCGCGTTCGCCGCGAGCGCGGGCGCGCTGCTCGTGCTGTCCGGCAGCACCGTCAACGTCATCGTGTCGGACGCGCTCGCGGACGCGACGGGCGAACGGTTCGGGTTCTTCGAGTTCGGGCTCATGGGCGTGCCGCTCGTCGTCGTGACCGTCGCGGTCGCGGTGCTGCTCGGCCGGCGGCTGCTCCCGGAGCGGCAGCCCGACGTCGTGCCCGCCGACTTCTCCGACCACCTGAGCACGCTCGTCGAGCACTACCGGCTCGAGCGCGGGTTCTTCCGGGCCCGGGTGCGCGCCGGGTCGGACCTCGTCGGGGTGCCCCTCGCCGACGTCACCGCGCCCGACGACGTCGTCGTGCTCGGCGTGCAGCGGCCCGACGGGCGACCCGGCGGCGTCGACGAGGCCGTCGCCGTCGACGACGTGCTGGTCGTCAGCGGTCCGAGCGACGCCGTCGCGCCGCTCGTCGCCGCGCACGGCCTCGACGTCGTCGCGACGCCCCTCACGCGGCACACCCGCGAGGCGCTGCTCGGGCGCGAGGCCGGGGTCGCGGAGCTCGTCGTGCCGCCGCGGTCGGTGCTCGTCGGACGGCCCGTGTTCCCCGGGCTGCGGTACGCGGACGTCACCGTGCTGTCGGTCCGGCGCCTCGGGCTGCCGCGCGGCGCGCGCACCACCGAGCTCGCCGAGGGCGACATGCTGCTCGTGCACGGCACGTGGCCCGCGGTCGAGGCGCTGTCGGGCTCGGACGACGTCCTCGTGGTCGACGACCCCGACCTGGTGCGGCGCGCGGTGCCGCTCGGGGCGACCGCGTGGCGGGCGATCGCGGTGCTCGTCCTCACCGTCGCGCTCCTCGCGTCGGGCGTCGTGCCGCCCGCGATCGCCGGTCTCGTCGGGGCGGTCGGGATGGTGCTGCTGCGCGTCGTGCGGCCCGCGCAGGCGTACCGGGCCATCTCCTGGCAGACGGTCGTGCTGGTCGGCGGCCTCATCCCGCTGTCGACCGCGATCAGCGCCAGCGGCGCCGCGGACCTGGTCGCCGGGTACCTCGTGGACCTCGTCGCGGGCGGCGACGTGCGGCTGCTGCTGACGGCGCTGTTCGTCCTCACGCTCGTGCTCGGGCAGGTCGTGAGCAACACCGCGACCGTCCTCATCGTCACGCCCATCGCGGTCGCCGCCGCGCAGGAGTCCGGCGTCGCGCTCGCCCCCGTGCTCATGCTCGTGGCCGTCGCCGGGGCGGCGTCGTTCCTCACGCCGATCGCGACCCCCGCGAACATGATCGTCATGAACCCCGCCGGGTACCGGTTCGGGGACTACTGGAAGCTCGGGCTCGCGACGACGGCGGCGTGGTTCGTCGTGGCCGTCGGGCTCATCCCCGTGCTCTGGCCGCCGGGCTGACCGGCGCCGCCCCGCACCCGCACGACAGGCACGACAGGCACGACCACCGGCACGACGAAGGAGACCGCGATGGTGTTCGACCCTGCTCCCTCCCTCCCGCTCGTGCGCGCGCTGCGCGTCGACGTCGTCCCGCCGGGCGGTGCCGCGGCGACCGTCGGTGTGGGCGTCACGAGCGACGGGGCCCTGCCCGACGGCGTCGGCCTCGACCGCGACGCGCTCGCCGCGTGGGGCTTCCGCGCGACCCCGGGGTCCACGCTCGCGCTGCCGCGCGGCGGCGGCGAGTCCTCGCTCGTGCTCGTCGGGCTCGGCCCGGCCGCGGACGTGAGCCCCGCAGTCGTGCGC
>NZ_BIMR01000391.1 GCF_004306155.1 Cellulomonas biazotea
GCCTTCTCAGCCTCGCGCAGGGCCCGGCCGGCCTCCCGTGCGGCGTCGCGGGCGGCGCGCTCGCGCTCGGCCTGGGCGCGCTCGGCCTCGCGGCGGGCCTCGGTCTCGCGGCGGACCCGTTCCCGCTCGACGTCCTGGAGGGCGCGCTCGCGGGCGGCCTCGGCCTGCTGCAGGGCCTTGAGGCGGTCGCGCTCGGCCTTCTCGTCGTCGCGCCGGCGCCGGTCGGCCTCCTTGCGCGCGCGGTCGGCGTCCTTGGCGGCGTCGCGCTCCGCCTTCTCGCGGTCGCGGCGGGCGCGGTCGGCCTCCTTGGCGGCGGCCCGGTCGGACTTCTCGCGGTCGCGGCGCAGCGCCTCGGCCTCCTTGCGGGCGTCGTCGGCCTCGCGGCGGGCGACCTCGGCGGCGTGGGCGTGGGTGGTCCCGGGGGCGTCGCTGGTCCCGCCGTCCGCGCGTGGGGCGGGTCCGTCGTCCGTGCCGCGGCCCTCGCCCGGGGCGCGTCCGTCCGTCCCGCGCCCCTCGTCGGTCCCGCGGCGGACGCCTCCGGCGCGGCCACCGTCCGGCTCGCCGTCGGCGGCCCCGTGGTCCTCGTCGGGGTGCGGGTTCGCTGCGTCGTCCACCGTCGTACCTCCTTGACGCCCGATCTTATAAGTGTGTATGACATACACACACAGTTTACGACGTACACAGAAGGGGGATCGCGATGACCGCACCGATCGTCGTCGCCCGCGGGCTGCGCAAGTCCTACGGCGACCTCACCGTCCTCGACGGCGTCGACCTCGACGTCCACCAGGGCGAGGTGCTCGCCCTGCTCGGCCCCAACGGCGCCGGCAAGACCACCACCGTCCGCATCCTGTCGACGCTCCTGCGGCCCGACGGCGGCACCGCGACCGTCGCGGGGGCCGACGTCGTGCGCGAGCCGGCCCGCGTCCGCAGCGCCATCAGCCTCACCGGCCAGTACGCCGCCGTCGACGAGCTGCTCACGGGGGAGGAGAACCTGCGCCTCATGGCGCGGCTCGCGCACCTCGGCCCACGGGAGGTCCGCACCCGCACGGCCGACATGCTCGCGCTGTTCGACCTCACCGACGCCGCGCTCCGCCTCGTCAAGACCTACTCGGGCGGCATGCGCCGCCGCCTCGACCTCGCCGTGAGCCTGCTCAGCCGTCCCCAGGTCGTCTTCCTCGACGAGCCGACCACCGGCCTGGACCCCCGCAGCCGCGGTGACCTGTGGGACGTCATCCGGGGCGTCGTCGACGCGGGCGCGACCGTCCTGCTCACCACGCAGTACCTCGAGGAGGCCGACCGGCTCGCCGACCGCATCGTCGTCGTCGACCACGGCCGCGTCATCGCCGACGGCACCGCCGCGCACCTCAAGCGCACGGTCGGGTCGGCGCACGTCGAGCTCGTGCTGCGCGACGGCACCGTGCAGCGCGTCTCCACCGACGGGTCCGTCGGCGACGTGCACCGCATCCTCGGCGACGTCGGCACCCGCGCGGCCGAGGTCGCCGCCTGGCAGGTCCGCGAACCCACGCTCGACGACGTGTTCCTCACGCTCACCGGCCGACCGACCACCACCGGGACGACCGGCCACACGACCGCCCGGCCCGACGAGGACACCCTCGCCGCCGCCGGCCCGCACCCCCGGGAGACCCGATGACCGCCCTGCTCGCCCCCGCCGCACCCACGGGCCGGCCCGACGTCGGGCAGACGCTGCGGGACACGACGGCCCTCGTCGGCCGGACCGTGCGCCGCACCACCCGGCAGCTCGACACGCTCCTGCTGTCCGTCCTGCTGCCCGTGATGCTCCTGCTGATGTTCACGTACGTGTTCGGCGGGGCGATCGACCCCAGCGGCCGCTACGTCGACTTCGTCGTGCCGGGGATCATCCTGCTGACCGCCGGCTACGGCGCCGCCAACACCGCGGTCGACATGGCGTCCGACATGACCAACGGCATCATCGACCGGTTCCGGTCCATGCCGATCCGGGCGACCGGAGTCGTCACCGGGCACGTCGTCGCGAGCATGGTCCGCAACGCCGTCTCGACGGCGCTCGTCATCGGCGTCGCGTTCCTCGTGGGGTTCAGCCCGCAGGCGACGGTGCTCGGCTGGCTCGGCGCGCTGGGCGTCGTCGCGCTGTTCGTCCTCGCCCTCACGTGGGTCGGGGTGGCCGTCGGGATCCTGTCGTCCGGGCCGGAGGCGGCCAGCGGCTTCACGTTCTTCATCCTGTTCCTGCCGTACGTGTCGAGCGCGTTCGTCCCGCCGGAGTCGATGCCGTCGGTGCTCGAGACCATCGCGGCGTGGAACCCGGTCACGCCGGTCACGGACACGATGCGCGGGCTGCTGCTCGGCCTGCCGGTCGAGACGTCGACGTGGGTCGCGGCCGTCGCGTGGTGCGTCGGGATCTTCCTGGTCGCCCGCGTGGCGGCGGGGCTGCTGTTCCACCGCCGCCGCTGACCGCGCCGACCCCGTCGTGGTGCCCGCAACCCACCTGGGGTGGGGCACGAGGACGGGGTCGCCGGATGCCTGAGGGCGGGCGGGCGCTCACCTGCCTCGACCCCGTCCTGGGG
>NZ_BIMR01000392.1 GCF_004306155.1 Cellulomonas biazotea
GCCGGCGGCGGCGTCGGGCAGGGCGGCGGCGCGCAGGGCGTAGCCGAGCCACGCGGCGGCGAACCCGGCGGCGAACGCGCCGGCGCGCTGGGCGGGGGAGCGGTCGGGGACGAGGCCGAGGGCCCCACCGAGGGCGGCACCGAGCAGGGCGACGCCCTGGAGCTCGGGGCCGGAGAACAGCACGATCGCGGTCGTGAGGAGCGCGAGGACGAGCCCCGCCAGGACGTGACGCTTCATGGACCACCTCGTCGTGGTGACCGCCGTCGGGGGTGCGCCCGTCGAGCGGCTGTGCGGGTAGATGGCCGCCCGAGAGGCCGCCGACCTGCGCCGTCGCCGTTGACGGGGGTGCTCGGCGGGCCTCCGGGCGGGACCAGGCGACTGTCTACCAGCGGGTGATCCACCTGAGCCATGCGGTACTAGGTAAATCGGCGCGGTACTAGGTAGATCGTTATGCCGCCGTGACCTGCGTCACTCTGCCGGGTGGGCGACGACGGTCCGGCCGTGAAGGGCTTACTAACCAGTCGGTAAGTGTGGTTGGCTCCGCTTTGTCCGATGCCGGATCTCAACGGAGAGGAACGCACGCATGGACCCGCACGCCCCACGACCCCGGAGGTCACGCGCGCGTGGACGGCTCGCCGCCGTCGCCGTGCTCACGCTCGCCGCGACCGCCGTCGCGACGACCGCCACCGCCACCCCGCCCCGCGGCGCCCCCGCGGCGCCCGACCTCGGTCCGAACGTCGTCGTCTTCGACCCGAGCATGCCCGTCGCCGACATCCAGGCGAAGGTCGACGCCATCCACGCCCAGCAGGTCGACGCCGAGATGGGCACCGCCCGCTACGCGCTGCTGTTCACGCCCGGCGAGTACGGCACCGCCGAGCAGCCGCTGCAGCTGAAGGTCGGCTACTACACCGAGGTCGCAGGGCTCGGGGCGTCGCCGACCGACGTCACCGTCCACGGCAAGATCGAGACCTACAACCGCTGCCTGTCGAGCGACCCCGCGAACCCCAACTGCCTCGCGCTCGTCAACTTCTGGCGCACGCTGTCGAACCTCACGCTCGACATCGACGCCGCAGGCCAGGACGGGTGCCGCGCGTCGGCGAACTTCTGGGCCGTGTCGCAGGCCGTCTCGCTGCGCCGCCTCAACGTGCTCGCCGCGGAGGGCGACCCCGGCTTCTCGCTCATGGACTACTGCACGGCTGGCCCGCAGTACGCGTCGGGCGGCTTCATCGCCGACTCCCGCTTCGGCGACGTCGTCAACGGGTCCCAGCAGCAGTGGCTCACCCGCAACAGCGAGGTGCGCTCCTGGTCGAACGCCGTCTGGAACCAGGTGTTCGCGGGCGTCGTCGGCGCCCCCGACGACGCGACGTTCCCCGACCCGCCGTACACGACGCTCGACCAGACGCCGCTCAGCCGCGAGAAGCCGTACCTGTTCGTCGACGCCCGCGGCCGCTGGAACGTCCGCGTCCCGGCGGCGCGCGAGGGCACGCGCGGCGTCTCCTGGGCGGACGGCCTGACCGCCGGACGCACCATCCCGCTGAGCGACTTCTACGTCGCGAAGCCCGGGGACTCCGTGCAGCGGATCAACAGCCGCCTCGCGCAGGGCAAGCACCTGCTGCTCACGCCGGGCGTCTACGACGTCGCCCGGGGGATCGAGGTCAAGAAGGCCGGGACCGTCGTCCTCGGGATCGGCCACGCGACGCTCACCGCGGTCGGCGGCGCGGTGCCCCTGACGGTCGCCGACGTGCCGGGTGCGATCGTCGCGGGCGTGACGATCGACGCCGGGACCACCGAGTCGCCGGTCCTGCTGCAGGTCGGCAAGAAGAACGGCGGCCACGGCCACCACTCGCGCGGCGCGCGGCTCGACCCGATCACGCTGAGCGACGTCTACTTCCGCGTCGGCGGCCCGCACGTCGGCAAGACCGACGTCGCGCTGCGCATCGACGCCGACGACGTGCTCGTCGACCACACCTGGGTCTGGCGGGCCGACCACGGCCTCGAGGGCTTCACCGAGGGCGTCAACGGCGACACCGACCGCTGGCGGACCAACACCGGCCGCACGGGCGTCGTCGTGAACGGCGACGACGTCACCGCGACCGGCCTGTTCGTCGAGCACTTCCAGCAGCACAACACCGTCTGGAACGGCGAGCGGGGACGCGTCGTCCTCTACCAGAACGAGCTCCCGTACGACCCGCCGACGCAGGCCGACTGGACGGAGCCGGACGGCACGCTCGGCTGGGCCGGCTACAAGGTGGGCGAGCGCGTGCGGAGCCACCAGGTGTGGGGCGCCGGCGTCTACGTGTTCAACCAGAACAACCCCTCGATCGTCACCGAGAACGGGTTCGAGGTCCCGCAGCGGCCGGGCGTGCAGCTCACGCACGTCATGACCGTGAACCTCAGCGCGGGGACCGTCCGCCACGTCGTCAACGGCGTGGGCGGTCAGGCCGACAGCACGAACACCGGGACGCCGCAGTTCGTCACCGGGTACCCGGCGCCGTAGGGCGACGCCGGTCTCGACGCGCAGCACCTCGCCGCCCTGCCCGGCGGGGTGCTGCGC
>NZ_BIMR01000393.1 GCF_004306155.1 Cellulomonas biazotea
CTCCCGCAGCGCGGCCAGCACCGCGCGCGGCGGTGCGCCGGTCGCCCGCGCGGCGCGCACCACGGGCGGCAGGACCAGGCCGGCCGACGCGAGCAGCCTGTCGTCGTCGAGCACGTCCGACGTCGCGCCCGCGCCGACGACCCGCCCGTCGCGCAGCACGAGCACGTCGTCGGCGAGCTCGGCGACGAGCCGCAGGTCGTGCGTCACGACGACCACCGCCCGGCCCTCGTCGGCGAGCCCGCGCAGCGCGTCCGCGCACGCGAGCGTCGAGCGGCGGTCCTGCCCGAAGGTCGGCTCGTCGGCGAGCAGCACGTCGTGCCCGCAGACGGCCGCCGCCGCGAGCGACAGCCGTCGCTGCTGCCCGCCCGACAGGCGGAACGGGTCGTGCGCGGCCAGCCCGGCGAGCAGGTAGCGGTCGAGCGCGGCGTCGACCAGGGCGTCGACCCCGTCGACCCGCGCACGCCGCGGACCCCACGCGACCTCGTCGCGGACGGTGCGGGCGAGGAGCTGGTGCTCGGGCTGCTGGAACACCATCCCGACCGTCCCGCCGCGGACCGTGCCCGTCGCGGGGAGCAGCCCGGCGAGCGCGAGCAGCAGCGTGCTCTTGCCCGACCCGTTGGGCCCGACGACGGCGGTGACGCGCCCCGCCCCGACGTCGAGGTCGACGCCGTGCAGGACGTCACGGCCGTCGCGGCGCACCCGCAGCCCGCGGGCGCGCAGGGCCGACGCCGCCACCGCAGGGTCAGGTCGGCGGGTGCCGTCGCCGACCGGCAGGTCCGCGAGCGAGGCGACGCCCGCGGCCCGCAGCTCGGCCCGCAGCGGCAGCCCCAGACCGAGCGCGGCGAGCCGGGCCGCGTGCCCGAGCAGGACGTCGCCGGTCCGCCCGTCGGCCGCCACACGGCCGTCGCCGTCGAGCACGACCGTCCGCCCCGGCAGGTGCGCGAGCTCGTCCAGCCGGTGCTCGACGAGGACCGTGGCACGGTCGGGTCCCGACGCCGCCCTGACGGCCGCGGCGACCCCCCGGGCGGCGGCCGGGTCGAGCAGCGCGGTCGGCTCGTCCAGCAGCAGCACGCGCGGCTCGGTGACCAGCGTCGCCGCCAGCGCGACCCGCTGGCCCTCGCCGCCGGACAGGTCGCCCGTGCGCCGGTGCGCGAGGTGCGCGGCGCCGACAGCCCGCAGCGCCGCGTCGACCCGGGGACGGATCCGGTCGGCGGGCACCGCCCGGTTCTCCAGCCCGAACCCGACCTCGTCGAGCACGGTCGGCAGGCACAGCTGGTCGGCGGGGCTCTGCGTGAGGTACCCGACCGAGCGGGCGACGCGCGCGGTCGGCGTCGTGGCGTCCACGTCGAGGTCGTCGACCCGCACCGACCCGGTGACGTCCGCGTCGACGACCTGCGGGACGACGCCCGCGAGGACGCGCAGCAGGGTGCTCTTGCCGCCGCCCGAGCCGCCGAGGAGCAGGACGTCCTCGCCCGCGCGGACGTGCAGGTCGAGTCCGTCGAGCACCTGCCGGTGCGCACCGGGGTAGCGCACCGACAGGCCGTGGGTCGAGATCACGGTGCTCCGACGCCAGGTGCGGCGTCGAGGGCGTCGGCCGGGTCGCCGGTGCCGCCGCCCCGCCCCGCGGCGTCGCCGCCCGTGGCGTGCGCACTCGTGCCCACGAGGAGGCCGTCGACCGGTGCCGGCGCGGGCGCGAGGGCCGCCGCCGGCACCGGCGTCGGG
>NZ_BIMR01000394.1 GCF_004306155.1 Cellulomonas biazotea
GGGGCGAGCTCCGCCTCGGCGAACCACTGGGAGGCGAAGTCCTCCGTCGTGATGGTGCCGTAGGCGAGCTCCTCGCCCAGCGACTTCCACTTGGCCTCGATGGTGCCGAAGCCCTTGACCGGGATGGGGGTGGACTCGGTGACGAGGTCGGTCACGGCCTCTTCGTACTCGATGACGCGGGCGTCGACGCTGCCCGGCTCGGTGCTGACGGCGGCGCGCTGCTCCTCGTCCGCCGGGACGCCCTTCGAGGTGCCGAAGATCGTGCCGACCTCGGGGTCGGTGAGCAGGAAGTTGATGAGCTTCGCCGCGGCGTCGGGGTGCTCGGTGTTCGCGCCGGCCGACAGCAGCATCGACGGCTTGAAGAACATGTGCTTCTCGCCCGGCTCGACGGACGGGATCTGCGCGAGGGCGATGTCCTGGGTGCCCGAGTCGGCGACGTAGCCGGCGAGGAAGTTGTCCCAGCTCATCTCGGTCGCGGACTCGTTGACCGTGAAGCCGCCCTTGGGGAGCAGGGACAGGCCGCGCTCGATCGGGTAGACGAGCTTGTCCGCACGCAGGTCGGCGGTCAGGTCGAGGAACTCGACGACGTCGTCCTCGTCGAAGCCGAACGTGCCGTCGTCCTCGAACGGGGTGACGCCCTTCTGCAGCAGCCACTGGATGAAGAACCAGAAGGTGCCCGTGTAGTCGACGGCGCCGTAGAGCGCGTAGCCGTCGGCGGTGGTGGCACCGGCGCCGGAGGCCTCGGCGATGAAGTCGTTGTAGTCCTCCCACGTGTACTCGGTGTCGTCCGGGAACTCGGCGCCGGTCGCGGTGATGACCGCCGGGTTCTGGAACATCGCGAACGTGTTGGTGGAGGTCGGGATGCCGATCGTCTTGTCGTCGAGCACGCCGGCGGTGGTGAGGGTCTCGTCGAAGCCCGAGAGGTCGATCGAGCCGTTGTCGACGTAGGGCGCCAGGTCGAGCAGCTGCCCGTTCTGGTTGAACTCACGCAGGTACGACAGGTCGAACTGCATGACGTCCGGCAGCTTGCGGCCGGCGGCCTCGGTGGACCGCTGCGTCCAGTAGTCCGGGAACGCGGCGAAGCTGGTCTGCACCGTGATGTACGGGTACTCCTCGTTGAAGAGCTTGAGCGCCTCCTGGTAGCGCGAGGCCCGGTCGTCGTTGCCCCACCACGTGAAGTTGATCGTGACGGGCTCGGTCGAGTCGGGGCTGGGCGCGGCGGACGCGTCGTCGTCGCCCGAGCCGGAGGCGCAGGCGGTGAGGGAGAGTGCGGTGACCGCAGCGAGGGCGGTGAACTTCCAGAAAGGTCGCTTCATCGTCGGGAGCCTCCTTGCTCGGATCTGTGAAAGCGCATTCCGGACGGTAGGTGAGCGCTCGCAGCGGTGTCAACGGTTCGCGGTGAAACGTTACAAAGCCGTTGTGGTCCAGGCCACATCGCGTGGCCCCGGCGCCCACGCTACGCGAGGATGAACCCACGGGTGCGGCAGGCCCGTGACCCCGCCCGTGCAGCGGTGTATCGTTTCAAAATCCACTCCGTGCAGCCCGACGACGCGCCCAGGGAGCCACGCACGTGACCCACCGCCAGATCCCGTCCTGGTCCGAGCTCAAGCCGCTGCTGCGGCCCAAGCCGGTCGTCCTCGACCCCGTGCAGCGCCGCCTCGACGACGCCCTCACCATCGCCGACCTGCGCTCCGTCGCCCGTCGCCGCACACCCCGGTCGGTCTTCGACTACACCGACGGCGCCGCCGAGGCCGAGATCAGCCTGCGCCGCGCGCGCTCGCTCTTCCGGAACCTCGAGTTCCAGCCGTCGATCCTGCACGACGTGTCCGCCGTCGACACCACCACGCACTTCCTCGGCAAGCCGTCTGCGCAGCCCTTCGGGTTCGCCCCCACCGGGTTCACGCGCATGATGAACCACGAGGGCGAGCGGGCCGTCGTCCGCGTCGCCGAGCGCCACGACATCCCCTACGCGCTGTCGACCATGGGCACCACGTCCATCGAGGACGTCGCCGCCGCCGCACCCGACGCCCGCAAGTGGTTCCAGCTCTACGTCTGGAAGGACCGCTCCGCCGGCGAGGACCTCATGGCCCGCGCCAAGGCCGCCGGGTACGAGGCGCTCATGCTCACCGTCGACGTCCCCGTCGCCGGCGCCCGGCTGCGCGACGCCCGCAACGGCTTCTCCATCCCGCCCGCGCTCACCGTCAAGACCGTCCTCGACGCCGCCACGCACCCCGCCTGGTGGATGAACCTGCTCACCACCGAGCCGCTGAAGTTCGCGTCGCTCAACGAGTGGGACGGCACCGTCGCGGAGCTCCTCGACAAGCTCTTCGACCCGACCATGACGATCGCCGACCTCGAGTGGCTCCGCGCCTCCTGGGACGGGCCGCTCATCATCAAGGGCATCCAGACCGTCGACGACGCCCGGCGCGTCACCGACGCCGGGGCCGACGCGATCGTCCTGTCCAACCACGGCGGACGCCAGCTCGACCGCGCGCCCGTCCCCCTGCGGCTCCTGCCCGACGTCGCCGAGGCCGTCGGCGACCGCACCGAGGTCTGGGTCGACACCGGCATCCTGTCCGGCGCCGACGTCGTCGCGTCCCTCGCCCTCGGCGCGCGCGCCGCGCTCGTCGGCCGCGCCTACCTGTACGGGCTCATGGCCGGCGGCGAGCGGGGCGTCGACCGCGCCGCGCAGATCCTGTCGCGCGAGGTCCGCCGCACCATGGCCCTGCTCGGCGTCGCGTCCGTCGACGAGCTCGGCCCGCAGCACGTGCGGCTGCCCTGAGACCGCCCGCCCCGACGGCCACGCGTCCGAGGCGACGCCGCACGTCGCCCGCGCGACCGCGCACGCCGCGCCAGGCGCGCTGAGAGACCAGCGCGACGCCCCACCGACCGAGGAAGGACCGTCCTCACGGGCTCCGCCGACCACCCCGGCCCGACGAGCGACCCCGAGCGCTCGTCGGGCC
>NZ_BIMR01000395.1 GCF_004306155.1 Cellulomonas biazotea
GGCCGGGGCCGGCGCGGGGGCGGCCGGAGCAGCCGGGGCGGCGGGCGCGGCCGGAGCCGGACGCGCGGGTGCCTTGGGGGCGGGGGCCGACGCCGAGGCGCCACCACCCGCGGGGTAGGTGTCGCGCAGCTTGCGCACGACGGGCGGCTCGATGGTCGAGCTCGCCGAGCGAACGAACTCACCGAGCTCGTTCAGCTTGGTCATGAGGGTCTTGCTGTCGACTCCGAGCTCCTTGGCGAGCTCGTAGACGCGGACCTTGGCCACATCTCTCCTGTCCTGGCCCGCCCCCGGACAGGGTCGGACCGTCGTTAGTGCTGGGTACTCATCTCTGGGTACTCATCGGTGCGTGCTCATCGGGCAGCCATCGGCTTCCAACCCGCTTTCCGTCTCGACGATCGGCCTTCGTCACCGGGAGGTCCCGGGGACGTCCTGCTCGTCCATGCTCGCGAGGTGCTCGTGGACCGCACGCGTACCGGGGGGACCCGCCACGCGCAGGGCCCGCCCGAACGCCCTGCGGCGCTCGGCGAGCTCGAGACATGCACGATCGGGGTGCAGCCACGCACCCCTGCCCGGCATCCGGCGACCGGTGTCCACGACCAGCTCCGGGAGTCCCGGAACGGCCTCGGTCACGACCACCCTCAGCAGGGCTGACCTCGGGCCGGTCGCGCGGCACCCCACGCACGTGCGCACCGGACCCACGACGGGCACGGTGGGTGCGGGGTCGGGGGTCCGCCTGCTCGGCGAGGAGAGCCGGGCGTCCGGCCCAGCCGTCGACAGTCTACCCCGACGCGTCACCGGTGCTGACCGGGGCGGCCCTGCGTCGGCGCGGAGGTCGGCTCGGAGGTCGGCTCGGAGGCCGGCGACTGCGTCGAGGGCCGGGCGCCGTCCGGCGCCCCGTCCCCGGCCTGCTCGGCGTCGGAGCGGATGTCGATCCGCCAGCCCGTGAGCTTCGCGGCGAGGCGGGCGTTCTGCCCCTCCTTGCCGATCGCGAGGGACAGCTGGTAGTCGGGCACCACGACGCGCGCGGCCCGCGCCGTCGGGTCGACGACCGTCACCGACAGGACGCGTGCGGGCGACAGGGCGTGCGCGATCATCTCCGCCGGGTCGTCCGAGTGGTCGACGATGTCGATCTTCTCGCCGTGCAGCTCCGCCATGACCGCGCGCACCCGGCCGCCCATGGGTCCGATGCACGCGCCCTTCGCGTTGACGCCCGCGACCGTCGCTCGGACGGCCATCTTCGTGCGGTGACCCGCCTCGCGCGCCAGCGCCGTGATCTCGACCGTGCCGTCGGCGACCTCCGGGACCTCGAGCGCGAACAGCCGCCGCACGAGGTTCGGGTGGGTGCGCGAGAGCGTGACCTGCGGGCCGCGGGGCCCGCGGGCGACCTCGAGGACGAACGCGCGCAGCCGCTCGCCGTGCACGTACTCCTCCCCCGGCACCTGCTCGTGCTGGGGCAGCACCGCCTCGGTGCCGCCCACGTCGACGAGCACGGTCCGCGGGTCGCGGCCCTGCTGGATGACGCCGCCGAGGACCTCGCCCTCCTTGCCGCGGAACGTGCCGAGGACCTGGTCGTCCTCGGCGTCGCGCAGCCGCTGGACGATAACCTGGCGCGCCGTCGCCGTCGCGATGCGGCCGAAGCCCGCGGGCGTGTCGTCGAACTCGGGTGTCTCGACCTCCGCCGGGACGCCGTCCTCGCCGACCGGGGCGGACTCGTGCGCCCACACGGTCACGTGGCCCGAGCGGCGGTCGACCTCCACGCGTGCGCGCTGGTGCGAGCCCGGCGTGCGGTGGTACGCCGACAGGAGCGCCTGCTCGATCGCCGAGACCAGCACGTCGAGGCTGATCTCGCGCTCCCGCTCGAGCAGCCGCAACGCCTGCATGTCGATGTCCATCTCAGCTCTCCTGTCCGGCGGCGTCGGCACCGGGGCCCGCCACGTCGTCGTCGTCCACAGGGCCCAGGCCGCTCAGGTCCACCTCGACGCGCGCGTCGCGCACCTGCGCCAGCGGCACCCGCACGGGCGCGCCCGTCTTCGGCCGTCGCCCCTTGACACCGGGCGTGACCGGGACGACCACGACCGCGTCGTCGCCGTCCGCGTCACCGCGCTCGACGGCGGTCAGCCGACCCGCGAGCGTCCCGCCGTCGACCAGCCGCACGCTCACCGTCCGACCCACCGCGCGGGCGAAGTGCCGGCGCTCGGTCAGCGGCCGCGACACGCCGGGGCTCGACACCTCGAGGGTGTACTCCCCCGCGACCACGTCCTGCGCGTCGAGCGCGTCCGACACGGCACGCGTGACGTCCGCGACCCGGTCCAGGTCGAGCTCGCCCTCGTCGTCCTCGGCG
>NZ_BIMR01000396.1 GCF_004306155.1 Cellulomonas biazotea
GTCGACGAGCGCGCTGATGCGGGAACCGAGGTGGCTCACCGGGCACGCTCCGGGAGGGCGGCGACGAGGCCGCCTGCGGTGGTCGCCGCACCGACGGTCGCCGCGGCGTCGGCCGTCTCCGCGGAGTCGCTCGTCCCGGCCTCGGACGCCGCGGCCACGGCGTCGGGCGCACGGTGGCCGAGCGACACGCGCAGACGGGCACGGGCACGGTGGATGCGGGAGCGCACGGTGCCGAGCTTGATCCCGAGGGTCACCGCGATCTCCTCGTACGACAGGCCCTCGATGTCGCAGAGCACGACGGCGGCCCGGTACTCGGGCGGCAGCTCGTCGAGCGCGCGCTGCACGTCGTGGTCGAGGTTGCCGTGCTCGTACGCCCGCTCGGGGCTGCCGAGCTGGTCGACCGACGCGAAGCGGTCCGCGTCGTCGCCCATCCCGTCCATGCGCACGCGCTGCTTGCGGCGCGCCTGGTCGAGGAACAGGTTCGTCGTGATGCGGTGCAGCCAGCCCTCGAACGTGCCGGGGGTGTACGTGTTGAGCGACCGGAACACCCGGACGAACGTCTCCTGGGTGAGGTCCTCGGCGTCGTGACGGTTGCCCGTCAGGCGGTACGCCAGCCGGTACACGCGCGCGGAGTGGTCCCGGACGATCTGCTCCCACGTCGGCGGCTGCCAGGCGGCCGGGGGCGTGGTCATCGTGTCGGGCTCCTTCGTGGTGGTCGAGCGGGGCACCAGTCTCCCAGGTCGTGCGGATGTGTTCGACTCGGTGCAACGCGCGTGGCGCCCGGGAAGTTCCGCGAGGCGGCCGGTCACGTCCCGGGGAGTGGTCCCGCGCACCGATAGGCTGACCGGGATCCCCCGCCCGACCCGCACCTGATCCGTCCTGAACTGCTCCAACGGGAGGCCGCCATCTCCACCGACAAGGCCCAGAGCTGGGTCTACTGCGAGGAGTTCCTCCCCGAGGACGACGTCCTGCTGCGGGCGCGTGAGCGAGCGGCGCAGCTCGGCTGCACGCCCGTGCTGCCCGGGTCGGGTGCCGCGCTGTCGGTCCTGGCCGCCGCGGCCGGCGCGCGTGCCGTCGTCGAGATCGGCACCGGTGCGGGCGTCGGCTCGCTCTACCTGCTGCGCGGCATGCCGGCCGACGGCGTCCTCACGACGATCGACCTCGAGGTCGAGCACCAGCGCGCCGCGAAGGAGGCGTTCGCCGAGGAGGGCGTGCGCGCCACGCGCACCCGGACCATCTCCGGCCGCGCGCTCGACGTCCTGCCGCGCCTCACCGACGGCGGCTACGACCTGGTGTTCGTCGACGCCGACAAGGGCTCCTACCCGGGGTACGTCGAGCAGGCCGTGCGGCTGCTGCGCCCCGGTGGCGTGCTGGCGGTCGACAACGCGCTCTGGCACGACCGGGTCGCGGACCCCGCGCGGCGCGACGAGACGACGACGACGATCCGCGAGGTCGGGCGCCTGGTGCGCGGCGACGACCGGCTCGTGCCGGCCCTGCTGCCGACGGGCGACGGGCTGCTGGTGGCCGTCCGCCGCTGAGCGCCTGCCGCGCAGGCCTGTCCGTGCAGCTCGGTCAGTGCAGGTCGGTCAGTGCAGGTCGGTCAGTGCAGGTCGGTCAGGTACTCCAGGAGCAGGCGCGCGCCGTACCCGGTGGCGCCCTCGGTGACCTCGTGCCGGTCGCCCGTCGACCGCGCCGGCCCCGCGATGTCGAGGTGCGCCCAGCGACGCTGCCCGACGAAGTGCTGCAGGAACAGCGCGGCGGTGATCGACCCGCCCCCGATCCGCCGGTCGGACGGGACGTGCCGCAGGTCCGCGACGTCGGAGCCGACGGCCTCCTCGTACTCGGCCACGAGCGGCATGGGCCAGGCGAGCTCGCCGGACCGCTCCCCCGCCGCGGCGAGCGCCTCGACCAGGTCGTCGTCGGTGCCGTAGAGGGCGGCGTGCTGCTTGCCGAGCCCGAGCGTGGCGGCACCCGTGAGGGTCGCGACGTCGAGCAGGACGTCCGGGTCGAGCTGCGCGTCGGCCCACGCGAGCGCGTCGGCGAGCACGAGCCGGCCCTCGGCGTCGGTGTTGGCGATCTCGACCGTCGTCCCGCCGAACAGCGTGAGGACGTCGCCCGGCCGGTAGGACGCGGCGCCCACGTGGTTCTCCGCGAGCGGCAGGACGGCCGTCACGCGGTGCGCGACCCCGGCCTCGGCGGCGGCGAGGACCGTCGCGAGCGCCACGGCGGCGCCCGTCATGTCGGTCTTCATGGGGACCATCGCCTCGCGCGGCTTGATGGACAGGCCGCCCGTGTCGTAGGTGATGCCCTTGCCCACGACGACGACGTGCCGGGTGCCCGACGCGGACGCGGTGGCGGGCGTGTAGGCGACGGTGACGAGCCGGGGCGGAGACGCGGAGCCCGCGCCCACGGCGAGGATCCCGCCGAAGCCCTGCGCGGCCAGCTCGCGGGGCCCGCGCACGGTCACGTCGAGCCCGGCGCGGCGGCCGAGCCGTCGGGCCTGGTCGGCGACCCACGCGGGGTCCTTGATGCTCGACGGCGTCGCGGCGAGGTCGCGCGCGAGCCAGGTCGCCCGCGCGGCGGCCCGGCCGAGGGCCACCGCGGCGCCCACGCGCGTGCCGTCGCGGCCGAGCAGCACCAGGGGTGCGGGCTCGGGGTCGGGG
>NZ_BIMR01000397.1 GCF_004306155.1 Cellulomonas biazotea
GCGGTGGGCCGACGGGCCGTCGGCACGCCTGCTAGCCTGACGACCACTGACACGGGGTGCCCCGCACCGCCCACCGGGCGAGGGGCTGAGATCACACCCGTCGAACCTGATCTAGTTCGTACTAGCGAAGGGATGTCACGTCGATGACGTCTGCACCCGTTCTCCCGCCCGACCCCACGACGGCACCGCCCGCGCTCCCGCGCGACCCGGAGACGAGCGGGACGCTCGCCCTGGCGGACGCCGCCGGGGAGGCGCTCCTCCAGCTGCGCGCGAGCACGCCGCTCGTGCAGTGCCTGACCAACGAGGTCACGACGAACCTCGTCGCCAACGCGCTGCTCGCGGTCGGGGCGTCGCCCGCGATGGCGGCGGTCCCCGGCGAGGCCGAGGAGCTGGCCGGCGTGGCCGGCGCCCTGCTCGTCAACCTCGGCACGCCCGGTCCGGACCAGCGCGCGTGCGTCGAGCCGACCGTCGCGGTGGCCGTCGGTGCCCGCACGCCGTGGGTCCTCGACCCCGTCGCCGTGGGCGTCCTGTCGGTGCGGACGCGGCTTGCCGCGCGCCTCCTGACGGAGCGTCCCGCGGTCGTGCGCGGCAACGCGAGCGAGGTGCGGGCACTCGCCGGGGCGGCGTCGGCCGGCCGCGGGGTCGACGCGCGCGACGGGGTC
>NZ_BIMR01000398.1 GCF_004306155.1 Cellulomonas biazotea
GCCGCAGCCCCCACCGCCGAGGTGCCCCACCCGCGGGAGGCCCCGGTCACCGAGACCCCCGCCCTCGTGCCCGCCGCCGTCGACGCCGCAGCCGCGGCCGCCGACGCCGCGCTCGAGGCCGCCGCGGTCCAGGCGCTCGCGTCCGCCGCGCTCGCCGACCTCGGCGCGGTGCCCGAGTACCACCCGACGATGGCCCCGGCCGCCGCACCCCTGGAGGAGGTCGCGTCGCTGCGCAGCGCCGCCGACGCCTCCGTGCGTGTCGACGTCGACCTGCTCGACCGCCTCATGCGGCAGGTCGGCGAGCTCGTGCTGGTCCGCAACCGCCTGAGCCGGCTCGCGTCGGAGGCGCAGGACGTCGACCTCACGCGTTCGGCCCAGCAGCTCAACCTCATCGCCTCGGAGCTGCAGGACGGGGTCATGCGGACCCGCATGCAGCCCATCGAGCACGTCTGGTCGAAGATGCCGCGCGTCGTGCGCGACCTCGCCGCCGTGTGCGGCCGCGAGGTCCGCCTCGAGCTCACGGGTGGCGACACCGAGCTCGACCGCAGCCTGCTCGAGGCCGTGAAGGACCCGCTGACGCACCTCGTGCGCAACGCGGTCGACCACGGCATCGAGCCGCCCGCCGAGCGCGTCGCCGCGGGCAAGCCCGCGCAGGGCGTGCTCGAGCTGCGCGCGTCGCACGCCGGTGGGCAGGTCGTCGTGGAGGTCCGCGACGACGGCCGCGGCATCGACCCGCAGAAGGTCGCCGCGTCCGCCGTGAGCAAGGGCCTGCGCACGCCCGAGCAGGTCGCCACGCTCGGCCAGGCGGAGATGCTCGGCCTGCTGTTCCTGCCCGGCTTCTCGACGGCCGCCGCGGTGACCAACGTGTCCGGCCGCGGGGTCGGCATGGACGTCGTGCGGACCCGCATCGAGGCGGTCGGCGGGACGGTCGACGTCGAGTCGACCGTCGGCGTCGGCACCGTGTGGCGGCTGCGCATCCCGCTGACGCTCGCGATCATGCCGTCGCTGTCCGTGGTCTGCGACGACGACCTGTACGCGGTCCCGCAGGTCCACGTGCTCGAGCTCGTGGCCCTCGACGACCGCGCCGAGCAGACCGTCGAGCACGTGCACGACGCGCCGGTGTACCGGCTGCGCGGCGAGCTGCTGCCGCTGGTCCCGCTGCGGGACGTCCTGGGGCTGTCCGACGGTGAGCAGGCCGGCTCGCGTGCCGGCGTCATCGTGGTCGTGCAGGCCGACGACAACCGCTTCGGCCTGCTGGTCGACCGGGTCCTGGCCACCGAGGAGATCGTCGTCACGCCGCTCGCGGCGCAGCTCAAGACGGTCGGCACGTACTCGGGGACGACGGTGCTGGGCGACGGTCGCGTCGCGCTGATCCTCGACGTCCAGGCCATCGCCCGCCGCGCCATGGTCCGCGAGCACGAGCACGCGAGCATCGGCGGGACGTCGCACGCCGCGGTCGAGCACGCCGACGAGGCCGCCCAGCTGCTGGTCGCCCGCATCGGCGACGGCCGCCTGGTCGCGATGCCGCTGGCCGGGGTCGCCCGGCTGGAGCACGTCCGGGCGGACGAGGTCGAGACGGTCGGCGACCGCGAGGTCGTGCAGTACCGCGGCTCGATCCTGCCGCTGGCCCGCGTCGACAGCCTCGTCGGGGCGCAGCGCGAGGAGCGCGAGGAGCTGCTGCTCGTCGTGTACGAGCGCGGCGACCGCAGTGCGGCGCTGGTCGTCGAGGAGATCGTCGACATCGTCGAGGACCACTCGGACCACTCCGACATCGACGCGTCGGGCCTGGTCGGCTCGACCGTCGTACACGGCCGGGTCACGGAGCTGCTCGACCTGCGGGCGGCGCTGCTGGCCGCCGACCACGAGTTCGAGGACGACGCGCTGGAGGGTGCCGCGTGAACCGCTACGTCACGTTCACGATCGGCGACGGCCTGTACGGCGTCGACGTGCTGCGGGTCCAGGAGGCCCTGCGGGCGCACGCCCGCACCCGGGTCCCGCTGGCCCCGTCGGGCATCGCGGGCCTGGTGAACCTCCGCGGGCAGGTCGTCCTCACGGTCGACCTGCGCCCGCGGCTGGGCCTGGCCCCGCTCGGGCAGGACGCCGAGCCGATGATGGTCGTCGTGCAGGTCGACGGGGAGCCCGTGAGCCTGCTCGTCGACGAGATCGGCGACGTGCTCGACGTGCCGGCCGACCAGGTGGAGACCCCGCCGGAGACGCTGGACCCGGCGCTGCGGTCGCTCATCGTGTCCGCCTGCACGCTCGACCGGCGCCTGCTGCTGGTCCTGGACGTCGACGAGGCCGCAGCGGCGTGACCCGGAGCCGGGCGTCCGCGCGACGTCCGGCCGGGTGACGGCCCCGGCGAACCCTCACACCTTCGTCACCTCGTCCGATCGGGACCGACGACGGCGACGAAGCCCCCCAAGGAGCACGTGATGAGCAAGTCCTCCCGCGAGAGCGCCCCCCGAGCGCGCAAGAGCCTGAACAACCTGGGCATCCAGACGAAGATGATGCTGCTGCTCGGCCTGGTGGCCGTGGTGGCGCTGGGCTCCGGCGGCTTCGCGTACCTCTCGTTGCAGCGCGCGGCGCAGGACGTGGAGGCGATCGACGTGATCGCCACGGACGTCGCGCAGCTGGCGCGGGCGGTCGACGACGGTCAGCAGACCGCGCGCCTCACGGTGGCGCAGATCGCCGCCGTGAAGAACCCCGTGGTGCGCAAGTCGTGGGTCGAGCTCCAGCGGCGCAACGACCTGGAGATGGGCGACGCGATGACCGCTTTCGCGGAGTCGAGCGCAGGGCGCGGCGCGGACTGGCAGGCGTTCGCCGAGTCGTACGGCGCGTGGGTCGTCCTGCGCGACGAGAAGGTCGTGCCGGCCGCGCTGTCGGACGACCCGGACGCGTACTCGAGCGTGCTCCAGACGGTGAGCCAGCCGGCGATCGACCAGTTCGTCATGGACTTCGACGCGGTGCAGGACGCCATGGCCGCGGAGATCGAGCGGAGCGTCGACGCGGCGCACGCCCGCGCCGACCAGGCGGGCCTCATCCTCGCCGTCAGCCTCGTGGCAGGTCTCGGACTGTCGATGTTCCTCGGCTTCAAGGTCGCGGCGGGCATCCGCAAGAGCGTGTGGGACATGTGCCGCGCGCTCAACGGCATGGCCGTCGGCGACTTCACGCGGAGCGTGCCGGGCACGTCGCGCGACGAGATGGGCCAGATGCGGGACGCGCTCGCCAAGGCGCAGCGCGGCGTCCGGACCACGCTGCAGGAGGTGCAGAAGACGGCCGACGAGGTCGCCGCCGCCGCCGAGCAGCTGTCCGCGTCGTCGAGCCAGGTCGCCGCGGGCTCCGACGAGACGTCCGTGCAGGCGGGGGTCGTCGCGGCCGCCGCGGAGCAGGTGTCGCGCAACGTGCAGGCGGTCGCCGCCGGTGCGGAGCAGATGGGCGCGTCGATCCGGGAGATCGCGCAGAACGCGACCGAGGCGACGAAGGTCGCGCAGGCCGCGACCGGCGCGGCGTCGACCGCGAACGACTCGGTGTCCCGCCTGGGCTCGTCCAGCCAGGAGATCGGCAAGGTCGTCAAGCTCATCACGTCGATCGCGGAGCAGACGAACCTGCTCGCGCTCAACGCGACGATCGAGGCCGCGCGCGCCGGGGAGGCCGGCAAGGGCTTCGCGGTCGTCGCCGGC
>NZ_BIMR01000399.1 GCF_004306155.1 Cellulomonas biazotea
GCCCCCCCCACGTCCCGTCAGTCGGGCCGCCGCGTCACGAGGTGGGCCAGGCCGCCTCGATGTTGTCGAGCGTCTCCTCGTCGGACTGGTTCTCCGCGATCCACGACACCATCTGCTTCCAGAAGGCGTCCGCACCGACCGCGCCCGGCATGAGGTCCGAGCCGTCGAACCGGAACGTGTACGCGTCGTCCGTCATGAGCTCGAACGCGAGCTTGTCGACGGGCTGCACGATGAGCTCGGGGTCGAGCCCGTTGTTCGCGCTGAACCAGCCACCGGCCGGGGTGGCCTCGGCCTTGGCGTTCGCCCACTCCGGCGACGCGAGGTAGGCGCGGAACGCCTCGACCTCGGGACGGTCGGAGAAGCCGGTCACGAACTCGCCACCGCCGAGGATCGGCTTGGTGTCGTCCATGCTCGGCAGGTAGAAGGCGTAGACGCCCTGGTCGGTCGGCTCCTCCTGGACCGTCACGCCCTCGTCCCAGTTGGCCGCGTAGAAGTTGGCCGCCCGGTGCATGAGGCACGTGCCGTCGAGGATGCCGTAGCCCGCCTCGGTCCACGGTGCCGTCGCGATGGACGTCACGTCGCCCAGGCCGCCGTTGACGTAGTCGGGGTTCTTGAGGATCTCGCCCGTGGCCTGCAGCGCCGCGAGGATCTGCGGGTCGTTGAACGGGATCTCGTGCTTGTACCACTGGTCGTAGACGTCGGCCCCGGCGGTGCGCAGCACCATGTCCTCGAGCCAGTCGGTGGCCGGCCAGCCGGTCGCATCGCCGGACTCGATGCCGGCGCACCACGGCTTGACGCTGCCGTCGGGGTAGTCCTCGACGACCTGGTCGGACAGGGCGATGAGGTCGTCCCACGTCTCGGGGACCTCGTAGCCGTAGTCCTCGAAGAACTGCGGCGAGTACCAGACGAACGACTTCGCGTTCGCGCCGAGCGGCGACGCGTAGAGCGTGCCGTCGACCGTGCCGTACCCGGCCCAGTCCTCCGAGAAGTACTCGGCGACGTTGTCGACGACACCCTGCGGGGCGGGCACGGCCACGTCGGGGTAGTCCGCGACGATGGACGCCAGGAACCCGGGCTGCGGCACGTACGCGATGTCCGGCGGGTTGCCGGCCTCGAGGCGGACGGGCAGCTGCGCCTCGAACTCGCGCGAGCCCTCGTACTCGATCGTCGCGCCCGTGCAGTCCTCGAAGGGCTTGTACGAGTCGCGCTGCTGCTGTGCCTCCGGGTCCACGATCGAGGTGTAGACGCTGATCGTCTTCCCCGACAGGTCCCCGTACTCCTCGAAGGCGGAGCAGTCGGCGGTCGCGTCGCCGTCGCCCGCGTCACCGCCGCCCCCGTCGTCGCCACCGCCCGAACAGGCGGTCAGGGCGAGCACCAGGCCCGCTCCCGCTGCTGCCGCCGTCGCGTACCCGCGACGCTTGCGCAAGCCGTTCATGAGACCTCCACGTCGTCATGCTCCGGTGCGGCGCGACTCCACTCCCCGTCGCGCCCTCCCCAGCGATGCAAGCCGTTGCGCAACGTGTACGCAACCCACGGAGGCGGACAAGTCGGTCACGATTGCGTCACGACCTGGTGGTCATGACCTCAGTCATCGTCCAGGTGAGAGGCTCGCGGACCCCCGACCGACCCGTGGAAAACGCGCCGGGGGCGACCCGGCGGGCCTCAGACGAGGACGCTGCGCAGCACCGCGACGGCGCCGTCGTCCTCGATGGTCCCGGTGACCTCGTCGGCGGCGGCCCGCACGGCGTCGCTCGCGTGACCCATCGCGACGCCCCGCGCGGCCCAGCGCAGCATCTGCACGTCGTTCCCGCCGTCGCCGACCGCGACCGTCGCGAACGGCTCGACGCCCTCGTGCTGCCGGATCTCCTCGAGCGCGCTCGCCTTCGACACCCCGCCGGGCGTGAGGTCCAGCCACGCGGACCACCCGACGGCGTACTCGACCTCGTGCAGGCCGACGCGCTCGACGAGCTCGTGGAACTCCTCGGGGCTCGCCTTCGGGGCCCGGATGACGACGCGCGTCGCGGGCGTCGACGCGAGCTCCTCGAACGGCACGACCTCGACCCGCCCGGTGAGCTCGCCCGCCGGGAAGTCGGCCGACACCTTGAACCCGACGCCGAGGTCCTCGACGGCGATGAGCGCGTCGGGCAGCTCCAGCGCGATGGTCCGCAGCGCCGGACCGGGGTCGAACGTCACGGACTTCGTGATCTCGAACCCCTCGGGGCTGCCGTCCAGGCGGACCGTCACGGCACCGTTCGAGCAGACGACCCAGCCCTCGGTGAGGCCGAGCTCGCGGGCCACGGGCACCGCGGAGTGCGCGCCACGACCCGTCGCGAGCACCACGTGCACGCCGGCGTCCCGCACGGCCGCGACGGCCTCCCGCACGTCGGGGGACAGCACCCCGTCGTACGACATGAGCGTGCCGTCGACGTCGAGGGCGACCAGCGTGCAGCGGCTCATCGGACCGGCTCCAGCACCTCGAGGCCGCCCAGGTAGGGCCGCAGCCCCTCCGGGACGCGCACCGACCCGTCCTCGAGCTGGTGGTTCTCCAGGATCGCAACCAGCCACCGGGTGGTCGCCAGCGTGCCGTTGAGCGTCGCGACCGGGCGCACGACGCCGTCGGCGGTCCGCTCGCGCACGCCCAGGCGGCGGGCCTGGAACGTCGTGCAGTTCGACGTCGACGTCAGCTCGAGCCACCGCTGCTGGCTGGGGAGCCACGCCTCGCAGTCGAACTTGCGGGCGGCGCTGCTGCCCAGGTCGCCCGCGGCCGTGTCGATCACCCGGTACGGGAGCTCGACGAGGTCGAGCATCTGCTTCTCCCAGCCGAGGATGCGGCGGTGCTCGTCGGCGGCGTCCTCGACGGTCGTGTAGCTGAACGCCTCGACCTTGTGGAACTGGTGCACGCGGATGATGCCGCGCGTGTCCTTCCCGTACGACCCGGCCTCGCGCCGGTAGCAGGCGCTCCATCCCGCGTACCGCTTCGGGCCCGCCGACAGGTCGAGGATCTCGCCGCTGTGGTAGCCCGCGAGCGCGACCTCGGAGGTCCCCACGAGGTACAGGTCGTCGGCCGGCAGGTGGTAGATCTCGTCGGCGTGCGCGCCGAGGAACCCGGTGCCCGCCATGACCTCGGGCTTGACGAGGGTCGGCGTGATGACGGGCGTGAACCCCGCCGCGAGCGCCCGGTCGACCGCCGCGTTGAGCAGCGCGAGCTCGAGGCGCGCACCGATGCCCGTGAGGTAGTAGAAGCGGGCGCCCGACACCTTCGCGCCGCGCTCGGTGTCGATCGCCGCGAGGCCCTCGCCGAGCTCCAGGTGGTCGCGGACCGTGAAGCCGTCGCCGTACTCCGCCGCGAAGTCGCGGGGCGTGCCCACGTGCTCCAGCACCACGTAGTCGTCCTCGCCGCCGCCGGGCACGCCGTCCTCGACGACGTTGCCGATCCGGCGGGCCAGGTCCGCGGCGTGCTTCTCGGCCTCGTCCGCGTCGGCCTGGAACGCCTTCACCTGCTCCGCGAGCGCCTTGCCGTGCGTGAGCAGCGCGTGCTTCTCCTCGCCCTGCGCGGCGGCGACCTTCTTGCCGTGCGCCTTCTGCTCGGCGCGCAGCGTCTCGAACTGCGTGAGGGCGGAGCGGCGGCGGGCGTCGGCGTCGAGCACCTGGTCGACCAGGGACGGGTCGTCCCCACGGAGCACCTGGCTGTTCCGGACGAGGTCGGGGTCCTCCCGCAGGAGCCGCAGATCGATCACCCGCCGATGCTACCCAGCGCCCCGACACCGCCGCCCGGACCCGGCCGTGACCAGGCGAGTCCCTCGGCCCGCGCGGCGCACGCACCGTAGATTGCCCGCATGACGTGGGAGGCGTGGGTCGCGGTCGTGGCCGGCGCGCTCGCGCTCCTCGCGATCCTCCTGGGGCTCGTCGTCCTCGTGCGGCAGCGGGACCTGCGCCGCCGCATCGAGTCCCCGCGCGCGGGGCGGGCCGCGCGGGCGCTGCGGCTCGCGCGCGAGGTCCAGTCGAGCGGGCAGCTCGTCGCGTTCGTCGCCAACCCGTCCAAGCCCGACGTCGCGCACCTGCGGGCCGCGGTCGTGCGGGCGTGCGCCGAGCAGTACCTGCCGGCGCCGCTGTGGTTCGAGACGACCGTCGAGGACCCCGGCGTCGGGCAGACCCGCGCGGCCGTCGACCAGGGCGCCGACGTCGTCATCGCGATGGGCGGCGACGGGACCGTCCGGGCCGTCGCCGAGGGGCTCGTCGGCACCGGCGTGCCCATGGGCCTGCTCCCCCTCGGCACGGGCAACCTGCTCGCCCGCAACCTCGACATCCCGCTCTCCGACCCGCTCGCGGCCCTGCAGATCGCCGTCGAGGGGCGCGACCGCACGATCGACGTCGGGTGGCTGCGCGTCCTGCGGTTCGAGTCGGACGTGCACGACGACGTCGCCGAGGCCGCCGACGACCTGCCCGCGGGGACCGACCTGCCGCGCGACCACATCTTCCTGGTCATCGCCGGGGTCGGCTTCGACGCCGCGATGGTCGCCGACACCGACGAGCAGCTCAAGGCCCGGGTCGGCTGGATCGCGTACTTCGTCGCCGGCATGAAGCACCTGCACGGCCGCCGCACCCGCGTGCACGTGCGCCTCGACGACCAGGCGACCACCTCGACGCGGCTGCGCAGCCTGCTCATCGGCAACTGCGGGCGGCTGCCCGGCGGGATCACGCTGCTGCCCGACGCCGAGCTGGACGACGGCTGGCTCGACGTCGCCGCGATCGACACGCGCGCCGGGATCGCCGGGTGGGCGCAGCTGTTCGGCGAGGTCGTCCTGCAGGGCGTCGGGATGCGCAACGACCTGCGCGCCAAGATCGGCCGGATCGACCACACGCGCGCGCAGGAGGTGCGGCTCGTCGTGCCCGGCGGCGACCAGGTGCAGGTCGACGGGGACGTCGTCGGGCGCGTCACCGAGCTGCACGCCCGGGTCGACCCCGGCGCGCTCGTCGTCCGGGTCCCGATCGCCTGACGGCCTTCCCACCACCGCGGCGACGGCGGCTCACACCCCTCGCCGACGGTGGTCGACCCCTTTCCGCGGTCCACGACGCGGGCACCCGCACCCCCGATCGGGTGGAGCCGGGTCGCCAAGCCGCCCGATTCGCCGCCGATGTCCGGTCCTGCCGCTACCGTGACGCCGTCGGCGCACCGGTCGCGTCGACGGACGAGGAGTCGCGGTGCCCACCCCGAGCCGCTCGGAGCCCCCCGCCACCGACCCGCACGGCGCCCTGCACGCCCTGCGGCCGCCTGTCGCCCCCCGCCGCCGGTCGACCGCCGCCGTCGTCGTCCCGACGCTCGGCGCCGTCGCCGCGGTCGTGGTCGCGCTGGTCGTGGGACTGCCCGGCGCGCCGTGGGCGGACGCGCCGGGCCGCGC
>NZ_BIMR01000400.1 GCF_004306155.1 Cellulomonas biazotea
CCGCGGACCCCGGCGAGCGTGCCGGACCCCGTGCCCGAGCACGCGGCCGACCCCACCCCGGCGGGCGTGCCGACCCTCGCCCTCGCGGGACCCGACCGCCTGCCCGCGCTCGCCCTCCCGCACGAGGACCGCCGGCACACGGTCCGCTCGCGCGCCGCGCGCGCGGGCGCCGCGGTCCGTGCCGGTGCGGGCACCCTCGGACGTGCCGGGTCGATCCGCCGCGCACGTGCCACCACGAGCGAGAGACGGCACGATCGATGACGGACACGCGCACCGGAGGAACGATGTCGACGCCCGAGCACGGCCCCACGACGACCCGGCCCGACATCGGCCGGGCGTCGGCCGCCGTCCTCGCCGTCTTCGTCCTCAACGGCTTCAACTTCGCGACGTGGGCCTCCCGGCTCCCGGCGATCCGTGACGGCCTCGACTTCTCGCCCGAGCAGATGGGCCTGCTGCTGCTCGTCGGCGCGGTCGGCTCGCTCGTCGCGCTGCCGCTGTCCGGGATGGTCGTGCAGCGCCTCGGCGCCCGCCGCACGGTGCTCGGCTTCGCGATCCTCAACGGCACCGGGCTCACCGTCGCGGCGCTCGGCGTCGCGGCCGGGCAGGTCGCGGTCGTCGTGGTCGGCATGGTCCTGTACGGCGTCGGGACGGGCGTCTGGGACGCCGCGATGAACCTCGAGGGCGCGGCCGTCGAGCAGCGGCTCGGACGCACCGTGATGCCCCGCTACCACGCCGGCTTCTCCTTCGGCACGGTCGGTGCCGCGGGCGTCTCCGCGGTCGCCGCCTGGCTGCACGTGCCTGTCGCGGTGCACGTGCCGGTCGCGGTCACCGCGTCGGTCGTCGTCGTGGCGTTCGCCGTGCGCGCGTTCCTGCCCGACGACCAGGACCACCCGCACGCCGCGGAGGAGTCCGCCCCGCGCGGTGCGCGCGCCGCGTTCGGTGCGTGGCTCGAGCCGCGGACGCTGCTCATCGGTCTCGTCGTGCTCGCCGCCGCCCTGACCGAGGGGTCGGCGAACGACTGGGTGAGCCTGGCCGTCGTCGACGGCTTCGACACCGGGCACGCGCTCGGCGCGATGGCGTTCGGCGTCTTCGTCGCCGCGATGACCGGCATGCGCTGGTTCGGGACGGCGCTGCTCGACCGCTACGGCCGCGTGGCGGTCCTGCGGCTGTGCGCGGTCCTCGCGATCGTCGGGCTCCTGCTCTTCGGCCTCGCAGGGCCGCTGTGGCTCGCGCTCGTCGGCGTCGTCGCGTGGGGTGCAGGTGCCGCGCTGGGCTTCCCGGTCGGCATGAGCGCCGCGTCCGACGACCCGCTGCGGGCCGCTGCGCGCGTCAGCGTGGTCTCGACCATCGGCTACAGCGCGTTCCTCGCCGGACCGCCCCTGCTGGGCCTGCTCGCGCAGCACGTCGGGTACCGGCACGCGCTGCTCGTCATCCTCGTGCCGATCGTGCTCGGCCTGCTGGTCGTCAACGCCGCCGCCCCGCTGCCGCGCCCCGCAGCCGCGGGTGCGACGACCCCGGGCGGTGCGGCTGCCGCGCCCGACGACGAGAAGGGCACGGGCCGGACGCCTGCGGGCACCGGCGGTCCCGACGGCGCGGTCTAGCCTGGTCCGGTGCACCCGGCGACGACCACCCCGACCGTGACGACCGCGGACCCGACGTCCCGCGCGCTCGCCGACCTCACCACGCTGCGGGTCGGCGGTCCGGCGCGCCGGTACGTGGAGACGACGACCGAGGCCGAGCTCGTCGACGCCGTGCGGGCCGCGGACGACGCCGGCGAGCCGCTGCTCGTCGTGGGCGGCGGGTCGAACCTGCTCGTCGCTGACGCGGGCTTCGAGGGCGTGGTCGTGCGCGACGTCCGGACCGGCATCGAGGTGCCCGACCACTCGGCGTGCGCGGGCGTCACGTACACCGTGCCCGCGGGCACGCCGTGGGACGAGGTCGTCGAGCACGCCGTGAGCCACCGCCTCGTCGGCCTCGAGGCGCTGTCGGGCATCCCCGGCTCGACGGGCGCGACGCCCGTGCAGAACGTCGGCGCCTACGGCCAGGAGGTCGCGGAGACCATCGCGACCGTGCGCGTCTGGGACCGGGGGCGGGCCCGCGTGCGGACGCTGCCGCTCGTCGACCTGCGCTTCGGCTACCGGACGTCGGTGCTCAAGCGCTCGATGCGCGAGGCCGACCCGGCCGACCCCGGCGCTCCGTGGAGCCCCACGCCCCGCTACGTCGTCCTCGACGTGACCTTCCAGCTGCGCCAGGGCACCCTCGCGCGGCCCGTCGCCTACCCGGAGCTCGCGCGCGCGCTCGACGTCGCGGTCGGGGAGCGGGCGCCCGCCGCCGACGTCCGGGCGGCCGTGCTCGCGCTGCGCGCCCGCAAGGGCATGGTGCTCGACGCGGCCGACCACGACACGTGGAGCGCGGGCTCGTTCTTCACCAACCCGGTGCTCGACCCGGCCGCCGCGGCGACACTGCCCGCGGACGCCCCGCGGTTCCCGGCACCCGACGGCGCCACGAAGACGAGCGCCGCGTGGCTCATCGAGCACGCGGGCTTCGGCCGCGGGTTCGCCGGTCCCGGGGCGGCTGCGCTGTCGGGCAAGCACACCCTCGCGCTGACCAACCGGGGCGGCGCGTCCGCGGACGACCTCGTCGCGCTGGCCCGCCAGGTGCGCGACGGCGTGCGTGACGCGTTCGGCCTCGTCCTCGAGCCCGAGCCGGTGCTGGTCGGCGTCAGCCTCTGACGTCGACGTCGACGGCGTCTGACGCCCGGTCGACGTCGGCCGCCGTGCCCTCGGCTGCCCCCGCTCCTGCCGCCGCGTCGGCACCTGCGGGCGCCCCCGCGGCCGTGGGTGCGGCAGCAGGGTCCTGAGCGAGCCACGCGTCGACTCCCGCGAGGAGCCGCGACCGCACGCCGTCCGACGCCCTGCTCGCGACGACCGACGACCGCGCCAGCGCGGCGAGCTCCGCGTCGGAGAACCCGTGCACCGTCCGCGCCGCCTCGTACTGGGCGAGCAGCCGCGCGTGGAACAGCAGCGGGTCGTCGGCGCCGAGCGCGACGCGGGCACCGGCCTCCACGAGGGTTCGCAGCGGCACGTCGGCGTCGGACCTGTACACCCCGAGCGACACGTTCGACGCGGGGCACACCTCGAGCGCGACGCCCTCGTCGACGACCCGGTCCAGCACGCGCGGGTCCTCGGCGCTGCGCACCCCGTGCCCGAGCCGGTCGGGGTGCAGGTGCTCCAGGACGTCCTCGACGTGCGCGGGCCCGAGGAGCTCGCCGCCGTGCGGCACCGCCGCGAGGCCCGCCCGGCGGGCGATCGCGAACGCGGAGGCGAACGCGCTCGTGTCGCCGCGCCGCTCGTCGTTCGACAGCCCGAACCCGACGACCTCGCCCGGCCCGTCGCCCGCGTGCCGGACCGCGAGCCGTGCGAGCGTGCGCGCGTCGAGGGGGTGCCGCATGCGCGACGCCGCGACCACGACGCCCACGTCGACCCCGGTCGCGAGGCTCGCCTCCCGTGCGGCGTCCAGGACGATCTCGAGCGCCGGGGTCAGTCCGCCGACGAACGGCGCGTACGACGTCGGGTCGACCTGGATCTCGAGCCGCCCGGAGCCCTCCGCGGCGTCGTCCTCGACCGCCTCGGTGACCACGCGCCGCATGTCGTCCTCGCCGCGTACGCACGCCCGGGCCGCGTCGTACAGCCGCTGGAACCGGAACCAGCCGCGCTCGTCGGCGGGGACGTGCAGCGGGTCGGCGTCGAGCAGGACGGCGGGCAGCCGGATCCCGTGCCGGTCGGCCAGCTCCGCGAGCGTGGTCCGGCGCATCGACCCCGTGAAGTGCAGGTGCAGGTGCGCCTTGGGGAGGGCGGCCAGGTCGCGCATCGGCACAGTGTGCCAAACGTGACGGGCCCCGCCGTGCTGCCGCCCGGTCAGGCCGTCGCGGTCGCGTCGACCAGCCGGTAGCCGACGCCGCGCACGGTGTCGAAGTGCTCCGCGCCGACCTTGCGCCGCAGGTACCGCACGTACACGTCGACGACGTTCGAGCCGGGGTCGAAGTCGTAGCCCCACACGTCGGACAGCAGGCGCTCGCGGGTCAGGACGTCGCCCGGGTGCCGCAGGAACGTCTCGGCGAGCGCGAACTCGCGGGCCGACAGGTCGACCTCGTGCTCCCCGACGCGCATGCGGCGCGTGCGCAGGTCGAGCTGCAGCGGCCCGTGCGACAGCACCGTGACCTCGCCGGCCGGCTGGGGCTGCTGGCGCAGCCGGAGCCGCACGCGGGCGAGCAGCTCCTCGAACCGGAACGGCTTGGCCATGTAGTCGTCGGCACCCGACTCGAGCCCGGTCACGGTGTCGGTCACCGACGACCGGGCGGTGAGCACGATGACGGGCACGGGGTGCCCGGCCTCGCGGATCCGTCGCAGGACCTGGAAGCCGTCGAGGTCGGGCAGGCCGAGGTCGAGGACGAGCAGGTCGACCCCTCCGGCCCGCACGCGCGCGACGGTCTCCTCGCCGGTGGTCACGGCCGTCGCCTCGTACCCGGCGGTCCGCAGGCCCTTGGCGACGAAGGCGGCGATCCGCTCCTCGTCCTCGGCGATGAGGATGTGCGTCATCTTCTGTGCTCCGCGACGTCGACGAGGGTGTGGGGCGGGGGGACGTTGCCGTCGACGAGGTCGACGGCGGGCAGGTCGAGGACGAACACCGCACCGGTCGACCCCGCGGGCGGGCGCTCGAGGCGGACGCGGCCGTGGTGCGCCTGCGCGATGGCCGCGACGATGGGCAGCCCGAGCCCGGCGCCGTGGGAGGACCGGTCGGCCTGGCCGCGGTGGAAGCGCTCGAAGATGCGCACCTCCTCGTCGGGCGGCACGCCCGGGCCCTCGTCGCGCACCCACAGCCGCAGTCGGCCTCCGGCGGTCTCGCTGCCGAGCCGGACGGTCGAGCCGGGCGGCGAGAACCGGTACGCGTTGGCGAGGAGCTGCAGCCAGGCCTGCGTGATGCGCTGCGCGTCGAGGCGCACGGTGACGTCGGCGCGCGACCCGACGACCCAGCGCCGGTCGCCGAGCCCGCGCGCCTTGTCGTGGACGTCGTCGGTGAGCCGTCCGACGTCGGTGGGGGCGAGGCGCACGAAGTCGGGCCGTTCGACGGTCGCGAGGATCATGAGGTCGTCGACGAGCCGGTGCATGCGGTCGAGCTCGTCCAGGGCGAGGGCCTGCGTGGCGCGGACGTCGTCGGCGTCGTCGGGGTCGAGCAGCTCGAGGTGCCCGCGCACGATCGTCAGGGGCGTGCGCAGCTCGTGCCCGACGTCGTCGAGCAGCTCGCGCTGCGACCCGAAGGCCCGCTCGAGCCGGTCGAGCATGGCGTTGACGGTGTGCGCGAGGTCGCCGAGGTCGTCGTTGCTGCTCACCGCGATCCGCTCGGACAGGTCTGACTCGGTGACCCGGCGGGCGGTGTCGCGCAGCAGCCGGACGGGCCGCAGGAGCCGCCCGACGACGAACCACGCGACGATCGAGATGACGCCGAGCGCGAGGATCCCGACGGCCGAGTAGGTGGCGAACGTCGTCTGCAGCGCGTGCATCTCGGCGCGGCGGTCGAACGCGACGACGAACAGGCCCTGCGCGGGGTCGTGGCGCACGCCGACGGGCGCGGCGACCAGCCGGTACTCGGTGACCGAGGTGCGGACCGTCTCGACGTGCGTGGTCGTGGTCGTCATCGACAGCCGGGCGAGGTGCGCGACGAGCTCCTCGTCCTCGTCGAGGCGGATCGCGTGCGTCTCACGGGCCGCCGTCCAGCTCAGGCGGTCGCCCTGCAGGGTGATGACGCCCTCGTTCTTGCCGGGGACGCGCTTGCGGACGGCGGTGTTGAGCAGCTGGTCGACGCTGGTGAACGGCTGGAGCGTGCGCGGGTCGGGCTCCGACTCGACGGTCCGCAGCGCGGCGACGGCGCGCGCGAGGGAGTTGTCGATGCGGGCGTCGGTCTCGCGCGACTGCAGCCAGAACGCCGTCGCGCCCGCGATGAGGACGGTGAGCGCCGCCAGCACGATCACGGCCGCGAGGAGCCGGACGCGCACGGTCGGCCGACGCGGGGGACGACCACTGCGGCCGCCGGGCGCGGGAGCGCTCTCGCGGCTGCTGCGTGGCTCGTCCGGACGCATGGCGGACAGTATGGACTGCCCGGTGCGGCCGGTGCAGCCCCTGATCACAGGCGTCAGGACGCCGGTCGACCCGCGGACGCGGGGGCCCGGCCGGGGCCGTTCGCGTCAGACGGCCTCGCCCAGGAGGGACTGCACGCGGCCGACGCCCTCGACGAGGTCGGCGTCGGCGAGCGCGTACGAGAGCCGCAGGAAGCCGCTGGGCCCGAACGCCTCGCCGGGCACGACCGCGACCTCGACCTCGTCGAGGATGAGGCTCGCGAGCTCCGCCGACGTGCGCGGCGTGACGCCCCGGATCGTGCGCCCGAGGACGCCCTCGACCGACGGGTAGGCGTAGAACGCCCCCTGCGGCGCGGGCACCCGGACGCCGTCGATCGCGGCGAGCATCTCGACCATCGTGCGCCGGCGCCGGTCGAACGCGCGGCGCATCTCCTCGACGGCGGTGAGGTCGCCGGTGAGTGCGGCGATCGCGGCGCGCTGCGAGACGTTGGCGACGTTGGACGTCAGGTGGGACTGCAGGTTCGTCGCTCCGGCGATGACGTCGCGCGGGCCGATCATCCAGCCCACGCGCCAGCCGGTCATCGCGTAGGTCTTCGCGACGCCGTTGAGGACGACGGTCGTGTCCGCGAGCTCCGGGACGGCCTTGACGATCGGCGTGAACACCGCGTCGTCGTAGGTGAGGTGCTCGTAGATCTCGTCCGTGATGACCCAGATCCCGTGCTCGAGCGCCCAGCGGCCGATCTCCTCGGTCTGCTCGGGCGAGTACACGGCACCGGTCGGGTTGGACGGCGAGCAGAACAGCAGCACCTTGGTGCGCGGCGTGCGCGCGGCCTCGAGCTGCTCGACCGTGACGAGGTAGCCCTGGTCGACGCCCGCGAAGACCTCGACGGGGACGCCGCCCGCGAGGCGGATCGCCTCGGGGTACGTGGTCCAGTACGGCGCGGGCAGCAGGACCTCGTCGCCGGGGTCGACGAGCGCGGCGAACGCCTGGTAGACGGCCTGCTTGCCGCCGTTGGTGACGAGCACGTCGCCCGGGCTGACCTCGTAGCCGGAGTCGCGGAGCGTCTTCGCGGCGATCGCCTCCCGGAGCGCGGGCAGGCCCGCGGCCGGGGTGTAGCGGTGGTTGGCGGGGTCCTGCGCGGCCGCGACGGCCGCCTCGACGATGTACGCGGGCGTCGGGAAGTCCGGCTCGCCCGCCCCGAAGCCGACGACGGGCCGGCCGGCGGCCTTGAGGGCCTTGGCCTTGGCGTCGACGGCGAGCGTCGCCGACTCGGCGATCGCGGCGACGCGCGCGGACACACGGGGGCGGGGGGAGGGGGTCTGCTCGCTCACGTGGCCCATAGTGGCAGAGGTCACGCGAGGGTCGCCCGGCCTTTCGGCCCTCCTGGACGACGCGCGGACGACTCCCGTCGGAGCCGCACCGGGGCTCTCTCCTGGTGCGGTTCGACCCACGGGCGCCCGTCGCGTACAGTTGACCCCCGGCGGTTGACCTCCGCCATGATGCGCCGCGCCCGTCAGGGCTCGTCGGGACCCGCGAGGGCACCGGCCAGGGCGTGTCGGGAGGGGTCCGGCCGTCGTAGGGCAGTGGCGCAATTGGTAGCGCAGCGGTCTCCAAAACCGCAGGTTGCAGGTTCGAGTCCTGTCTGCCCTGCGCACGCGGTCCGGCTCCCGGCCGGTCGCGAGCAGGATCGCCGGACGGTCCGGCGCGTCGCGTCAGCCGTCCCACCGCCGGGTCCGCACTGGTCCCGGGGGCCACCACGAGACACAGGGGCCAGACGTGAGCGAAACCGCACCGGCCGCGGCGTCCGACGCCGGGGGATCGGCGTCGTCCGCACGCGCGCCCAAGTCCGCCTCCGGAGACAAGAAGCGCGGGCTGTTCGCGCGCATCGCGCTCTTCTGGCGTCAGGTCGTCGCCGAGCTCAAGAAGGTCGTCCGCCCCACGCGCTCCGACCTCATCACCTACACGACGGTCGTGCTCGTGTTCGTGGCGGTCGTGATGGCCTTCGTGACGGTCGTCGACCTGGGCATCGGCAAGCTGACGTTCTGGATCTTCGGGGGCTGACCCCCGCGGCCGCCACCGGCCGCCCCGCGACGACGGTCCGCCCGTCGTCGCCCGCAAGCGCCCCACACGCTGGAGAAAGCAGGTTCGCACGTGTCGCAGGAGTCGCAGGAGCCCACCCCGGCTGCCGAGACGGAGCTCGAGGACGCCCTGGCGTCGGTCGAGGCGGTCGAGGCCACCGCGGGTGACGAGGCCGCTCCGGCCGACGACGCCGCGACCGAGGTCGAGGTCGAGTCCGCCGAGGTCGACGAGGACGCGACCGACGAGGCCGTGTCCGCCGAGTCCGACGAGGACGACGCCGAGGACGAGGGACCCGACCCCGACGAGGACCCCGTCGCCGCCTTCAAGGCCCAGCTGCGCGTCCAGCCCGGTGACTGGTACGTCATCCACTCGTACGCGGGCTACGAGAACCGCGTGAAGGCGAACCTCGAGAACCGCACGCAGAGCCTCAACATGGAGGACTTCATCTACCAGGTGGAGGTCCCCATGGAGGAGGTCGTCGAGATCAAGAACGCGCAGCGCAAGGTCGTCAAGCGCGTCCGGATCCCCGGCTACGTCCTCGTCCGCATGGAGATGACCGACGAGTCGTGGGGCGCCGTCCGGCACACCCCCGGCGTCACCTCGTTCGTGGGCCACACCCACCAGCCGGTGCCGCTGACGCTCGACGAGGTCTTCTCGATGCTCGCGCCGTCGCTCACGCCGAAGGCGCCGACCACGGCCGCCGCGGCCGCGAAGAGCACCTCGCAGATCCAGGTCGACTTCACCGTCGGCGAGTCGGTCACCGTCACGGACGGCCCCTTCGACACGCTGCCGGCGACGATCTCCGAGATCAACGCCGAGAACCAGAAGCTCAAGGTGCTCGTCTCGATCTTCGGCCGGGAGACCCCGGTCGAGCTGTCCTTCAGCCAGGTCGCCAAGATCTGACGCTGACGATGCCGACCCGCACCTCGGGCCGGCACTGCAACCGGGTCATCGCCCACGGCGTCGGCCCACGAACAAGAGAGGGAAGGCTTCATGCCCCCCAAGAAGAAGGTCACCGGCCTCATCAAGCTCCAGATCAAGGCCGGCGCGGCCACCCCTGCGCCGCCGATCGGTCCGGCGCTGGGTCAGCACGGCGTCAACATCATGGAGTTCTGCAAGGCGTACAACGCGGCCACCGAGGCGCAGCGCGGCAACGTCATCCCCGTCGAGATCACGGTGTACGAGGACCGCTCGTTCACCTTCATCACGAAGACGCCGCCGGCTGCCGAGCTCATCAAGAAGGCCGCCGGTGTCGCCAAGGGCTCCCCGACGCCGCACACGGTGAAGGTCGCGACCCTCACCAAGGCGCAGGTCAGCGAGATCGCGAGCACCAAGCTCGAGGACCTCAACGCGAACGACCTCGCCGCGGCGGAGAAGATCATCGCCGGCACCGCCCGCTCCATGGGCATCAAGGTCGAGGGCTGACCGAAGCGTGAGCGCAGGTCAGACCGAGCATGAGCTCGAGGTCTGACCTCCCGCACCACCCGCCGGCCGGCGTCCGCGTCGGCCGGCACCCGCGCCGTGAGGCTTTCACGGCGTACCGAGAAGTGCAGTGGCAGGGCCTGTGCGGCCCGACAGACCACGACTGCTGAATCAGGAGAAGCAGATGGCGAAGCACAGCAAGGCGTACCGCACCGCCGCCGAGAAGATCGAGGCCGGCAAGCTGTACAGCCCCCTCGAGGCCGTCCGGCTCGCGCAGGCGACGTCCACGACGAAGTACGACGCGACCGTCGAGGTGGTCTTCCGCCTCGGTGTCGACCCCCGCAAGGCGGACCAGATGGTCCGTGGCACGGTCAACCTGCCGCACGGCACCGGCAAGACGGCCCGCGTGCTCGTCTTCGCGACGGGTGAGCGTGCCGAGCAGGCTCGCGCCGCCGGCGCCGACGAGGTCGGTGGCGACGAGCTGATCGAGAAGGTGGCCGCCGGCTACACCGACTTCGACTCGGCCGTGGCGACCCCGGACCTCATGGGCAAGGTCGGGCGTCTGGGCAAGGTCCTGGGCCCGCGTGGCCTCATGCCGAACCCGAAGACCGGCACCGTGACGATGGACGTGGCGAAGGCTGTCGCGGACATCAAGGGCGGCAAGATCGAGTTCCGCGTGGACCGTCACGCGAACCTCCACTTCATCATCGGCAAGACGTCGTTCTCCGACGTCAACCTGGTGGAGAACTACGCCGCGGCGCTCGACGAGATCCTGCGTCTCAAGCCGTCCGCGTCGAAGGGCCGCTACATCACGAAGGCCACGGTCTCGACGACCAACGGCCCCGGCATCGCGCTGGACCAGAACAAGACCCGGAACCTGACGTCCGAGGACGACGCCGCCTGAGGCGCTGCCTGACCTGACGTACCGACGGCGAAGGCCCGGTCCCCCCTGCGGATCGGGCCTTCGCCGTTCGTCGTGCCGGGACCTCCGTCGCGCACCGCCCGTCGTACGGGCGAGTGCGGTCAGGAGGACCGCAGCCCCGGTGCGCCGGTCGCGCGGGCGCGGCCGACCAGGTCGAGCGGGCGTGACCACAGACCGGCGAGCCACGCGCGCTCGTCGTCCGTGGGGTCGCCGGCGAGCGTGAGCTGGGCGCTCCACTCGACCGCCGACGCGAGGGTGCGGGCGACGGCCGTCGTCCGGTCCGGGAGCGCGTCGCCGCCGAGCTCGCGGTACTGCGCGACGAACGTGCCGACGGGGTCCAGGTGCCACGCGGGGTCGAGCGCGGGCCCGAGCGCGAGCGCCACCCAGTCGAGCGCGGTCGCGACGTCCCACCGCGGGTCGCCGCACCCGCTGCGTCCCGCCCGGGCGGGTGCCAGGTCGCCGTCGGGCGCCGACCGGTCGTGCGAACCGAGCAGCGTGGCCCGTACGACCCCCTTCGTCCGGGTGACGACGACCTCGTCCCCGGTCGCCTCGCCGTGCGTCCACTGCACGGCCGACCACGAGGCCCGCGCGGCGCGCACCGCCCGCTGGACGCCCGGGTGCGCACGCACCGCCCAGACGGGTCCGAGGTCGCCCGGCAGGTCGTCGAGCCAGGTGGGCAGCGGCTCGGTGAGGACCCACGGGAGGTCCGCGACGGGCGTGGTCGGCGTCAGCGGGGTCCGGTGCAGCCGCACGAGCGCGGCCGCCCACGCGCCGAGCAGCTCGCGCAGGTCGACGCGCAGCGCCGGGAGGGCGCCGTGGGTGTGCATGCGGGTGACGACGTCCTCGAGCTCGCGCACGAGGGAGCGGGCCGCGGGGTCCGGCACGTGGTGGGAGAGGTCCTCCACCACGTGCCGGCCTGCGGTCCGGGGGGCGGAGACCGGCTCCTCGACGTCCTGGGCCAGCCCGACGACCTCGGGCGACGGGCCGCCGGCGGCGTGCCGGCCCGCGGCCGGGCGGAGCGCGATGACGCGTGCCGACGGCTCGCGGTCGACGTCGTGCGGTTCGGCCAGGACGGTCATGGTGTCGGTCTCCTCGTCGGCGGCAGGGTCAGCGGGCCCGGCCGCGCACGATGGCGGTGACGTAGCCCGCCCAGAACGCCTCGCGCTGGCGGCGGACCGCGGCGGCTCGCGCACGGGCGAGCAGGATCGCCGCGTCGCGTCGGCCGTGCACCTGGGCGTAGGCCTGCGCGAACGCCTCGGTGAAGGGCTCGGTGAAGGGCTCCGTGAACGGATCGGTGAACGG
>NZ_BIMR01000401.1 GCF_004306155.1 Cellulomonas biazotea
GCCGTGGCGCACGACGACGAGCTCCCACCCGCCGTCGTCGGTGCGCCGCGCGGCGACGAGCTCGGGGCAGCGGGACAGCGGCGTGAGGCGCTGCGCGCGCGACGCCCCACGCAGGAACGCGCCGAGGCGGTCGCGGACGGTCGCGGCCTCCTCGAAGCGCTCCTGCTGCACGAGCCACGCGATGCGTTCGGCGTGGGCAGCGACGACCTCGTCCGGGTCCGTCGTCATGGCGGCGCGGACCCGCGCGACGACCGTCGCGTAGTCGTCGACGGTCTGCCGGCCCAGGCACGGCGCCCCGCACCGGCCGAGCTCGGCGAGCACGCACGCGCCGGCACCGGGCGGGGCGACGAGCGGCAGGCGCCGCGTGCACTGGCGCACGGGGAACGACTCGTGCAGCGCGTCGAGCGCGAGCTGCGCGGACGTCGTCGAGGAGAACGGGCCGATGTACGCGGCGCCGTCCTCGTCGCGGACGTCGCGCACGACGGACAGCCGCGGGTACGGCTCGCTCGTCAGGCGCACCCACGGCATCCGCTCGGGGAAGCGCGAGCGCCGGTTGTAGCGCGGCGAGTGCTCCGCGATGAGCCGCAGCTCCCGCACGCGAGCCTCCAGGGGCGTCGCGCAGACGACGGGGTCCACGCGGTGCGCGATCCGGACCATTTCCGTCATGCGGCGTCGCTTCTCGGCCGACGTGAAGTAGCTGCGCACGCGCTGGCGCAGCGACGTCGTCGACGTCCCGACGTACAGCACCTCCTCGTTCGGGCCGCGGAACAGGTACACGCCGGGGGCGTCGGGCAGACCGTCGGCGAGCGTGCGCTTGCGACGCACGTCGGCCGGGACGGGGTCGGTCGCGGTGGCGAGGTCCTCGAGGTGCGTCACGCCCAGCGGTCCGAGCCGGCCGAGGAGCGCGTGCAACACGTCGACGGTCGCGCGTGCGTCGGACAGCGCACGGTGGTTGGGCGTGACCGACGCGCCGAACAGCGCGGCCAGCGTCGACAGCTTGTGGTTGGGCGCCTCGTCCCGGGTGACGGCGCGGCGGGCGAGCCGGACGGTGTCGAGCACCCGGTTGCCGGGCCACGGGTGCCCGGTGCGGGCGGCGGCGGCCTTGAGGAAGCCGATGTCGAAGGGCGCGTTGTGGGCGACGAGGACGGTGTCGCGGGAGAACTCGAGGAAGCTCGGCAGGACCGTCTCGATCGTCGGTGCGCCGACGAGCATCGACGTCGTGATGCCGGTGAGCACCTGGATGTACGGCGGCACGGGCCCGCCCGGGTCGACGAGCGTCTGGAACTCGCCGAGCACCTCGCCGCCGCGGACCTTCACGGCGCCGATCTCGGTGATCGCGCAGTCCGCGCGCGTGCCGCCCGTGGTCTCGAGGTCGACGACGACGAACGTCACGTCGGCGAGCGGGGTGCCGACGTCGTCGAGCGTGGGCTGCACGGCCCTCGCCCCGGCGGCCGGGGTCGCGTCCGCCCAGACGGGGCGCAGGCGGCGGACGGTCGACATGCGACGGACGGTACCCACGGTGTCCGACACGACCCGTGCACCGGCGTCGGCGCGTCGGGACGGCGGGCCTGCGGGCGTCGTCCGGCGGGGACCTAGGGTTGGCGCATGGGTGCTGCGGCGGAGGACGACGTGCCGGGGCCTGTCCCGGGTCCGTCCGAGGTCCCGCCCGCGCTGCGGTCGTCGCTCGTGCAGGTCGCGGCCGACGTGCTGGGCAGCCTGGAGCCTGCGGAGGTGCCGGCGGGGCTGCGCGCGGTGCGGCAGTTCGCGCCGCGGCGCCGCGCGACGGCGGGCGCCGGTCCGCTGTGGACCGCGCTGCAGGACGACGCGTTCCGGGCGCGGGTCGCGCGCACGTGGGCGCAGGACAACCCGGGGCTCGCCTCCGAGCTCACCGGCGAGGGCGACGGCCCGTCGCCGACGACGACCGCCGCCGTGGGCGCGTGGCTGCTCGGCCTGACGTCGTGGCCCACGCTCGTCCCGGACGAGGCACCCGCGGTCGCCGCGCAGGACGCCGCGCGCCTGGCCGACCGGCTCGACCGGAGCAGGTCGGAGGTCGACCGGCTCCGGGACGAGCTCGCCGCCGCCCGCGCCGACGCGGCGGAGGCTCGGGACGCCCTCACGGCGCTGCAGCGCGAGCTGCGTCGTCTGCGTTCGGACGCGGACCGCGCCCGCAGCGAGGGTCGCCGGCTGGCGGAGGAGGCGGCCGCGGCCCAGGGCCGCGCCGAGGAGGCACGGCGTGACGCCCAGCAGGCCGCGCAGGCGGCGGC
>NZ_BIMR01000402.1 GCF_004306155.1 Cellulomonas biazotea
GCGCAGGACCGCGAAGGCGACGGCCGGCGCCGTCTGGACGAGCGGGCGGCCCGACGTCGCGCGCAGGCGGGCCGCGAGGCGGTCGCGCAGGTCGGCGGCCGCGCGCCGTCCCGCGGAGACGACGAGGACGTCCTGGGGTGCGACGCCCGCGGCGACGGCGGCGGCGACGGCCTCGAGCGCGACGGTCGTCTTGCCCGTGCCGGGGGCACCGAGGACGAGCAGCGCGCGCTCGTCGCCGTGCACGGTCCGCTCGACCGCGTGGGCCTGGTCGGCGTCGAGCCGGACCGGGCTGCCGGGTCCCCGCGACGGTCCGTCGGCGAGGGCGGGGCGCAGCAGGCGCAGCGCGGCGGGGGGCGTCACGGTGCCGATCCCATCACGGACCGCCGACACCCCGGACCACCCCGAGGTCGCACGGCGTGGACGACCGGCGGCGCCGGCAGGGGCCTACGGGTTCGGGAACGGCCAGGGGTTCGGAAGGCAGGGCGCAGCCTTGTACGACTGCTGCTGCATGAGCGGCGCGAGCTGCCCCGGCCCGGGGCACGACTCGTGCCGGTGCCCCAGCAGGTGCCCGACCTCGTGGTTGACCAGGTACTGCCGGTAGGCGGCCTTGTCGCCGGTCGTCTCCTGCGTCGCGTGGACCCAGCGCCGCAGGTTGAGCGTCGCCCGCCCGTTCGTCCCGCACGAGACCTGGCCGCCCGTGTCGAGGGGCGCGCACAGCACGTCGACGGTGTCCGGCGACGCGAGGACCACCCGGAGCTCGGCGTCGCCGTCGGTGCGGGCGAACGACAGCGACCCGTCGGCCCCCCACCCGCGCGGGTCGTTGAGCGTGGCCATCACGGTCTGGGCGAACTTCGCGCCGTCGATCGCGAGGCCGTCCTCGACCTCGACGCGGATCGTGCGGACCGTCCCCGTCCCCGGTCCCGGGTCGGACCCCGGGACCACGGTGAACGTCCCCGCCCCGCGCTCCGGGACGTCGGCGGACAGCAGCCCCGACGCGACGTCGACGAGCGTGAGGTCCGGCGGCAGCGCGAGCACGGGCGGGTCGGCGGACAGCAGCGTCTCGTGCGACTCGACGGGCGGCACGACGACCTCGACGGGGGTGCGCGACCCGCTGCGGCTCGCGGCGTCGTCGCGCGCGCCGGGATCGCCGTCCGACGCACCGCCGAGCACGAGCGCGAGCGGCGCCGCGCCGGTGGACCCGCCGAGCACCCCGCGCACGGCGTCGGTCGCGGCACCGGCGGGCAGCGTGAGGACCGCGGTCCCGGCCCCCGCGAGCAGCGCACCCGTCGCGACGAGCGACCCGACGACGAGCCGCGCACGACCGGCGTGCCGTCCCGGCACGACCGGCGCGGGACCGTCGGACGGCAGCGGACGACGGCGGCGAGCACCCGCGCGTCCCGACGTCCGACCGGGTGCCCCGACGGCGTCCGGACGGGGCATCTCGGGCGGGGTCACCCGGACATGGTCGCATCCCCGACACGTGCCGTCGCTACCATGCCGGGATGACGGACGGCACCGAGGGTTCGCGGCACCGGGCGCGCAGCCCGCGCATGGCCCGCGACGAGCGCCGTGCGCAGGTGCTCCACATCGCCCAGGGCCTGTTCTCGTCCGAGGGCTTCCACCACGTCTCGATGGACGACATCGCCGACCGTGCCGAGGTCAGCAAGCCCGTCCTGTACCGCCACTTCCCGTCGAAGCTGGACCTGTACCTCGCGGTCGTCGACCAGTGCGGCTCGGACCTGCTCGCCGCGGTCGAGGTGGCGGTCGCCCCGCTCGAGGCCGGGCCCGTCCACCGGGGTGCGGGGCGTGACGTCATCGCGGCGATCGTCCGGGCCTACATCGACTTCGTCGACGTCGCGGGCGAGTCCTCGACGCTGCTGTTCGAGTCGGACGTCACGCACGACGACGACGTCCGCGCCCGCGTCGAGCACGCGTCGCTGGAGGCCGCCCGGCGCATCTCGGCCGTGCTCGCCCAGGTCACCGGCCTCGCCCCGGCCGCGTCGGACACCCTCGCCGTGTCGCTCATCGCGATGGCGCAGGGCGCGGCGACGCACCGGCTGCGCTCGACGCCCGTCGCCGACGCCGGTCTGACCGCCGAGCTCGTCACGCAGCTCGCGTGGGGCGGCGTGGCCGGGCTCGTCCGCCCCGACTTCGTGTACGAGGAAGCCTAGGATCGTCCGTGGCGGGCCGCAGGCCCGGGAAGTCGCGAGCGGACGACCTGGAGGACGAGGAAGACATGGCAGTGGAGATCACGATCGGCGTGCAGAACCTGCCGCGGGAGATCGTCCTGGAGACCGACCAGACGGCCGACGAGGTCGCCGCGGCGGTCGCCGCCGCGCTCGGCGGTGCCCCCGCGCTGGAGCTGCACGACACGCGTGGCCGCCGGGTCATCGTGCCGACGGCGACCCTCGGGTACGTCGAGATCGGCTCGGAGACGAAGGCGCGCGTGGGGTTCGGCAGCATCTGACCGGGCACCTGACCTGACGACGAGGCCCCCGACGACCGGACGGTCGCGGGGGCCTCGTCGTGCGTCGGGTGGTCGGGCGGCCGAGCCGCCGGGCCGCCGGGCGGGTCAGGCGGTGAGGCCCAACCGCGACATGCGGCGCGTGTGCTGCGCGGTGAGCTCGCCGAACACCTTGGTCGGCGGGTTCGCGGGTGCGGCGACGCCGGACGCCTGCTGGTCGGCGACGGCGGGCGCGGGCGCGGCGTCGGACGGGGCGACGAGGCGGGCGAGACCCGGACGCTGGACGAGCAGCCGCTGCACGACCCCGAGGGCCTCGCCGACGAGCCGGCGGCCCCACAGCGCGAGCCGTGCGGACAGGACGCCGTCGTCGGCTCCCGCGGCGTCGAGCTCCGCGACGGCGAGCTCGGCGTGCGCGGCGTCGTCGAGGACGGCGAGCACGACGCGGCGCGACTCCTCGTCGAGCGCGTCGGCCGCGAGCCGGCAGAAGTCGTCCGCGACGCCGTACCCGACGTACGCCTTGAGCAGGCGCTCCCACCAGGAGCTGGGCTGGGTGCGGGCGTCGAAGTCGTCGAGCACGTGGTCGAACTGGCCGATGGCCGCGACGGGGTCGGCGCCGAGCTCGACGATGCGGGCCAGGACGGCGTCGCGGCGCGTGATCGCGGCGGCGGCGAACCGGCTGAGCTGGAGCCGCTGGTCGGTCGTGGGCGCGACGGCGGAGTCGGCGGCGAGCCGCGCGAACGCGACCTGCTCGAGCTGCGCGACGAGGCCGAGCAGCTCGACGGTGTCGGCCAGCCGCGCCGGGTCGGCGACGACCGTCGCGGGCACGCCGCGGGCGTCGGCACCGGCGTCCCCGTCGGCTCCTGCCCCGGGCGCGGGTGCCGGAGCCGTGCCGGTGACGTCGTCGGGACCGGCGGGACGCTCGTGCGTGGTCATCCGACGATCGTAGGCCGGACGCACCTCCCGTGTGACGCGGTGCGTCCCCGACCGGGTCCGCAGGCTCGTCGGATAGTCTGTCCGGGTACATCGGTTGCCCGGTCGTCTCGGAGGGGACGCCGTCCCCGGTCCCTGGACCGGCTCGCGCAGCGCCGGACGCACGTCCGCACGCGGCTCGCGAGCGCACTTTCACGATCGGCTGCCGGCCAACCCGCGTGGTGACGTCCGCTGTCGCCCGGGACGCCGCGACCGTCGTCGTGGCACCGGACAGCGCGCGGACCACCACCCTTCGCAGTGAGAAGCGACCGTGACCACGACCGATCCCTCCCTCGTCGCCCCCGACGACGACCAGTCGACCGAGCCGACCGCCCCGAGCGCCCTGGCCGAGCCCCTGACCCGTCCCCTGCGCAGCACGTACTCCTCGGTGCAGGCCGTCGACGCCTCGTTCGCGGACTTCGACGTCCGTCCCGAGATCGTGCAGGCCCTCGCCGACGCCGGCATCACGCAGCCGTTCCCCATCCAGGCCATGACGCTGCCCGTCGCGCTGTCGCGCCACGACATCATCGGTCAGGCGAAGACCGGCACCGGCAAGACGCTGGGCTTCGGCGTCCCGCTGCTCCACGCGGTCGTCGCCCCCGGTGAGGACGGCTACGACGACCTGCCCGCCCCCGGCAAGCCGCAGGCGCTCGTCGTCGTCCCGACCCGCGAGCTCGCGGTGCAGGTCGCGGGCGACCTCGCGACGGCGTCCGCGCGCCGCACCGTCCGTGTCGTGCAGGTGTACGGCGGGCGCGCGTACGAGCCGCAGATCGACGCGCTGAACAAGGGCGTCGACGTGGTCGTCGGCACCCCGGGCCGCATGATCGACCTGCTCAAGCAGCGTCACCTGGACCTCACGCGCGTGCGCACGGTCGTGCTCGACGAGGCCGACGAGATGCTCGACCTGGGCTTCCTGCCGGACGTCGAGACGCTGCTCGCGGCGACCCCGGCGTCGCGGCACACGATGCTGTTCTCCGCGACGATGCCGGGCGCGGTCGTCGCGATGGCGCGCCGCTACATGACGCAGCCGACGCACATCCGCGCGGCCGACCCGGACGACGACGGCCGCCAGACCGTCAAGAACATCAAGCAGGTCGTGTACCGCGCCCACGCGCTCGACAAGGTCGAGCTGCTCGCGCGGATCCTGCAGGCGAAGGGCCGCGGCCTGACGATCGTGTTCGCGCGCACCAAGCGGACCGCCGCGAAGGTCGCGGACGACCTGGTCGAGCGCGGGTTCGCCGCGGGCGCGCTGCACGGCGACCTCGGTCAGGGCGCGCGCGAGCAGGCGCTGCGCGCGTTCCGGCACGGCAAGGTCGACGTCCTGGTCGCGACGGACGTCGCGGCGCGCGGCATCGACGTCGAGGACGTCACGCACGTCGTCAACTACCAGTGCCCCGAGGACGAGAAGACGTACCTGCACCGCACGGGCCGCACCGGCCGCGCGGGCAACAAGGGCACGGCCGTGACGTTCGTCGACTGGGACGACATCCCGCGCTGGGGCCTCATCGACAAGGCGCTCGGCCTGGGCATCCCGGAGCCGGTCGAGACGTACTCGAGCTCGCCGCACGTCTACGCCGACCTCGACATCCCCGAGGGCGTCAAGGGCCGGCTGCCGAAGTCGCAGCAGACCCGCGCGGGTCTCGCGGCGGAGGCGATCGAGGACCTCGGCGAGACCGGCAAGCGCGGCGGTGCGCCGCGTGCCGCCCAGGGCGGCGCGGGTCGGGGCGGCTCGGGTCGCGACGGCGGGCGTGACGCCCGTCGGGACGGCGCGGGCAGCGGTCCCGCGC
>NZ_BIMR01000403.1 GCF_004306155.1 Cellulomonas biazotea
GCAGCACCGACCGGCGGAGCTGCCCCTTGACGGCCCCGACGCAGCGCAGCAGCGCGAGGGTGCGGGCGCGCTGCGCGACGAGGACCTGGAACGTGTTCGCGATGACGAGCGACGCGACGAGCAGCGCGATCGCGGCGAAGCCGAGGACGACCATGAGCAGCACGTTGCCGTTGCCGGTGACCTGCTCGATGGACTCCTGGGCGGCCTCGCTCTTGGTCAGCACCTCCGCCTCGGGCAGGGCCGCGGCGAGCGCCGCCTGCGTCTTCGCGGACCCGTCGCTCACGACGAGGACGTCCGCCCCGACGGGTTCGTCGCCGAACCCGCCCCAGCGGGCGAGGTCGTCGGGAGTCGCGATGCCCGCACCGCCCCACATGGCCCAGGCGCCGGCCGGGTCGTCGACGATCCCGACGAGCGTCACCTGCTCCTCGGTGGCGACCCACTCGCCGTCCTGCTCGACGCTGAAGACGCTCGCGAGCTCGTCGCCGACCGACGCCTCGAGGCGGTCCGCGGTGGTCTGCGGCAGCGCGATCTCGCCGTCGGTGGTGGGCATCGTGCCCTCGGCGACGACGACCGACTCGAGCCGCGGGTCGTCGGGCTGGGGGAGCAGCACCTGGTACGTCGAGCGCCCGCCGTGGGTGAGCTCGGTGCCGGCGATGACCAGCGGTGCCGCGGCCTCGACGCCGGGTGTCGCGCGGATCGTGCCGAGGTCGTCGGTCGTGGCGTCGGAGACGACGAGGTCGGCCTGCGCGTAGGTCGCGGTCACCGAGTCGTAGCCGGTGCGCTGCATGACGTCGCCAGCGACGAGCGTCGCCGCGAGGAACGCGGTGCCGATGGCGATGGCGACGGCCGCGGCGGAGAGCCGGCCGACGCTCTTGCGCATCTGCGCGAGGGTGAGGCGCAGCATCAGGCCGTCACCGCCGGCTCGGACGTCGTCTCGAGGGTGCGCAGGGCGTCGAGGCCCGCGAGCACGGCGTCGGGGGTCGGGTCGGCGATGTCGCCGGCGATCCGACCGTCGGCGAGCAGCACGACGCGGTCCGCGTAGGCGGCGGCCGTCGGGTCGTGCGTGACCATGATGACCGTGCGCCCGAGCTCGCGGACGGAGCGGCGCAGGAAGCTCAGCACCTCGGCGCCGGACCGGGAGTCGAGGTTGCCGGTCGGCTCGTCGGCGAACACCACGTCCGGCTTGGCGATGAGGGCGCGCGCGATCGCGACGCGCTGCTGCTGCCCGCCGGACAGCTCGCTCGGCCGGTGCGTGAGGCGCTGCCGCAGGCCCAGGGTGTCGACGAGCGTGTCGAGCCACGCCGCGTCGGGGCGCGCCCCGGCGAGCTCGAGGGGCAGCAGGATGTTCGCCTCGGCGGTGAACATCGGCAGCAGGTTGAAGGACTGGAAGACGAACCCGACGCGGTCGCGGCGCAGCCGCGTGAGGGCGCCGTCGTCGAGCGTGCTCAGCCGGGTCGTGCCGAGCACGGCCTCACCCGAGGTGGCCTGGTCGAGGCCGGCGAGCAGGTGCATGAGCGTCGACTTGCCCGAGCCGGACGGGCCCATGATCGCGGTGAACGCACCGGCCGCGAAGTCGACGTCGACGCCGTCGAGCGCTCGGACCGCGGCGGCGCCCTGCCCGTAGACCTTCGTCAGCCCTCGCGCGCTCGAGGCGACGCCACCGGTGGGCGGCGGCGTCCCCGGCGTCGGTCCGGACGGTACGTACACGGTCGTGTCCACGGTGCTCCTCGGCGGGTGGCGTGGTGCCCGCGTCGGTCGACGCGGGCGCTCGATGTCACGTCCACGCTAGGTCGGGGCACCTGGCCGCCGCGTCGGGCCGCGGTCTGCTCCCGGACGCCCCGGGGTCCGACCTGGGACCGACGCCGCGGGTCCCGCGGTGCGACCCTCGGCGCACCGGACGTCATTCGCCGGGCCGCACCAGCCCGGTCTCGTAGGCGGTGACGACGGCCTGCACGCGGTCGCGGGCGCTGAGCTTGGCGAGGATCCGGCCGACGTGCGTCTTGACCGTGGCCTCGGCGACGTACAGGTCCTGGCCGATCTCGGTGTTGGACCGGCCCTTGGCCATGAGCACGAGGACCTCGCGCTCGCGGTCGGTGAGCTCGGCGACGGCCCGGCGCGCGGGCTCGCTGGGGGAGTCGGACGCCTCGGGCGGCAGCACCGTGACGAGGTGCTCGAGCAGGCGCCGGGTGCTCGACGGGGCGATGACGGCGTCGCCGCGGTGCACGGTCCGGATGGCGGCGAGCATCTCCTCCGGCGGGGCGTCCTTGAGCAGGAACCCGCTCGCGCCGGCGCGGATCGCGGCGAGCACGTACTCGTCGAGGTCGAACGTCGTCAGGACGATGATCCGCGGCGCGGGTGCGGCGTCGGTGCCCGCGGCGGTGATGTGGGCGGTCGCGGTGAGCCCGTCCATGGTGGGCATGCGGACGTCCATGAGGACGACGTCGACGCCGCCCGCGGCGGGCCCGAGCGCCTGGACCGCCTGCGCGCCGTCGCCGGCCTCGAGCACGACCTGCAGGTCGGGCTGCGAGTCGATGACCATGCGGAAGCCCGCGCGCACGAGCTGCTGGTCGTCGACGAGGGCGACCCGCACGGGAGTCGTGGTCGGCTCGGTCATCGGTCGTCCTGTCGCGTGGGTCCGGTCGGGTGGTCGGCCGGCGCGGGCCGGTCGGGCGTCGGCGGGGCGGGTCGCGCGCTCGTCGTGCCGCTGCCCGGTGAGGCGGGGCCGGTCGGCAGCACCGCCCGCACACGGTAGCCGCCGCCGGGGCGGGGTCCGGTGCTGACGGTCCCGCCGAACATCGCGGCACGCTCGCGCATCCCGAGCAGCCCGTGACCGAGCCCGTCGGAGTCGGCGGCGGCCCCGCGGCCGTCGTCGGAGATCTCGAGCATGAGGTCGTCGGGACGCCACGACAGCACGACGGTGACCCGGGGGTCGGGGCCGGCGTGCTTGAGGACGTTCGTCAGCGCCTCCTGTGCGATCCGGTACGCGGTGAGGCCGACGCCGGGCGGGAGGTGGCGGGCCGTGCCCATGCGCACGAGCGACACGCGCACGCCGCTGGCCCGCACCTGGTCGACGAGCCCGGGGACGTCCTCGACGGCGGGCTGGGGCGTGAAGACCGGTTCGGCGGCGGCCAGGGCGGGCACGGGCGGCGAGCCGGTCCCGGGAGCACGGCCCGCCTGGCCCGGGGCGGCCGGGTCCGCGACCACGGGCACGCCGCCTGTCGCGGGCGGGCCCG
>NZ_BIMR01000404.1 GCF_004306155.1 Cellulomonas biazotea
GTCACGGGCCCGTCCGGGTTGGCGCGCCGGGCCGCGCGGCCGTGCACGACGCTCGCCGCGGCCGCGAGCGCGGGCGCGAGGGTCGCGTCGTCGTGCACGTCGTCGACGCGTGCCGCGAGGACCGCACCGAGCACGCCCGCGAGCACGTCTCCGGCGCCGGCGGTCGCGAGCCACGGCGGTGCGTCGGACTGCGCGTAGACGGCGCCGTGCGACCCGACGACGACGGTCGTCGCGCCCTTGAGCAGGACCGTCGCGCCGGTGCGGTCGTGCGCCTCGCGCGCCCACCGCAGCGGCTCGGCCTCGACCTGCTCGCGCGAGACCTCCGCGCCACGGTCGGTGAGCAGCCGGGCGAGCTCGCCGGCGTGCGGGGTGAGCACGACGTGCGGCGGGACACGCTCGGGCAGCAGCTCGAGGCCGCCCGCGTCGACGACGGCCGCCTCGCCGCGGTGCTGCACGCCGTCGAGCGCGCGCACGACCCGGCGTCGCTGCGCGGCGTCGTCGGGCGAGACACCCGGACCGAGCACCCACGCCTGGACCCGCCCGGGGCCGACGACCACCTCGGGCCGCGCCGCGAGGACGGCGTCGCCCGCGTCGCCGACGTACCGGACCATGCCGACCCCGGCGAGCGCGGCGCCGCTCGTCGCGAGGACCGCGGCACCGGGGTAGGTCCGGGTCCCGGCGACGATCCCGACGACGCCCCGGATGTACTTGTGCGCGGCGCGCGCGGGCACGGGCCACAGCGCGGCGACGTCGTCCGGCCCGAGCGCGGCGACGTCGGCGCGCCCGTCGAGGTCCAGGCCGAGGTCGACGACCTCGACCCGACCGGCGGCGGCCGACGCGGGCGGCAGCAGCAGGCCGGGCTTCGCGCCGCCGAACGTCACGGTGACGTCGGCAGACAGGACGGTGCCGGTGACGCTGCCGTCGTCGACGCCGATGCCCGACGGCAGGTCGACGGCGACCACGACGGGCCGCGCCCGGTCGTCCGCGGCGGCGACCGCCTCGGCGAGGACGGCCACAGGTCCCCGCAGCCCGCCCTGGCCGCCGAGGCCGAGCACGCCGTCGAGGACGACGTCGGCACCGAGCACGAGCCCGGTGGCGTCGTCGAGGCCGACGGCGCCGTGGTCCGCGCCCGACGCGCCTCCCGCCAGCCCGCGCAGTCGCCCGCCCGCCGCTCGAAGCGCCGCCGCGCCCGCGTCGTGCACGCGCCCGGACGTCGTC
>NZ_BIMR01000405.1 GCF_004306155.1 Cellulomonas biazotea
TCGGCGTCGGTGCGGGCGCGTCGTGGTCCCGCGAGGGGTCGTGCAGCCGTGAGCGATCATGGAGAGGTGACCCTGACCGCGCCCCGACCGCCCGCCGTGCGCCACGGCGCGCCCGGGCGCGCCGACGGGTCGCCCGGGCAGGTGGTCCGGACGTCGGTGCTGCCGAGCCCGCGGGTGCCGCTCGACGACGAGCCGTCGGGCCCGCTCGGGCCGGTCGAGCCCGTCACCGGCCCCGACGTGCAGGGCCCGGTCGAGCCGTTCCGGGTGTCGCACCCGTTCGCGCCCGTGTCCGCGCCGACGGCGAGCGTCGGACCGCCTGCCCCGTCCGACCACCACGGTCCCGGGGCGCCCGAGCCGGTCGCGCGGACGCGCGTGTACGTCGACGGGTCCGCGCTCACGCGCTACCTCGACGGCGCACCCTGCCGGGACGACTGGCTGGCGTGGGTCGCGGAGCACGAGGACCGGCTCGTCACGACCTTCCTCGGCGTGAGCGAGCTGCGTCGCGTCGCCCGGCCGCGCGGCGTCGAGGCGCACGGCGTCGCGCACGACGTCACCGACCGTGTCGAGGTGGTGCGGTTCTCCGACCAGTCGCTGCGGGCCGCCGCCCGCGTGTCGAACGTCCTGCCGTCGTTCGTCGCCCTGCACGTCGGTGCCGCGGTGGCGCACCCGGAGGTCGGCGAGGTCGCGACGTACGACCTGCCCCTCGCGCAGGCGGCCACGCTCTACGGGCTGGACGTCGTGAGCCCGGGCTGGCCCGACCGCTGGTGGGAGCAGGCGCCCCCCGCGGCGTGACGACCGGTCAGGTCAGCTCGCGGTAGACGCGCAGCGCCTCCGGCGACAGCGGGCGGTCGGCGTACACCAGGCGGACCGCCGCCGGGTCCGGGTTGCCGGCGTCCGGGCCCCGCCACACGAGCTGGAACCCGGCGCGCTCGGCCGCCCGCCGCGACCCCTCGTTGTGCTCGAGCAGGTAGGCGACGACGGGCAGCTCGGGCCGCAGCCGTGCGGCCGCGGTCCGGCCCGCGGCGACGAGCTCCTGCGCGTAGCCGTGCCCCCACGCGTCGCGAGCCAGCCGGTAGTACACGTTCCACGCGACGCCCGCGCGGACGCTGCACCCGCCGACGCCGACGAGCGCGCCCTCAGGGTCGTCGCGGCGGCGGACCGTCCAGATGTCGAGGCCGTGCGCCCGCCAGCCCGCCTCCGCCCGGTCGAGCATCGACCGGGTCATCGCGATCTCCGTGTGCCGACCGGACGGGAGGTGCTCCCAGACCGCCGGGTCGGCGTGCAGGGCGTGCAGCGCCGGCAGGTCGGCCTGCGTCGGGGCGGCGAGCACGAGGCGGTCGGTCAGCGTCGTGGTGGTCGTGGGCACCGCACCAGGCTAGGAGCCACCGCCGACGTCCCCGGGCGGACGCGCTGGCCGGGCCGCCCCGACGCGTCGTGGCGCTGTGGGAGACTCGTCGCCGGAGCGTCCGGGCTCGCCCCGGCAGGGGCTCCGGACGGCGCCGGGAGGGCTGTCTGAGCGGCCGAAAGAGACGGTCTTGAAAACCGTTGGGGCGGGACACCCCCGTCCTCGTGGGTTCGAATCCCACGCCCTCCGCCGATCGTCGAGGGTCAGCTCAGAGCGCTGCCGTGCGATCTGCCGCCGGCGGCACGCGATCTGCGCCCGCCACGACGTCCGGGCCGCGTCCCTCGAGGTCAGGCGTCACCTACTCGTGCGCGCGCCGTGCGGTGGACATGTACGCCAGCGTCTGCCGCGCCAGCTCGGTGCAGGCCAGCCACCACTGCTCGACGTTGGGCCATCGGTCCAGCCCGGTCGTCCCCGCTCCCGGCGAGCCCTTCACCGACCGCCGGGCCGCGTGGCCTTCACCCGGGCAAAGCGCTCAGGTGTCCGCCGTGGCGGCCGACGAGAGGGCCGAAGCCCCCCGTCGCACCCGGAGGACACGTGTCCCGTCTCGCCGCCCTCGGCATCCGTACCCGCCTGCTCGCCCTCGCCCTGCTGACCGCCGCCGGTCTGGTGGCGCTCGTCGTCGTGGCGGTGAGCGGGATCGAACGCCGCATCGTCGAGGAGCGGCAGCACGCGACCCGGGCGGTCGTGGAGACCGCGCTCGGGGTCGTGGAGCACTTCGGGCAGGCCGCGGCGGACGGCGAGCTGAGCCACGACGAGGCCCAGGCGGCCGCGCTGGCCGAGCTCAGCACGCTGCGGTACTCCGGCGAGGAGTACTTCTGGGTCAACGACATGCAGCCCATGATGCTCATGCACCCGATGAAGCCCGAGCTCGACGGCACGGACCTCACGGAGAACACCGACCCGGACGGCAAGCACCTGTTCGTCGAGATGGTGGACGTCGTGAAGGCCGACGGCGCCGGGTTCGTGGCGTACCAGTGGCCGAAGCCGGGCGCGGAGGCGCCGCAGCCCAAGATCTCGTACGTCGCGGGGTACGAGCCGTGGGGCTGGGTCGTCGGGTCGGGGATCTACCTGGACGACGTGCGCGCGGCGGCCGTCGCGGACGCGCGGGGTGTCGTCGGGGCGGGTGCGGCGGTCCTCGTGCTGCTGGTGCTGGTCAGCCTCGCGGTGTCGCGGTCGATCGTGCGGCCCATCGGCGACGCGACGCACGCGCTGCGGTCGGGCGACGCGCGGGTGCGGCTCGACCGGGGTCGCGGCAAGGAGCTGGACGGCCTCGCGGTCGCGCTGAACGACACCCTGGACCGGACGGTCGCGGCGGCGGAGCAGGTGACGCAGGCGGCCCACGAGGTGCAGGAGTCGGTGCGGGCGCTGGCCGGCACGAGCGAGGTCCTGACCGGCGCGGCCGACGACTCGACGCGCCTCACGGCGGCGGTCGAGACGAGTGCCGGGGACGTCGCGCAGAGCATCGACATGGTCGCGACCGGCGCCCACCAGATGGGCGCGTCGATCCACGAGATCGCGCGCAACGCGAGCCAGGCGGCGGTCGTCGCGGCGGAGGCGGTCGAGATCGCCGCGCGCACGTCGCGCACCGTGCAGCAGCTCGGCGAGTCGTCCGCGCAGATCGGCAGCGTCGTCAAGGCCATCACCGCGATCGCCGAGCAGACGAACCTGCTGGCCCTCAACGCGACGATCGAGGCCGCACGCGCGGGGGAGGCCGGCAAGGGCTTCTCCGTCGTCGCGGGCGAGGTCAAGGAGCTCGCGGCGGAGACCAGCAAGGCGACGAGCGACATCGGGCAGCGGGTCGACGCGATCCAGTCGGCCGTGGCGCTCGCGACGCGGGAGATCGAGCAGATCCACGACGTCGTCGGCAAGATCAACGACTTCCAGACGACCATCGCGGGCGCCGTCGAGGAGCAGACCGCGACGACGTCGGCCATGGCGAACGCCGTGAGCGAGGCGGCGTCCGGTGGGCGCGGCATCGCCGAGAACCTGCGGGTGGTCGGCGAGGCGCAGCAGCGGGCGTCGGACGGCATCGGCACGATCCGGTCCGCGACGCGCGAGCTCGAGGTCACGGCCCGGCGGCTGCACGAGTCGGCGGAGTCGCTGCGGTCCTGACGCCGCCCGTCGGGCAGGTCGTCGCACCCTTGGGCACCTCGGGCGCCGCGGAGTAGCGTCCGCGGTACCGGCTCGGGGAAGGGGCAGGTCGTGACGGTCGACGAGGACGAGGACCTGGCGACGGGACGGACGCGTGCCGAGCGGGAGGCGGCCGGGAAGCGCGCCCGCCGGCGGCTGCCGCGCGAGGCGCTCGCGGACCTGGCGCCGCGCGACGGACGCCCCGACGCGCTCACGCTGATCGTCGAGCAGGAGCGCAGCCGCCTGCCGGACCTGCTCGCGCTGCGGCACGGGCGGATGGCGGAGTCGCCGTTCGCGTTCTACCGGGCGACCGCGCTGGTCATGGCGGCGGACCTCGCGGCCTCGCCGGGCACGGGTCTGGTGACGCAGCTCTGCGGCGACGCGCACCTGTCGAACTTCGGGGTGTACGGGTCGCCCGAGCGGCGGCTGCTGTTCGACCTCAACGACTTCGACGAGACGCACCCCGGGCCGTTCGAGTGGGACGTCAAGCGGCTGCTCGCGAGCGTCGACCTGGCCGCGCGGGCCGTGGACGTCGGCGCGCGGCGGCGCCGGGAGGTCGTCGTCCGGGCCGCGCGTGCGTACCGGGAGGCCGTGCGCGAGTTCGCGAGCCAGAGCTCGCTGGCCGTCTGGTACGCGCGGGCCGACGTGGACGACCTCGTCGACGTCGCGGACGACATGGGGCGGTCGGCCGGTCGCCGGACCCGCGAGGTCGTCCAGAAGGCCCGCCGGCGTGACCACCTGCAGGCACTGTCGAAGCTCACGGTCGTCGTGGACGGCGAGCACCGGTTCGTCGACGACCCGCCGCTCGTGTCGACGCTCGAGTCGATCCTCACGGCGCAGGAGGCGGCGCAGTTCCGGCAGGGGATCGCCGACCTGCTGACGGACTACCGCTCGACGCTCTCGCCCGACCGCCGGCACCTCGCGGGCCGGTACCGGGTCGTCGACGTGGCACGCAAGGTCGTGGGGGTCGGCAGCGTCGGGACGCGCGCGTTCGTCGTGCTGCTGCAGGGGGTCGACGCGGACGATGCCCTGGTGCTGCAGGCGAAGGAGGCGCAGGCGTCGGTCCTGGAGCCGTTCGCGGGCCCGGGCCGGTACGCGCACCACGGCCAGCGGGTCGTCGAGGGGCAGCGGCTCATGCAGGCGGCGAGCGACGCGATGCTCGGCTGGCAGAGCTCCCCGGGGGTCGACGGCGTGCCGCGTGACTACTACGTCCGGCAGTTGCGGGACTGGAAGGGGTCGCTGGACCTCTCGGAGGCGCGGCCCGCGGGCCTGGAGCGGTACGCCGCGGTGTGCGCGTGGACGCTGGCCCGGGCGCACGCGCGTGCGGGCGACGCGATCGCGATCGGGGCGTACCTCGGCGGCTCGGGCGTCGCCGACGAGGCGTTCGCGGACGCCGCGCACGCGTTCGCGGAGCGGACGGAGCGCGACCACGCCGAGCTCGTGGCGGCGGTCGAGGACGGGCGCCTCGCGGCTACCCGCGGGGTGTGAGCCCGCTCGCGCTCAGCAGGGTCGGCTCGATCGGGTTGCCGGGCCGGCTCTCCCGGCGGGGTGTTGTGGTCGCGACGACACCGGCGTAACGTACAACCACATGGTTGTAGGAATGGACATGGACCACGTCGACCGGGTGTTCGCCGCCCTCGCCGACCGCACCCGCCGGGACATCGTCCGGCGCGTCCTGCACGAGCAGGAGTCCGTGTCCGCCCTGGCCCGGCGGTACGACATGAGCTTCGCCGCCGTCCAGAAGCACGTCGCCGTGCTCGAGCGCGCGGCGCTCGTCACCAAGCACACGCACGGCCGCGAACGGCTCGTGCGCGGCAACGTCGAGGCGATCCGGGCCGCGTCCCGGCTGCTCGACGCCTACGAGGAGATCTGGCGCGGACGCCTCGACCGCATCCACGCCCTGCTGGCCGAAGGAGAAGAGACATGACCGTCGTCGAGAGCCGCAAGGACGTCGACACCCTCACGCTCGTCGTCGCCACCGAGCTCGCCGCACCGCCGGAGAAGGTGTGGGACGTCTGGGCCGACCCCCGCAAGCTCGAGCGGTGGTGGGGGCCGCCGACCTGGCCCGCCACGTTCGTCCACCACGACTTCGTCGCCGGCGGCGAGGCGCGCTACTACATGACCGGACCCGAGGGCGAGAAGGCCCACGGCTGGTGGCGGTTCACGCGCATCTCGCCCACCGACGGGCTCGCGTTCGACGACGGCTTCGCCGACGACTCCGGTGAGCCCCAGGAGGGCGGGCCCGTCATCCACGGCACCGTGACCCTCGACGGCACCGCGACCGGCACGCGCATGACCATCACCTCGCGGTTCGACACCCTCGAGCAGATGGAGGAGGTCGTCGCGATGGGGATGCTCGAGGGCATCACCGGCGCCCTCGGCCAGATCGACGCGATCCTCGCGGAGGCCTGACGCGCGACCGGCCGGGGCGACCGCCGAGCGCGGCGCCCCGGCCTCGCCGACGCGCGGGCGCCGCCGCCTCGCCGACGCGC
>NZ_BIMR01000406.1 GCF_004306155.1 Cellulomonas biazotea
GGCGCCCCCCCCCCCCCCCCCCGCGACCGGTCACCGTCCCCCAGGGACCGGTCTCGAGCGGCTCCCCGCGGGGGTCACTCGGTCTTGGGCAGCCCGGGCGGGTTCTCCTCGGACTTCTCGATGGCCTCGTCGGTCAGGCCCCAGCGGTCGAGGACCTCGGCGTACGAGCCGTCCTCGATCGCGTGGTTGAGCGCCGCCGTGAACGCGGCGGACAGGCCGTTGCCCTTGAGGGTCGCGGCGGCGATCTGCGCGGTGTTGGGCCAGCCGCCGTTGAGCGTCCCGACCACCTTGAACTCGTCGGGCGAGACGCGCACCTTGTACGCGGCGGTCGCGTTCGGGCCGAACGAGACGTCGATGCGGCCGGACTGCAGCGCGAGGATCGTGTCGCCGTCGTTCTCGAAGTACTCGACCTTGACCGGGTCCAGGCCCGCGGCCGTGTTCTCCGCGTCCCACGCGAGCAGGATCTTCTCCTGGTTCGTGCCCGAGCCGACGGCGACCGTGAGGCCCGCGATGTCGGCGGGCTCGGTGATCGACTCGAGCTCGCTGTCGGCCTTCGTGAGCCAGCCGAGCTGGTCGTTGCGGTACGACGCGAAGTCGTACAGCTCCTTGCGCTCCTCGGTGACCGTGATGTTCGAGATCGACGCGTCGACGTCGCCGGACTGCAGCGCGAGCGGCCAGTCGGCCCAGGCCTTGACCTCCCACTCGATGTCCTTGCCGAGCGCGTCGCCGATGAGCTGCGCGATGTCGGTCTCGTTGCCGATGGGCGTCTTCTCGTCGTCGGCGAGGAACGCGAGCGGCGCGACGTACGCGGAGACCGACACCTTGAGGGTGTCGACGTCCTTGTAGGCGTCGGGCAGCAGCGCGATGGCCTCGGGCGACTCGGTGGTGCGGATGCGGTCCTGCTCGGCGGTCGTGTTGACCTCCAGGCCGGCGGCCTCGGCGGCCTCCTGCAGGTCGCCGCCGGCGGCTGGCTCCTGCGCGTCGGCGCTCGACGAGCACGCGGCGAGCGTCAGGACCAGCGGCAGCGCCAGGGCGGCGGCGACCGCTCGTGCGCGCCCGGGGGCTCGGCGGGGGCGGGTGCTCAGGGTCATCGGTCAGGCCTCTCGTACGGTCCCTCGGGGCGGGGACGGCTGGGGTTGGTGCGGGTGGTGCGGATGGTGCGGTCTGCGGGGTGGGACGACGAGGTCACAGGACCTTGTCGAGGAACGCCCGGGTGCGGGCGTGGCGGGGGGCGTCGAGCACCTCGGCCGGCGGGCCCTGCTCGACGACGCGGCCGCCGTCCATGAAGACGACGGTGTCGGCGATCTGCCGCGCGAACGCGATCTCGTGCGTGACGAGCACGATGGTCGTGCCGCCGTGCGCGAGGTCCTGGATGACGTCGAGGACCTCGCCGACGAGCTCGGGGTCGAGCGCGGACGTCGGCTCGTCGAACAGCAGCACCTGGGGCCGGGTCGCGAGGGCGCGGGCGATCGCGACGCGCTGCTGCTGGCCCCCCGAGAGCTGCCGGGGGCGGGCGTCGGCCTTGTCGGCGAGCCCGACGCGCTCCAGGAGCACGCGCGCCTCGGCCTCGACCTCGGCACGCGGGCGGCCCTGCGCGGAGATCGGCGCCTCGGTGACGTTCTCCAGGGCCGTGAGGTGCGGGAACAGGTTGAAGGACTGGAAGACGAACCCGATGCGGGTGCGCTGCCGCAGGATGTCCTTCTCCTTGAGCTCCCGAAGCGTGTCGCCGCGGCGGGCGTACCCGATGAGGTCGCCGTCGAGGGCGACGAACCCGCGGTCGACCTTCTCCAGGTGGTTGATGACGCGCAGCAGGGTCGACTTGCCGGACCCGGACGGGCCGATGACGACGGTCACCTCGCCGGGGCGGACCACGAGGTCGACGCCCTGCAGGACCTCGAGCGTGCCGTAGCTCTTGTGCACGCCGTGCACCTCGAGCAGCCCGCCCGCGGTGCGGTCGGTGGTGCTGGTCGCGGCGGTCATGCCGCACCTCCCTCGTCTCGTCGGGGGCCGCCCGCGCGGGCGGTGACCGGGCCGCGCTGCGCACCACGCGAGCCGAAGCCCGGCGGGACGCTCGCGTGCACGGGACGCCCGGTGACGCGCGCCCACGCCAGCAGCACGTTCCAGCGCGCCTTCTGCAGCGGCGTCGGGGGCAGCGTGCGCAGCGCGCCGCGGGCGTAGTGCCGCTCCAGGTAGAACTGGGCGACGGTCAGGACGGTCGTCAGGACGAGGTACCAGATGCCCGCGACGAGCAGCAGCGGGACGACCTGCAGGTTGCGGCCGTAGATGACGCCGACCGTGTAGAACAGCTCGCCGTACGCGAGGACGTAGACGACGGACGTGCCCTTGACCAGCCCGATGACCTCGTTGACGGACGTCGGGACGATGGTGCGCATGGCCTGCGGCAGGACGATCCGCCACTGCTGCCGGGCGCGCGGGATGCCGAGCGCGGCGGCGGCCTCGTGCTGGCCCTGGTCGACGCCGAGGATCCCGGCACGCACGATCTCCGAGGAGTACGCGGCCTGCGAGAGCCCGAGGCCGAGGATCGCGGCACCGAACTTGTCGACGACGTCGAGCGTGCCGAACTCGGTGAACGCGGGACCGAACGGGATGCCGAGCGTGAGCGTCGGGTAGAGGTACGCGAGGTTGTACCAGAGCAGCAGCTGCAGGATCAGCGGCACCGACCGGAACACCCACACGTACGCCCACGCCACGGACTGCAGGAGCGGCGAGCGCGACAGCCGCATGAGCGCGAGGACGGTGCCGAGGCCGAACCCGACGACCGCGGCGACGGCGGTGAGCCGAATCGTGCCCCACAGCCCCTCGATCACCGACGGCCACGTGAGGTACTGCGAGACGACGTCCCAGCCCCACTTCTCGTTGCTCACCAGGGAGCTGACGACCATGGCGAGCAGGACGGCGACGGCCGCCGTCGCGACCCACCGGGCCGGGTGCCGGGCGGGCGTGACGCGCAGCCGCTCGAGCTCGTCGCGCCCGGTCGCGGTGGCCGGGACGGTCCGGGCCTCGTCGAGGACGGGCACGGGGACGACGTCGGCGACGCGCCGCTGGACGTCGTCGTGGCGCAGGTCGATGGTGCTCACGAGTGCCTCCTCGGTGCGCGCTCCCCGGCCTCGACGGCGAACGGCAGGTGGTTGCCGAGCACGGGCGACGGGCACGTGCCGTGGTCGGTGAAGACGTACGGCAGGTTGAGGGTGCGGTTGAGGTCGAGCCGGATCGTCGCGGCCCCCTCCGCCGGGCGGGTCGCCTGCAGGACGCGCCACCCGGCGATGCCGTCGGCCTCGTCGGAGAAGATCAGCGCGACGCCGTCCTTGCCGGGCGCACCGACCAGGCGCAGCGTCCGGGCGGCCCCGGCGTGCTCGACGTCGACCTCCCCGACGAGCGTCGCGTCGTGGACGAGCCCGGGCTGCGCGGCACCGACGACG
>NZ_BIMR01000407.1 GCF_004306155.1 Cellulomonas biazotea
CGCTCGACCCGGGCGGGCTCCGCGGCGCGGACGAGCCGGGCGCGCGGCCCGGCGCTCCGGGTGGTCCCGGGTGCGCGGACGCCGGGTGCGACGGGCGGCTCGGGGTCCCGTGCGTCGTCGGCCACGGGGCCGCGAGCGGCGTACGACGCGGTGTGCGCGGTCGTCGCGAGCGGACCGTGGCCGGCGCGCGCGAACACGCGCTCCGCGGGGGTCACGACGTCGTCGACCGTCAGCGCGCTCATCGGGCGTCCGTCCCGGTCGTCGCCGGCACGGTGAGCACCTGGCCGGGGAGAAGGCGGTCGGGGTCGGCGCCGACGACGTCCGCGTTGAGCGCGTGCCACCGGGGCCACTCGCGGGCGATCGCGGCGTCCGAGGCGTCGGGGGGCAGGTGGCGCGCGGCGATCGCCCAGAGCGTGTCGCCGGCCTGCACCACGACCGTGGTGGCCGGCGCGGCGACGGGCGCTGCGGTCGTCGTCGTGGGGGCGTCCGCGGCGTGCGTGGCCGTCGCACCACCGACGGCTCCCCGGGCGTCGACGGTTCCGGCCGTGTCGGACACCGCGACGTTCGCGGCTGTGGCTCCCGTCGAGCCCGTCCCGGACGACACGGGGCCGTGAGTCGTCTCCGACGGCGTGCTGGTGCCCGCAGGGACCGTCGGGTGCGGCACCGGGGCCGCCGCGGTCGATGCCGCGGGCTCACCGACGCCGGCGGGGGTCGCGCTGTCGGTCGGGCCAGTGGGAGCGCCTCCGGTCGCCGTGGACGGCTCGACCGCTCCCGGGGCCGGCAGGGTGTCCGCCGAAGGGCTCGAGGACGCGGTACCGCCGGTCGGAGCCGACGGGGTCGCCGCCGGGTCGACCGTCGTGCCCGAGGCCCACGGCGTCGCCGCGGACGTCACGGTGGTGGCGGCGGTGGGCGACCAGCCGAGGTCGGTCGGCGGGGTGGTCGCGACGGCCGCGACGGTCGTCTCGACGGGGGCGGGGGCGGGCGTCGTGGCGGCACCGGCCGTGGTCGCCCCCGCCAGGCCCAGACCGGCGCCGATGCCCAGGACGAGCACGCGGCGGACGAGCGTGGGGGCGAACCGCTGCACGGCCTGCTCGCCGAGACGCCAGGACGAGCCCACGAGCCGCGCCAGCACGCAGCCCAGCGCGACGGCAGCGGAGAGCGCGAGCCACGCGGCGACGAGCGAGCCGACGCCGGCGACCGCGAGCTCGACGGCCGACTCGATGCGCCACGCGCCGCCGCCCGGGCCCGCCAGGTCACGGACGCGTACGGCGAGCAGTCCGGCGAGCGCACCGGCGACGACGGCGCCGCTCGCGAGCCCCAGGACGGCGACGCCCCGCTCGCGCCGGTGCGGTGACCGTGATGACGTTCGCTGCTGCTGCATCCGTTTGCTCCCTGTGAAGCGCGTTTGATGTCGTTTGATGACGACTGGTGCACGTAGGTGTAGTGGATGCGGGGCTGTGGCGTCCAGCCCGGTCCGCGATCCGGGAGGCGGCGACGGTGGCACCACCGCCGGCCGCTACCGTGACCGCGTGCGCTGGGAAGCCCTCTTCGACGACATGGAGGCGCAGCTCGCCGCCGCCCGGACCGCGGCACTGCGGGCGGACGTCGCCGAGCTCACGCGGGCCGAGCGCGCGACCGTCGGCCTCGTCGACCGGCTCCGTGCCGCGCAGGGCTCAGCGGTCGCGCTGCGTCTGGCCGCCGGCGAGCCCCTGCGCGGCACGCTGGTCGACGTGGCCCACGAGTGGGTGCTGCTGGACCTCGGCGGTGCGCAGCGTGCGCTGGTGCCGGTGGGTGCGGTCGTCGCCGTGGGGGGTCTGGGGGCGCACGCGGCGCCGGCGGCGGGTGCGGTCGAGCGGCGCCTGGGGCTCGGTCACGCGCTGCGCGCGCTCGCCCGTGACCGCGCGGTCGTGCGGGTGGGCGTGGCGGGGGACGAGGTGGTCGGCCGCCTGGACGGTGTCGGGGCTGACCACGTCGACGTGGGCGGGCTCGACGGTGCCCCCGGGCGACGCCCGGTCTGGGCGGTGCCGTTCGCGGCGATCACGACCGTCCGCACGGGGTGACCCGCCCTCCGCGCCCTCCGTCGGGGGCACGCGGCTGACGGGTCGCGGGCTGACCCACCGTCTGCGCCCCGCGCACCGCCCGTCGGGGGACACGCGGCTGTCGGGCCGGCGAGGCGCCGAGGATCGCCTTCCTCGGTGACGGCAGGGCCGGGCCCTGCCGGGGCGTCAGGCCGAGGTCTCCGACGACTCCGCCGTCGCGCGGGCCCGGGTCTGCTCGTACATGCGCTGGATGTAGCTCTCGAGCTCGGCCGCCTCGACCCGCCAGATCCCACGGCCGCCGATCTGGATCGCGGGCAGCTCGCCCGAGCGCACCAGCGCGTAGGCCTGCGGCGCCGAGATGTTGAGGATCTCGGTGACGTCGGCGAGCGTGAGGAACCTCGAGGCCATGCCCGCAGTCTGGCACGCGGTGGCGCGCCGACCGGTTTGTCCACAATCCTTCCTCCGCGCCTGCCGCCGGATCGGCGGGATGGGCGCCTGCTGCACCCACGACGTCAGGGGAGACATGGACACGACCGTGCTGGACCTGCCCGCGCCGGTGGCGCCACGGCTGAGGCGACCGGGCTGGCGCGACCCCCGGCTGCTCGCCGGCGTCGCGATGGTCGCGGGGTCGGTCGCGCTCGGGTCCTGGGCCGTGCGCGCGGCGCAGGCCACCGTCCCGGTGTACGTGGCGCGCGAGGCGCTGGTGCCGGGCGACCGGGTCGCCGCGGACGGCCTCGCCGTCGTCGACGTCCAGCTCGGCACGGTGGACCTGGACCGCTACCTGCGGGCCGACGTGGCCCTGCCGGAGCAGGCCGTGGTCCAGCGGGTCGTCGCAGCCGGGGAGATCGTCCCGCGGGGCGCCCTGGGCGACGCCCAGGGCGTCGACGTGCGGCCCGTCGCGGTCCCGCTGACGCATGCGCCGGCGCGGGGGATCGTCACGGGGGCGCAGGTCGACCTGTGGTTCGTCCCGGAGCCGCCGCAGGGCGCGAGCGGGTCGCCGGCACCGGCCACCGAGCCGCACGAGCTCGCGGGCGACCTGACGGTCGCCGAGGTGTCGACGCCCGAGGGGGCGTTCGCGGTGGGCGGCGCGAGCGTCGTCCAGGTGCTCGTCCCGTCCGACCGGCTGCCGACGGTGCTCGGGGCACTCGCGGGCGCGGGCGTCGTCGACGTCGTGCCCGTGCCCGGGACGGGGGGCTGACGTGTCGGTCGGGGTGCTGTGCGCCGTCCAGGGCTCCGCGGAGTCGATCATCGTGCAGGCCGTCGAGGGGTCCGGCGGCCGGCTGAGCGTCACGCGGCGCTGCGCCGACCTCACCGAGCTGCTCGCGGCCGCGGAGGCGGGCCTGGGGCGGATCGCGGTCGTGTCGGTCGGGCTGGACCTGCTCGACCGCGAGTCGGTCGACGTGCTGCACCGGGCAGGAGTCACGGTCGTCGGCGTCGCCGACCCGGGCCGGCCGTGGCTCACGGAACGCCTGCAGGCGTTCGGAGTCGACCTCCTCGCGGAGTCGCCGCGGGACGAGGAGGGCGCGGGCGAGCTCGTGCAGGGCGCCCTGGCGGCGCTCGACGCGGGTACCGCACCCGCTCGACCCGTCCCGGCCGCGGGGACCCGACAGCCCGAGGCGACCCCGGGCGTGCCCGCGGTGGACGGGTCGGTCGTCGCGGTGTGGGGTCCCACCGGGGCTCCCGGCCGGACGACCGTCGCCGTCAACGTCGCGGCCGAGCTCGCCGCGACCGGCGGGTCGGCGCTGCTCGTGGACGCCGACACGTACGGCGGCTGCGTCGCGCAGGTCGTCGGGCTGCTCGACGAGGCGCCCGGCCTCGCCGCGGCGGCGCGTGCCGCGGGCCAGGGGGCACTCGACCTGCACACGCTGGCACGGCTGGCGCCGGTCCTCAGTCCGGGGCTGCGCGTGCTGTCGGGCGTGTCGCGCGCCGACCGCTGGCCCGAGCTCCCGGCGTCCTCGCTCGACGCGGTGTGGCCCCTCGCCCGCTCGCTGGCCCGGTGGACGGTCGTGGACTGCGGCTTCTGCCTCGAGTCGGACGAGGCGATCACGTTCGACACGCGCGCTCCGCAGCGCAACGGCGCGACGCTGAGCGCGCTCGAGGCGGCCGACGTCGTGGTGGTCGTCGGCGGTGCCGATCCGGTGGGCATCCAGCGCCTGGTGCGCGGGCTCGGCGAGCTCACGGACCTGGGCCTCGGCCTGAACCGCGTCGTGGTGGTCAACCGGGTGCGCTCGTCGGCCGCCGGTGCGCGACCGGGGGAGGCCGTCGCGCGGGCGCTCGCGCGGTACGCGGGCGTGACGGACGCGCACCTCGTGCCCGACGACCGCGCGGCGCTGGACGCGGCCCTGCTCGAGGCGCGC
>NZ_BIMR01000408.1 GCF_004306155.1 Cellulomonas biazotea
CGGAGACAGCGGGACCGAGGGGACGCAGGGGTGAGCGTCGGCGTGCTGCGCCGGCTCGTCGCGGCCGCGGCGGCTGCGGCCGCGACGTCGGTGACGCGCGGTCTGCTCGACGCCCAGGCCCCCGGCGGGGCCCAGCGCTGGACGCGGACGAACCACCGGGGCGAGCCCGTGAGCATGCTGGAGGGTCCCGCCGTCGCGGCCGGGCTGCTCGCCGGTGCCGTCGTCGGTGCGCCCTCCGCGCGTGCGGCCGCGGCGCTCACCGTGGCGACGGGCGCCGGCGCGGCGTTCGGGATCGTCGACGACCTCACGGAGGACACCGAGGCGCGCCGCAAGGGTCTGCGCGGGCACCTGGGAGCGCTGGCACGCGGCGAGGTCACGACGGGCGGCCTCAAGGTCCTCGGGATCGGTGCGGGCGCGCTCGTGGCCGCCGCCGTCGCGACGCCGTGGCGCGACGGTGACGGCGCCCGACGGTCCACGCTCGGCTGGGCCGCGGACGTCGCCGTGTCGGGTGCGCTCGTCGCGGCGAGCGCGAACCTCGTCAACCTCCTCGACCTGCGGCCAGGGCGCGCGCTCAAGGCGTCGGCCGTCGTCGCGCTGCCGCTGGCCCTCGGTGCGGGCGCCGGTGCCGGTGCCGCGGCCGGTGTGCTCGGTGCCGCGGGTGCCGCGGTCGAGCAGGACCTCGCGGAGCACGACATGCTCGGCGACGGCGGCGCGAACGCGCTGGGTGCGGCGCTCGGTGCCGCGGTCGTGCTCGGGGCGCCGCGCGCGGTGCGCGTCGGTGCGCTGGCGGTCGTGACCGCCCTGACGCTCGCGAGCGAGAAGGTCAGCTTCACGCAGGTCATCGAGCGGACCCCGGGTCTGCGCGAGGTCGACGCCTGGGGGCGGCGCCCGCGGGCGACGGCGGGGTCGACCACGCCGTCCGCCGGGGGAGCAGCCGTTCCGGTCGCGGACGGGACGCGTCCGACGACGACCGGACCGGCGTGAGCCCCACGGCTCGCCGCGTCCTCGGCGGGCTCGGCGGTGCCGCGGCGATGATCGCCGCGATCACCGTCCTGAGCCGGGTGCTCGGCTTCGGCCGGTACCTCGTGCAGGCCGGGGCGGTCGGCGCGGGGTCGATCAGCGGCACGTACAACTCCGCGAACATGCTGCCGAACATCGTGTTCGAGGCGGCCGCGGGCGGTGCGCTCGCCGGGGCGCTGATCCCGCTGCTCGCCCTGCCGGTCGCCCGGGGGCTGCGTCGGGACGTCGATGCGGTCGCGTCCGCGGCGCTCGGCTGGACGCTGCTGGTGCTCGTGCCGGTCGGTGCGCTGCTCGCGCTCCTCGCGGGTCCGATCGCGGCGGTGTGGCCGGGCCTCGACGACGCCCACCGGGAGCTCCTGCGGTTCTTCGTCGTGGTGTTCGCGGTGCAGGTGCCGCTCTACGGCGTCGCGGTCCTGCTGTACGCGGTGCTGCAGGCGCACAAGCGGTTCTTCTGGCCCGCGTTCGCGCCCGTCATGTCGTCGGTCGTCGTCATCGCGGTCTACGCCGTGTACGGCGCCATGGCGCGGGGCGAGTGGGACGACCCGGCAGCCGCGGGGCAGGACGCGCTGCAGGTCCTGGCATGGGGGACGACCGCCGGTGTCGCCGTCATGTCCCTGCCGATGTTCTGGCCGGTGCACCGGC
>NZ_BIMR01000409.1 GCF_004306155.1 Cellulomonas biazotea
AGGACGGGGATCGCGGCCAGCACCCCGGCGGTCGCGCCGTACACGCCGACCCAGGCCCGCCCGCGCGGCGCACGCCGGTGCGGCCAGCCCTCGCTCGCCGGGCCCACGAGCTGCGCGGGCGAGCCGGTCCACAGCTCGCCGGGCGGCACCGACGCGAGCACCGCGGACCCGGCGCCGACCTGCGCGCCCTGGCCGACGCGCGTGCCGGGAGCGAGGGTGCTGCGCGTCCCGACGGTGGCCCGCTTGTCGATCCGCACGCGCCCGACGTGCAGCACGTCGCCGTCGAGCCAGTGCCCCCGCAGGTCCACCTCGGGCTCGACCGCGCACCCGTTGCCGAGCGTCAGCAGGCCCGTGACCGGCGGGAACGCGTGCAGGTCGACGTCCTTGCCGACCTTCGCCCCGAGCGCGCGCGCGAACACCGCGGTCCAGGGCGCGCAGGACAGGTTGCCCGCCCCGGCGGCCCCCGCCCAGCTCTCGACGAACCACAGCCGCAGGTGCACCGAGCCACCTCGCGGGTACGTGCCGGGCCGGACGTCGCGCAGCAGGCTGCGCGCGACCAGGACGGTCGAGCCCAGGCGGCCGAAGGGGCTGACGAGCAGCAGCCAGCCCGCGGCGACCCACCACCAGACGCCCGGCACGGTCGGCGCCCACGACGCCCCGGTCGCCGCGAGGACGCCCGCGCCCGCGAGCGCCCACGTGAGCCAGCGCAGCCCGACGAGGAGCGCGAGCGGCAGGCCGAGCAGCCACTGCACGGCCTGCGCGCGCCGGGGCACGGGCCGCACGTCGCGCTGCGTGCGGACCGGTCCGGTGTCGAGCTCGTCGAGCCGCCGGGCGAGGTCGCGCAGCCGCGGGTTCTCGTAGACGTCCGCGACGGTGGCCGTCGGGAACCGCTCGCGCAGCGCGGAGACGAGCTGCGCGGCGACGAGGCTGCCACCGCCGGCGGCGAAGAAGTCGTCCCCGGGCCCGGTCACGGGAGCACCGAGAGCCCCGGTCCAGCGCACGGCGACCCACGCGGCGGTCCCGCTGAGCCCCTGCGGGCCGGCGTCGTCGGTCGCGACCTGCGGCAGGGGCCACGGCAGCGCGTCCCGGTCGACCTTGCCGGACCCGCGCGTCGGCAGCGTCTCGACGGTCGCGAGCAGCGGGACGAGCGCGGCGGGCAGCCGCTCGCGCAGGCGTGCGCGGCACGCGTCGAGGTCGAGGTCGACGCCGGGGGCGGGCAGCAGGTAGCCGACGAGCACGGCCGTGCCGGCAGGGGTGCGCCGCACGGCCGCGGCCGCCCCGGCGACGCCGGGCAGGTCCGCGAGCGCGGCGTCGACCTCGCCGAGCTCGATGCGGCGCCCGCCGATCTTCACCTGGTCGTCCGCGCGGCCGACGAACACGAGCCCGGCGGCCTCGAGCCGCACGAGGTCGCCGCTGCGGTACGCCCGGTCCCACCCGAGGCCGGGCGCCGGGGCGAACCGCTCGGCGTCCTTCACGGGGTCGAGGTACCGCGCGAGCCCGACGCCGCCGATGACGAGCTCGCCGACCTCCCCCTCGCCGACGGGCGACCCGTCCGGGGCGACGACCGCCAGGTCCCAGCCGTCGAGCGCGTGCCCGATCCGGACCGGCGCCGCACCGGTGAGCCGCGCGCCGCACGCGACGACGGTCGCCTCGGTCGGGCCGTACGTGTTCCACACCTCGCGGTCGTCGTGCACGAGCCGGGCCGCGAGCTCGGGCGGGCACGCCTCCCCGCCGAAGATCAGCAGCCGCACCGCGGCGAGCTCGTCGGGCCGCCACAGGCCGGCCAGGGTCGGGACGGTCGAGATCACGGTGACGCGCTGCCGGACGAGCCACGGGCCCAGGTCCATGCCGGTCCGGACGAGTGCGCGCGGTGCGGGGACGAGGCACGCGCCGTGCGCCCACGCGAGCCACATCTCCTCGCACGACGCGTCGAACGCGACGGACAGCCCGGCGAGCACCCGGTCGCCCGGCCCGAGCGGGCGGTCCTGCAGGAACAGCCGCGCCTCGGCGTCGACGAACGCGGCCGCCGACCGGTGCGTGACGGCGACCCCCTTGGGCGTGCCCGTCGAGCCCGAGGTGAAGATGACCCACGCGTCGTCGTCCAGCCCGGGCGGGCGGACCGTGCCCGGGCGCCGGTGCCGGGCGAGCACGTCGAGGTCGCCCTCGGTGAGGACGGTCGCGACCTGTGCCTCCCGGAAGACGGTGCGGGCGCGCTCGTCGGGGTCGTCGACGTCGACCGGCACGTACGCGGCCCCGGCGGCGAGCACCGCGAGGACCGTCGCGTAGAGCTCGACCGTGCCGGACGGCACCCGGACGCCGACCGTGGAGCCCGGCCCGATCCCCCGCGCGGCGAGCCCGGCGGCGGCGGCCCGGACGGTCGCGTCGAGCTCCGCGTAGGTGAGGACCGTCGTGCCGTCGTCGACGGCGGGCTGCCCGGGGTGCGCCGCGACGGTCGCCGCGAGGACGTCGACGAGCGTCCGCGGGGGTGCGGCCAGCGCGGACCGCAGGAACCCGTCCGTCTGCACGTCGCCGTCCACCTGCGCCTCGCCGTCCACCCGTACCTCGCGTCCACCCGTGCCGGCCCCCGCGCCGGTGCGGGCGCGCTGCGCCGTGCCGCAGCGGCCGGGTCGACGTCCGTCGTCGGCGCGCGTCGGTCGACGGGCGCGACCAGCGATCGTCGCAGCGTCACGACCCGTCCCCGTCACCGGGACGGGCCTGTTCACGAAGATGTCACCGAGTGTTCGTGGGGGCGACCCCGGGCCACGCACCGCCGTGCCGCCGGGGTCGCGTGCCCTCGCGTCCGGGTGCCGGGGCGCGCACCGCCCGACGCCGCGGATCTGGGAGGATGTGTGCCCATGAGCGACCTGAACCCGACCGCCCCCTCGACGACCCCTGGCAGCACGGGCACGCGGGCGGTACCGGACAAGGTCTCGCTCGACGGCCTCGAGACGCACTGGGACGCGCAGTGGACCGCGCAGGGCCTGTACGCGTTCGACCGCAGCCGCACGCGCGAGGAGATCTACTCGATCGACACCCCGCCCCCGACGGTCTCCGGCTCGCTGCACGTCGGGCACGTGTTCTCGTACACGCACACCGACGTCGTGGCGCGGTTCCGCCGCATGCGCGGGCGCGAGGTGTTCTACCCGATGGGCTGGGACGACAACGGCCTGCCGACCGAGCGTCGCGTGCAGAACTACTACGGCGTGCGCTGCGACCCGTCGCTCGCGTACGTCGAGGGCTTCGTGCCGCCGCACGACGGGACCGACGGCAAGGTCGTCAAGCCCGGCGACCAGGTGCCCGTGAGCCGCCGCAACTTCGTCGAGCTGTGCGAGCGCCTGACCGCCGACGACGAGCGCCAGTTCGAGGCGCTGTGGCGCCACCTGGGCCTGTCGGTCGACTGGTCGCGCACCTACCAGACGGTGTCCGCCGAGTCCCGTGCCGTCGCGCAGCAGGCGTTCCTGCGCAACCTGGGCCGCGGCGAGGCGTACCAGGCCGAGGCCCCTGGCCTGTGGGACGTGACGTTCCAGACGGCGGTCGCGCAGGCCGAGCTCGAGGCCCGCCCCTACCCGGGTGCGTTCCACCGGGTCGCGTTCCACCGCCCCGACGGCACGCCCGTGCACATCGAGACGACCCGCCCCGAGCTGCTCCCGGCCGTGGTCGCACTCATCGCGCACCCCGACGACGAGCGTTACCAGCACCTGTTCGGCACCACGGTGACGTCGCCGCTGTTCGGCGTCGAGATCCCCGTCCTCGCGCACCCGGCCGCCGAGCCGGACAAGGGCGCGGGCATCGCGATGTGCTGCACGTTCGGCGACCTCACCGACGTGCAGTGGTGGCGCGAGCTCCAGCTCCCGACGCGCTCGGTCGTGAGCCGCGACGGCCGGATCGTCCGCGAGACGCCCGAGTGGATCACCTCGGAGGCCGGCCGCGCGACGTTCGACGAGCTCGCGGGCAAGACGACGTTCTCGGCCCGCGAGGCGGTCGTCGCCGGGCTGCGCGCGTCGGGCGACCTCGACGGCGAGCCCGTGAAGACGGACCGCATGGCGAACTTCTACGAGAAGGGCGACAAGCCCCTCGAGATCGTCACGAGCCGCCAGTGGTACATCCGCAACGGCGGGCGCGACGCCGAGCTGCGCGAGGGCCTGCTGGCCCGCGGCGGCGAGCTCGGCTTCCACCCCGACTTCATGCGCGTGCGCTACGAGAACTGGGTCGGCGGCCTCAACGGCGACTGGCTCATCTCCCGCCAGCGGTTCTTCGGCGTGCCGTTCCCGGTCTGGTACCGGCTCGACGAGGACGGCCAGCCCGTCCACGACGCGCCGCTGCTGCCCACCGAGGACCAGCTCCCGATCGACCCGTCGTCCGACGTGCCCGCGGGCTTCACGGCCGACCAGCGCGGCGTGCCCGGCGGGTTCGTCGCCGACCCCGACGTCATGGACACGTGGGCGACGAGCTCGCTGACGCCGCAGATCGTCGGCGGCTGGCGCACCGACCCCGACCTGTTCGCGCGCGTCTTCCCGATGGACCTGCGCCCGCAGGGCCAGGACATCATCCGCACCTGGCTGTTCTCGACGGTCGTCCGCTCGCACCTGGAGCACGGCACGCTGCCGTGGTCGGACGCCGCGATCAGCGGCTGGATCCTCGACCCGGACCGCAAGAAGATGTCGAAGTCCAAGGGCAACGTCGTGACGCCCATGGGCCTGCTGGAGGAGCACGGCTCCGACGCGGTCCGCTACTGGGCCGCGTCCGCCCGCCTCGGCACGGACGCCGCGTTCGAGGTCGGCCAGATGAAGATCGGCCGCCGCCTGGCGATCAAGATCCTCAACGCGTCGAAGTTCGCGCTGTCGTTCGGCACCGCGGAGCTCGACCCGGCGCTCGTCACCGCCACGCTCGACCGGGCGATGCTCGCCGGGCTCGCCGACGTCGTCGAGAAGGCCACGGCCGCGCTCGAGTCGTACGACCACACCCGCGCGCTCGAGCTCTCGGAGACGTTCTTCTGGACGTTCTGCGACGACTACCTGGAGCTCGTCAAGGACCGCGCGTACGGCGCGGGCGCGACCGAGGTGTCCGCGGAGACCGCGTCGGCGCGTGCCGCGCTCGGGATCGCGCTCGACACCATGCTCCGGCTGTTCGCGCCGGTCCTGCCGTTCGCGACCGAGGAGGTCTGGTCGTGGTGGCGCGAGGGCTCGGTGCACCGCGCCGCGTGGCCGGACGCCGCGCCGCTGCGGGCCGCCGCCGGTGACGCCGACCCCGGCGTGGTCGCCGCGGCCGGTGCCGCGCTGGCCGCGCTGCGCAAGGTGAAGTCGGAGGCCAAGGTCTCGATGCGGACCGGCATCACGGCCGTGACGCTCGCCGTGCCCGCGGCGCTGCGCGCGGGCGTCGACGCCGCGCTCGAGGACGTGCGCTCGGCGGGCCGTGTGGTCGGCACGCTCGACGTCGTGGACGACGCGGGCGAGCAGGTCGTCGCGCGCGACGCGGCGCTGGCCGACCCGGAGCCGAAGGCCGCGGCGCCGGCCTGAGCCGCCCCGCCCATCCCGCCACCGGACCGACCGACAGGAACGCGACCGTGCCCGAGTTCTCCTCCCCCACCGACGTCGCCGACGACCCCGGCGCGTCGATCAGCACGCTGCTCGCGGACCGGCTGGCCCGTGACCCGCAGGGCACGTTCGCCGAGGTCCAGACGTCCGTCGGCGGTGCGTGGCGCCCGGTGACCGTCACGGAGTTCGCGGACGAGGTCACGGCCGTCGCGCAGGGGCTCGTCGCGTCGGGGATCCAGCCGGGCGACCGCGTCGCGCTCATGTCGCGCACCCGGTACGAGTGGACGCTGCTCGACTTCGCGATCTGGGCCGCCGGCGCCGTGGGCGTGCCCGTGTACGAGACGTCGTCGGCCGAGCAGGTCCGGTGGATCGCGTCCGACGCGGGCGTGCGGTTCGCGGTCGTCGAGACGGCCGCGCACGCGGCGGCGGTCGCGCAGGTCCGCGACGACCTGCCGGGGCTCACCGAGGTCCTCGTGCTCGACGAGGGCGCCGTGGCGACGCTCGTCGAGCGGGGCCGCGGGGGGCCCCCCC
>NZ_BIMR01000410.1 GCF_004306155.1 Cellulomonas biazotea
CCGCGCGGCCCTCGGCGTCGAGCTCGTCGAGGGCGGCCCGGGCGGCGTACGCACGGGCCAGCGCGCGCACGGACCGCTCCACGTGGAACAGCACGAACAGGTGCGTCCCCCAGGTGAGCCGCGGCAGCCGGAACCAGCCGGCGGTGGGGCCGCTGCCGTCCGGGCGGGTCCGCATCCAGACGACGCCGGGCAGTCGTCGCGAGCGGCCGAGGACCTCGTGGTAGGCGCGCAGCAGGTCGTCGACGTCGTCGGAACCGGCCCCCCGTTCCCGGTCCGCGCTGTCCGGCTGGGTGCTCATCCCGCTCTCCCGGCGCTCGTGCGGCTGATGGCGAGGAGCGCCAGGAGGGCCGTCAGATACGTCGCGGCGGGCCGCCGGGCGGGTCCCCAGGCCGCTCGCGGGCGCGCTGCGCCCGGCGGGGGGCAGGAGTAGGTTCCCGCGCATGGACACGTCGTCCTCGACCCGGATGCCCGGTCGGCTGGTGCCGTCGACCGGGGGGCGCGTGCCCGTGCGGGTGCGAGGGTTCGTCGACGGGGTGGCGCCGCGGGTGCGGGCGGCCGACCGGGGCTTCGCGGTGGTGCTGGCCCGCAGCGAGCACGACGTCGTCAAGGTCGTGCACGGGGTGACGGTCCTGGGCTTCCTGTCGCCGGCGTGGTCGCAGGTCGTCGACTTCGAGCTGTGGTCGTGCGAGCAGGCCGGGGAGCCGGCGCTGGCGCGGGCGGTCCTGGAGGGCCGGGCGGGGGATCGGGACCTGTTCGTCATGCTCGACTGGCCGCGCCGCCGCGCCTGACGGCGCCTGGGCGGGCGCCTGGGCAGGTCATGTGTACGCACGTACGCACCATGCGTACGATCGTCCGCATGGACACCCCCGACTACTTCGCCGACGACCCGCGCACCAACCGCGAGCGCATGCTCGCCGGCGACCTCTACATCGCCGACGACCCCGACAGCGAGCGCATCGCCAAGAAGGCGTTCCGCCTCACCGACGCCTACCACCGCGCCGTCGTCGCCGACGAGCCCGACGCCCGCGCGCTGCTCGTCGAGGCGCTCGGCTCGCTCGGCGAGGGCGCGTTCGTCAAGCCGCCGCTCTGGGTCGACTACGGCGAGAACATCCACATCGGTGCGCGCACCTTCGTCAACTACAACCTCACCGCGCTCGACGTCGCGACGATCACCATCGGCGAGGACTGCCAGATCGGCCCCAACGTCCAGCTGCTCACCCCGACGCACCCCGTCGACCCGCAGCCGCGCCGCGACAAGCTCGAGGCCGCCCAGCCCATCACCCTCGGCGACAACGTCTGGCTCGGCGGCGGCGTGATCGTGTGCCCCGGCGTGACCATCGGCGACAACTCCGTCGTCGGCGCCGGGTCGGTCGTCACGCGCGACATCCCCGCGAACGTCGTCGCCGTCGGGAACCCCGCGCGCGTCGTGCGCTCGATCTGACCGCCGTGACCGTACGCCCGCGCCGCCGGTACGACCCCGACCGGCGTGACCGCATCGTCGACGCATGCCTCGACGTCGTCGCCGAGTCCGGCGTCGCGGGCACCTCGCACCGCAAGGTCGCCGCCGCCGCCGACGTGCCGCTCGGGTCCATGACGTACCACTTCGACGGCATGGACGACCTGCTGCACGCCGCGTTCACGCGGTTCGCCCGCACCGCCGCCGAGCGTGCCGAGCAGCGCCTCGCCGGCGCGCACGACCCCGACGCCGCCCGACGGGCCGTCGTCGAGCTCATCACACGCGACGCGCTCGGCGATCAGCGCGAGCTCGTCCTCACGCAGGAGCTCTACACGCTCGCCGCCCGCGAGCCCCGCTATCGGACGATCACGAACGGCTGGATGGCCGCGAGCCGCGCGGCCCTCGAACGGCACTTCGACCCGACGACCGCCCGCCTGCTCGACGCGCTCGTCGAGGGCCTGTCGCTGCACCGCGCCCTCGACACCGAGCCGCACGACCCGGCGACCGTCGCCGAGGCCGTCGACCGCATCACGGCACCCACCCGCCGCTGACCGGCGGCGACCGCCGGGACCCCGGCCCGGCCGCACCGCGCGACCGGGCCCGGGGCCGTCGTCAGGACCAGGCCTGCTCCGCGGCGACGTCGAGGACCCACACGACGCCGAAGCGGTCGCGGACCATGCCGTACAGCGGCGACCACCCGGAGGGGGCGAGGTCCTGCAGGACCGTCCCGTCCGCGGCGAGGCCCGTCCAGTAGCGCCGGACCTCGTCGCCGTCCGTGCCGCGCACCGAGACGAACACCGGGTTCGCGCCGGGGTCGTACGGCAGGCGCCCGGGGACGTCGTACGCCATGACGTGGAAGCCGGCGGGGCTCTGCACCTGCCCCCACAGGACGTGGTCCGCCTCCGCCTCGTCCTGGACCGCATGCGCGTCCCGGTAGGTGACGACGGCCGCCTCGCCGCCGAACACGGTGCGGTAGAGGTCGAGCGCCGCACGGGCGTCGCCGCGGAAGTTGAGGTGCGTGGTCGTGGTGATGGTCATCGTGGCCTCCTGGTGCCGTCGGGACTGCGTCGAGCACCACGCTAGGAAGCATCGCGGCCACTTCCTGACCGCGATGTCGGCGACGATGGAGGCATGGCGAACACGAGCTCGCGGGCGCTGCGCCTCCTGTCCCTGCTGCAGGCGCGGCGCTACTGGCCCGGCCCGGAGCTGGCCGGGCGGCTCGGCGTCTCCGCCCGCACCCTGCGTCGCGACGTCGACCGCCTCCGCGAGCTCGGCTACCTCGTCGACGCGCAGCCCGGGGTCGACGGCGGCTACACGCTCGCGCCCGGCGCCACCCTGCCGCCGCTCGTCCTCGACGACGAGGAGGCGATGGCGCTCGCGGTCGCGGCCCAGGCCCACCTCGCCGACGGGCTCGGGGGCGACGCCGGGCTGCGGGCGCTCGCCACGATCGTCCGCGTCATGCCCCGCCGCCTGCGGGCACGCCTCGACGCCGTCGCGTCGGCCACCACGCCCGCGCCCTGGCCGCCGGACGGTGTCGCGCCCGTCGACCACGAGGTCCTCGCGACCCTCGCCCTCGCACGGCGCGACGGCGAGCGCGTCCGGCTCGACTACCGGGCGCTCGACGGGCGGGCGTCGTCGCGCACCGTGGAGCCGCTCCAGCTCGTGTGCCTCGGACGCCGCTGGTACCTGGTCGCCTACGACGTCGACCGGCAGGACTGGCGGACCTTCCGGGTCGACCGCATCGGAGCCGCGCAGGGCACCGGTGCGCGCTTCGCGCCGCGGACCCCGCCGTTCGACGACGTCGCGGCCCACGTGCGCGAGCGGGTCCTGGGCGGCTCGCCAGGTGGCCGGTACCGCGTGGTCGTGGACGTGGAGGCGGCCGCCGACGTCGTCGCCGCGCGGGTGGGCGGGTGGGCCGACGTGCAGGTGCGGTCCCCGCGGTCCTGCACGCTCACGACGGACACCGATGCGCTCGACCGGCCCCTCTGGGTGCTCGGGTCGCTCGGGGCCGAGTTCACGGTCGTCTCCCCGCCCGAGCTCGTGACGGCGGTCGCGGAGTGGGGCGCGCGGTTCGGGCGCGCTGCGTCGGCCTGACCTTTCGCGCGGCGCGTCCACGGGCGGCGGCCGGCGCTGCTCAGGGAGTCGTGCCCGCGTCGTCCGACGTGCGGCGCGGCTGCGGGACGCGGTACCCGCGCAGCTCCTCGCGCATCTCGTCGTCCGTCATGACGAGCCAGACCAGGCCGCAGTCCTGCGGTCCCGTCGCGCCCGGGAAGCACAGGGTGCACGGGTCCTGGGGGCGGATCGGGCAGCGGGGCTCGGGTCGGCGGCGCTCGGCCATGCCCGCAGCGCCGCTGCGGGGCCGGTGCGGCGGCCATCCCGACGACCGGTTCAAACCCGCGGCACGTCTCGGCGCGAGGCCGAGCGCCTCGCCACGCCCGGTGCCGCGTCGACGTCGACGCAGAGGCGGTCAGCGACGGGCGCTGCGCCGGCCCAGCGCCCACCCGACGACCCCGCCGACCACCAGGGTGCCCGCGGCGATGCACACGACCGGCCCCCAGCCCCACGGCAGCGCAGGCGCGTAGACGGTCTCCGCGAGCGGCGCGTACGCGAACCACCCGACGGTGCGAGGGCGCAGGGCGAGCCAGGTGCCGACCGCGACGAGCGCGACGCCGACGACGGCACCCGCCGCGACGACGACGCGCCCCGTGCTCCCGCTCGACCGAGGGGTGCCGGTGCTCGCGTCGCTGGGCATGCGGCGATCCTGGCCCGCGGTCGCAGGTCCGGCAAGCCACCCCGGGCGTCCGCAGCATGGAGGACCCCTCCCGCAGCGTCGCGTCGGCGGCTACGGTGCGGGCAGAGGCTCGGGCTCCTCAGGGCGGACACGCCTCGGTCGACGGAGATCCTGGCCTGCGGGTTCCTCGGCGGCGCGGTCCGTCTCCCACCGGCGAAGGGCCGACCATGACGTCCACCACCGTGAGCGATGCCGTCCCGGCCCGGGAGCGGCAGGTCAGCGACTTCGCCGCACTGAGCAGGACGGTGCAGGAGTCGGGCCTGATGCGCCGGCGGCACGTCTACTACTGGACGCGGTTCGCGGTGCTGACGGCGTTGCTGGGGCTGACGTTCACGGCGTTCGTCCTGATCGGGCCGTCGTGGTGGCAGCTGGTGACGGCGGCGGTCGTGGCGGTCCTGCTGGGGCAGGTGATGTT
>NZ_BIMR01000411.1 GCF_004306155.1 Cellulomonas biazotea
CCCCCCGACCGTCCCGCCGCCGCTCCCGCTGACGCGGCGGCGGGACCCCCGGGACCCGACGACCTCGCGGGCCCAGCGACGCCGGCAGCCCCGGTGGCCGTGGCCGCGGGCGAGGTGACGGCATGACGCGCGCGTCCTGGCACCTGCGCGCGAACGCGCTCGTCGGCGCCTGGCTGGTCGCCGCCGTCCTGGCGACGCTCGTGCACCGCGCCGTGCCCGCCGCCGGGTGGCTCATGGTGCACCTGCTGCTGCTCGGTGCGGTGAGCACCGCGATCCTCGTGTGGAGCCAGCACTTCGCCGACACCCTGCTGCGTCGCCCCGCGCCGGGCGGGCGGCGGGGCCACACCGTGCGCCTCGCCGCGCACACCCTCGGGTCGGTGCTGGTCGTCGGCGGCCTCGTGTCGTCCGTGTGGGCGCTCGTCGTCGCAGGCGGGGTGCTCGTCGCCGGCGGTGCCGTCGCGCACGCCGTCGTGCTGGTCCGGCAGGGACGGGGCGCGCTGCCGTCGCGGTTCGGGCCGATGGTCCGCTACTACGTCGTCGCGACCGCGCTGCTGCCCGTCGGGGTCACGCTCGGCGTCCTCATGGCGCGCGGCGACCTGGCCGACGAGGTGCACGGGCGGGCGTACGTCGCGCACGTCGCGCTCAACCTGCTCGGGTGGGTCGGGATCACGGTGCTCGGCACGCTCGTCGTGCTGTGGCCCACCGTCCTGCACGCGCGCATCGACGAGCGCGCGGAGGCGGCCGGTCCGCGCGCCCTGCCCGTCCTCGTCGGCGGTCTCGGCGTCGTGTGCGCCGGTGCCGCGACCGGGTGGCGTCCGCTCGTGGGCGTCGGGTGCCTCGTCGTCGTCGCCGGGTGCGCGGTGCTCGTGCGGTCGATGGTCGACCAGGCGCGTGACTCCGCGCCGCGCACGTACGCCGCGTGGTCCGTCGGGGCGGCCGTCGCGTGGCTCGTCGTGTGCACGCTCGCCTACGGGGCGATCGTCGCGACGGCGCCGTCGTGGGCCGAGGCCGTCGACCGCGTGCGCGTGCTCGTCGTGCCGTTCGCCGTCGGGTTCGCCGCGCAGGTGCTCGTCGGGTCGCTGTCCTACCTGCTGTCCGTCGTGCTCGGCGGCGGTCCCGCCACCGCCCGCCGCACCGCCGCCGAGCTCGACCGCGGCGCCCTCGTGCGGCTCGTGCTCGTCAACGGCGGGCTCGCCCTCTACCTCGCGCCCGTCCCCGCCCCCGTCCGGGTCGTGTGCTCGCTCGTCGTCCTCGGGGCGCTCGCGACGTTCCTCGTCCTCGCGCTGCGCGCCGTGGTCCTCGCCCGCCGCGCCGGGCCGCCCGTCCCCGTGCCCCGGCCGACCGGGCCCGTGACCGCGGTCGAGGTCCCGCGACCGCACCGCAGCGGTGCCGCCGCCGTCGGCGTCGGGGTCCTCGCGCTCGTCGTGGCCCTGGGCGTCGCGCTCGACCCGCCTGCCGCGGGCATCGGCCTCGTCTCCGCGGCGGGCGCCGACGGCGTGGCCGCGACCGGCGAGACGCGGACCGTCCGGGTCGAGGCGCACGACATGCGCTTCTCGCCCGACCGGATCGAGGTCACCGCGGGCGACCGGCTCGTCATCGAGGTCGTCAACGCCGACCCGCAGACCGTCCACGACCTCACGCTCGCGACGGGCGCGACGACCGGTCGGCTCGCGCCGGGGGAGTCCGCGACCGTCGACGTCGGCGTGGTCGGACGGTCCCTCGACGCGTGGTGCGCGGTCGCCGGGCACCGGTACATGGGGATGACGCTCGACATCGTCGCCGTGGGCGGGGAGACGGTCACGGCAGACGACACGTCCGACATGGCGGACGACTCCGCCGGCGCCCGCGGCGGGCATGCGGGCCACGGCTCGACGGGCACGACCGGCACGTCCGCCGCGGCGGACCTCGACCTCATGGCCGCCCCCGACGACGCGTTCGTCGCACGCGACGCGACCGCCCCGGTCTCGCTGCCCGCGGGCCGGACCCACCGCCGGACGCTCACGGTGCAGGAGGTCGAGCGCGAGGTCGCGCCGGGCGTCACGCAGACGCTGTGGACGTTCGACGGCACCGCGCCCGGGCCGGTGCTGCGCGGCCAGGTCGGTGACACGTTCGAGATCACGCTCGTCAACGACGGCAGCATCGGCCACTCGATCGACTTCCACGCGGGCGAGCTGGTCCCGGACGACACGATGCGCACCATCCCGCCGGGGGAGTCGCTGACGTTCTCGTTCACCGCGACGCGCAGCGGGATCTGGATGTACCACTGCTCGACGATGCCGATGAGCCTGCACATCGCGAACGGCATGTTCGGGGCCGTGATCGTCGACCCGCCGGGGCTGCCGACGGTCGACCACGAGTACGTCGTCGTCCAGTCGGAGCTCTACCTCGGGCCGCAGGGCGGCGTCGCCGACGCCGAGCGGATCGCGACGCGCACTCCCGACCTGGTCGTGTTCAACGGCTACGCGCACCAGTACCGCGACCGGCCCCTGGAGGTCACCGCCGGGGACCGGGTCCGGTTCTGGGTGCTCGACGCGGGCCCCAACTCCTCGTCGGCGTTCCACGTCGTCGGCGCGCAGTTCGACACGCTGTACCGCGAGGGCGACTGGGTGCTGCGCGACGGTGGCTCGACGGGCACGGGCGGCGCGCAGGTGCTGTCGCTGGCGCCCGCGGAGGGCGGCTTCGTCGAGCTCACGATCCCGCAGGCGGGCACCTACCCGTTCGTCTCGCACGCCATGTCCGACGCCGAGCAGGGCGCGTCGGGGCGGCTCGTCGTCACGGCACCCTGAGGACGGAGGCCCGGCACGGCCGACGTACGGTGGCACGCATGACCCCCACCTCGTCGTCATCGACCCCTGCCCGCACGCCCGCCACCCGCACGTCCGCCACCCGCACGTCCGGCGCCGTCGCGATCGCGGGCGGCTACGTCGTCCCGGTCTGCGCGGACCCGATCGAGGGCGGGACGGTGCTCGTCGTCGACGGGCGGATCGTCGCCGTCGGCGCGGACGTGCAGGTCCCCGACGGTGCGCGCGTCGTCGACGCGACGGGCCGCTGGGTGCTGCCCGGCTTCGTCGACGGGCACGCGCACGTCGGGCTGCACGAGGAGGGCGAGGGCGCCGCAGGCCACGACACGAACGAGATGGTCACGCCGAACACGGCGGGCGTCCGGGCGGTCGACGCGGTGAACATCGAGGACGAGGGGTTCCGCGACGCGCTCGTCGGCGGCATCACGTCGGTCGTCGTGAAGCCCGGCTCGGGCAACCCGATCGGCGGGCAGTCGGTCGCGATGAAGACGTGGGGCGGCCGGACGGTCGACGAGCAGGTGGTCTCGGCGTCGGTGAGCGTGAAGTCGGCGCTGGGGGAGAACCCGAAGCGCGTGTACGGGGAGCGCAAGCAGCTCCCGTCGACGCGGCTCGGCACGGCCCTGGTGATCCGCGAGGCGTTCAACAAGGCCCGGCACTACGCGGCGGCCCGCGCGGCCGCGGCGACCAAGGGCGAGCCGTTCGCGACGGACCTCGCGCTGGAGACGCTGGCGCGCGTCCTCGACGGCGAGCTGGTCTGGGACCAGCACACGCACCGCCACGACGACATCGCCACCGCGCTGCGGCTGGCCGACGAGTTCGGGTACCGACTGGTCGTCAACCACGGCACCGAGGCGCACAAGATCGCCGACGTCCTCGCCGAGCGGGACGTACCGGTGATCTTCGGCCCGATGCTGACCAGCCGCTCGAAGGTCGAGCTGCGCGACCGGGCCGTCGCGAACCTCGCGGCGATCGCGGCCGCGGGCGTGCGGGTGGCGATCACGACCGACCACCCCGTGGTGCCGATCAACTTCCTCGTCCACCAGGCGACGCTCGCCGTCAAGGAGGGCCTGCCCCGGCAGACGGCCCTGGAGGCGCTCACGACCAACCCGGCGGCGTTCTTCGGCCTCGACGCCCGCATCGGGGCGCTCGAGCCCGGCCGTGACGGCGACGTCGTGGTCTGGTCGGGCGACCCGCTCGACGTCAACGCCCGCGCGGAGCACGTCCTCATCGCGGGCCGGACGGTCTACACGTGGGACGCCGACGCCCACCGCGGCCGGGTCGTCGAGCGCGCGGAGCGCTTCGCCGGCTGACGGGTACGACGGGACGGCCGACGGCCCCGGCTCCCGCACGTGCGCGGGGGTCGGGGCCGTCGGTGGTGGTGCGGGTCAGGCGTTCGGGGCTGCCGCCGCGGTCACTTGTAGGTGATCGAGGAGGTGGAGTACCCGCACGCGCTGGAGGGTCCGGAGCCGATCTTGGACGGTTCGCCGGAGGTGACGCCCTTGTACTCCTCGCAGATCGCGATCTTCTTGGAGGAGTCGTTGATGATCGTCACGTTGCTGATCGTGGCCTTGTCGCCGAGGTTGGAGTTGATCCCGACCAGGGACTTGCCCGGTGCGGTGACCTGCACGTTGTCGACCACGACGGTGCGGGCGTACTGCTTGGAGCAGTTCCCGCAGGAGCGGTAGAGCTTGCCGAAGTCGGAGACCTGGAAGTTCTTGATGACGAACTTGCCGGGCCCGTTGTGCTGGAACACCTTGTCCGAGGCGGACTTCGCGCCGCCGCCGTTGACGGTCATGACCTGGGAGGACGAGGAGCCCTTGAGGGTCGCGGCGTCCTCGCCGACGTCCTCCCACCACACGTTCTCCAGGGTGCAGGTGCCGGTGCAGTGCACGCCGTCACCGGCGCCGGTGCCGATGATGACGTTCTTGAGGACCGCACCGTCGGACAGCTGGAACATCGGCGGCTGGGACTCGTTCTGGTCACCCGAGGAGATGCCGTAGTAGCGCACGTACCCGCCGTCCAGGGTGCCCGAGACGCTGATCGTCGAGGACACCTTCTTCTCGCCCTTGGCCGACGGCCACGACGGGAACGACCCCGGGTTCGAGGTGGCGGTCGTGGTCGGCTTCGGCGTGGACGTCGCGGTCGTCGTCGGCGTGGGCGTCGAGGAGGAGGTCGCGGTCGGGGTGCTGCCCGAGCCGACCTTCACGAGCGACCACTGCTGGTGGTACGACTTGCCGTCCGTGAGCTGGACGATCGCGGCGCCGTCGGACGTGGACGCACCGGAGATCGACACGACCTTGCCCGAGTTCTTGTTGACGAGCCGGACGTAGTCGCTCTGGTCGACGAGCGAGAACTGCTGGCTGGCGCTGCTCGCGTCGGTGCTCTGGACGATCGCGGCGCCGTCGCTCGTGCTGGCGGACGCGACGGTGACGACCTTGCCGGAGTTGCGGTTGTGCAGCTCGTAGGTGCCGCTGCCGGACGCGACGAACTGGAACTGCTGCGACGTCGCGTCGGTGCGCGTGGCCGTGACGAGCGCGGCGCCGTCCGAGGTCGAGCCGCTCTTCACGTCGAGGACCTTGCCGCTCTTGCGGCTGACGAGCACGTAGTACGCGCTGCCGTCGGGCGACGCGGCCGAGGCGGACGACGCGACGCTGACGCCGATCGTCGCGGCCAGGACGCCGGCGACGCCGACTGCGACGGCTTGTCGCAGGCGGCGCGTGGTGTGGCGGGATGTCATGAGACCTCCAGGTCGGAAAGCGATTGCCTGGTCACCCAACCACGACAAATCACCCGGAGGTCCTTCTATGAAACCCTTCTCATGGCCTCGACCGGTCCAGACTTTCGCGCCCGCCGGGCACGCGTGAGGGCGCCGTCCCGACAGCAGGACGACGCCCTCACGGAGCAGGTCAGGCGCGCAGCTCGAGGTACTTCGCGATGAGCGCCTTCGTCGACGGGTCCTGCGCGTCGAGCGCCGCCGCGTCGCCCTCGACCGCGGGCGCGATCTCCGTCGCGAGCTTCTTGCCGAGCTCGACGCCCCACTGGTCGAACGAGTCGATGCCCCACACGACGCCCTGGACGAACGTGATGTGCTCGTACAGCGCGATGAGCTGGCCGAGGACCGACGGGGTGAGCGACGGCGCGAGGATCGACGTCGTCGGGCGGTTGCCGGAGAACACGCGCGCGGGGACGATCTCCTCGGGCGTGCCCTCGGCGCGCACCTCGTCGGCGGTCTTGCCGAACGCGAGGGCCTTGGTCTGCGCGAAGTAGTTCGCGAGGAACAGGCCGTGCACGTCGGTGCCGCCGTCCTGCAGCGGGTGCG
>NZ_BIMR01000412.1 GCF_004306155.1 Cellulomonas biazotea
CGGCCCGCCCCCACCACGGGGCGGGCCGTCCGTCGTTCCCGGCGCCGAGCCCGGGGGAGGATGGACGCATGCCCCGCAGCCGACGGTCGACGAAGCGCCCCTACGGCGCCGAGCACGTCGACCTCGACCTGGACCGCGCGACCGGCGGCCGGCGCGCCGAGAGCGCGGGCGACGGCGAGTGGGTCGTCCAGCAGGTCCGCGGCTCCGACCGCGAGTACCGCTGCCCAGGGTGCGACCAGGTCGTCGCGGCGGGCACCGCGCACGTCGTCGCGTGGCGTTCCGACGGCCTGTTCGGCGAGGCCGTCGACGACCGGCGGCACTGGCACGCGTCGTGCTGGCAGGCCCGCGGGCGGCGACGCCCGACGCGGCGCTAGGGTGCCCGGCGTGAGCACGACCGACCACGACGGTCGCCCGCTGCCGAGCACCCCGCCGCGGCTCGTCGCGACCGACCTCGACGGCACCCTCCTGCGACCCGACGGCACGGTCTCGACCCGCACGTCCGACGCGCTCGCCGCGGCCGAGGACGCCGGGGTCGCCGTCGTCTTCGTCACCGCGCGCCCGCACCGCTGGCTCGCCGACCTGCAGCCCCACGTCGCCGGCCACGGCGTCGCGCTGTGCGCCAACGGGGCGTCCGTCGTGGACGTCGGGACGCTGCAGGTCCTCGAGCAGCGCGGCATGGCGGCCGAGGTCGTCGCGGACCTCGCCGCGCGCCTGCGCGGGCGGTGGGGCGCCGACCGCGTGCACCTCGCGGTCGAGGGCGCCGACGGCTTCGCGCACGAGCACCGGTTCGCGAGCGACCACGCGGTCCCGCCCGGGTCGCCGACCGCGGCCCGCATCGAGGACGTCCTGTCCGGCCCGACGCTCAAGCTCCTCGTCCGTGCGACCGCAGACCCGCGCGACGGGGCCGACTTCGTCGCCGCGCTCGTCGACGTCGTGGGCGACCTCGCCGTCGTCGCCGACTCCGGGGCGCACGGCCTCGGCGAGATCAGCGGCGCGGGCGTGACGAAGGCCGCCGGGCTCGCGCGGTGGGCCGCGACCCAGGGCATCGACGCGCGCGACGTGTGGGCCGTCGGCGACGCCCCCAACGACCTGCCCATGCTCGCGTGGGCCGGCACCGCGTTCGCCGTCGCGAACGCCTACCCGGTCGTCCTCGACGCAGCCGACCACCACCTGCCGTCGAACGCCCACGACGGCGTGGCGGTGCTGCTCGAGCGCGCGGTGGCGGCGGTGGCCGCCGCCAGGGCCCGGACCGCGGGGGAGCGCGACCCGGCCTAGGCTCGACCCCGATGAGCACGCACACGTCGCCCGCGACCCCGATCCGCTCCCTGACCGTCCTGCCGGCGCACCGCGAGGACGTCGAGCTGCACACCGCCGACGGCCTCACGCTCGTCGGCGAGCTCGCCCGGCCGCTCGGCCCCGACGGCGGCCCCGCGACCCCGGCCGCGACTCTCGTCACCCTCCACCCGCTGCCGACGCACGGCGGCTACATGGACTCGCACGTCTACCGCAAGGCCGCGTGGCGCCTGCCCGCGCTCGCCGGGCTCGCGGTCCTGCGCTTCAACACGCGCGGCACGTCCAGCCCGCGCGGGACCAGCGGCGGCGCGTTCGACGGCGGCGTCGCCGAGCAGTTCGACGTGCACGCCGCGATCGAGTTCGCCGAGTTCCACGACCTGCCGCGGCGCTGGCTCGTCGGCTGGTCGTTCGGCACCGAGCTCGCCCTCATGCACGGGCGCGACCCGTCGATCGAGGGCGCGATCCTGCTGTCGCCGCCCCTGCACCGCGCGACCGACGCCGACCTGGACGCGTGGGCCGCGTTCGGCAAGCCGCTGCACGTCCTCGTGCCCGAGCACGACGACTACCTGCGTCCCGACGAGGCGCGCCGCCGCTTCGCGCGCGTCCCGCAGGCCGAGGTCGTCGGCGTCGACGGCGCGAAGCACCTGTGGGTGGGAGAGTCCGCGGTGCGGCGCGTGCTCGACGAGGTCGTCGCGCGCGTCCTGCCCGGCCACGATGCGCTGCCCACCACGTGGGACGGACCGAGCACGACCGCCGAGACCACGGCCGCCTCCGCGGTCGGCGAGGAGGACGCATGACGCTGCACACGTACCGCGCCGGCGACGACGGGCTGCCCGTCGTGCTCCTGCACGGCTTCCCGCTCGACCACCGCATGTGGGACGCGGCGGCCGCCGCGCTGCCGGGCGGCCGCGCCGTGCACGCCGTCGACCTGCCCGGTACCCCGGGCTCCGCCGACGACCTGCCCGAGCCGGGCCTCGAGGCGTCCGCCGACCTCGTCGCAGCCGACCTGCGCGCCGCCGGGGTCGACCGGGCCGTCGTCGCCGGGCTGTCGATGGGCGGCTACGTCGCGCTCGCCCTCGCCGAGCGGCACCCCGAGCTGGTCGCCGCCCTCGGGCTCGTCGACACCAAGTCCACCGCCGACACCGACGAGGCCCGCGCGAACCGTCTGCGCGTCGCCGCCGCCGTCGAGGACGGCCGGACCGTCGAGCCCGTCCGCCCCATGGCCACCGCGCTGCTGGGGGAGTCGAGCCGCGGCGCGCGCGCCCACCTCGTCGACGTGCTCGGCGACTGGATCGACGAGCAGCCGCCCGCCGGCGTCGCGTGGTCGCAGCGGGCGATGGCTGCCCGGCCCGACCGCACCGACGTCCTGCGTGCCTTCGCCGGGCCCGTGCAGGTCGTCGTCGGCGACGAGGACACGATCACACCCGTCGAGGGCGCCAAGCACATGGTCGCCGCCGCGCAGGACGCGCAGCTCGTCGTGGTGGCCCGCTCGGGCCACATGTCGGCCCTCGAGGACCCGGCGGCCGTCGCCGCGGCCCTGGGCGACCTCGCGCAGCGCGCGGACGCCACCACGGCCTGAGCGCGCGCCCCGGGCCCGACGCGGGCCACAGGGACCGGCGCCGGGGCGTGCTCGGGGGCGGCCGTCGACGGGGGGCCGACGAACTTGACGGTCTCGCGCGATCGGGACTCCGACGCCGTGCACGCGACCAGGTTCCGACGCGGTCCGCGGGGTCGGTCGCCGGTGCGCGGTCCGCGCGCGCCGAGTCGCCGACGCGACGGTCAGGCGTCGAGCACCCGCGCCAGTGCCTGCGTGAGGTCCAGCGACTCGCCGTCCTTGCCGCCCGCACCCAGCACGAGCGGCGGGTCGCTCGGCGCCGGCACGACCCCGCGCACGCGCGCGGCCAGGCTCGCCGGCGTGCTCAGCACGTAGAACTCCCCGGCGGTGTCGACCGCGACGGACTCGTCGCGGCGCAGGTACCAGCCGCGCAGCGGGGTCCGGTACCGGGCGCGGCCGTCGTAGCTGCGCGCGCGCAGCTCGACGGGGGCAGGGCCGTCGGCGAGGGCCCGCTCGACGAACGTCGCGATGAGCGCGCGGGCCTGCT
>NZ_BIMR01000413.1 GCF_004306155.1 Cellulomonas biazotea
CGCCGTCCGTACGACGACGGCCGGCGACCCCGTCCGCAGGTGCGGGGTCGCCGGCCGTGGCCGTCACGAGGGGCGCGTCAGACGCGCACCTCGTCGTCCGTCGTGACCTCGTCGTCGACGGGCGTCGCGGGCCGGGGAAGCAGCGCCGCGGGCTCGTCGTCGGTGGCCTCCGCCGGGACGTCCGCCGATCCCTCGGCCGCAGGCGCCGTCGACGTCGACTGGATGCGCATGCCGTAGAACGACCGGTGCACGAAGTACGTCGAGACGAGGAAGAACACCGCGGCGAGCGTGAGCACGAGCGTGTGCCGGCCCTGGTCGGTGAGCTGCACGGCGAGGTCGACGGCGAGGAGGCCGAAGAGCGTCGTGAACTTGATGACCGGGTTGAGCGCCACGGACGACGTGTCCTTGAACGGGTCGCCCACGGTGTCGCCGACGACGGTCGCGTCGTGCAGCGGCGTGCCGTTGGCGTGCAGCTCGGTCTCGACGATCTTCTTCGCGTTGTCCCAGGCGCCACCGGCGTTCGCCATGAAGATCGCCTGGTAGAGGCCGAACAGGGCGATCGAGATGAGGTAGCCGATGAAGAAGTACGGCTCGACGAACGCGAACGCGAGGGTCGAGAAGAACACGCCGAGGAACATCGTGAGCATGCCGCGCTGCGCGTACTGGGTGCAGATCTCGACGACGCGGCGCGAGTCCTCGTCGCTGGCCTTCGTGACGCCGTCCAGGCGGATGTGCTGCCGGATGAACTCGACCGCACGGTAGGCGCCGGTCGTGACGGCCTGGATCGAGGCCCCGGTGAACCAGTAGATGACCGAGCCGCCCGCGACGAGGCCGAGCAGGAACGGCGGGTGCAGCAGGGACAGGTTCTCCAGGCCGGTGGTGAGGCCCTCGGTGAGGCCCATGATGATCGAGAAGATCATCGTGGTGGCGCCGACGACGGCCGTGCCGATGAGGACGGGCTTGGCGGTCGCCTTGAAGGTGTTCCCGGCGCCGTCGTTCTCCTCGAGGAGCTGCTTGGCGTGCTCCCAGGTCGGCTCGAAGCCGTGCTCGGTGCGCAGCTCGGCGTCGATGCCCTCGACGTCCTCGATGCCGGACAGCTCGTAGACGCTCTGGGCGTTGTCGGTGACCGGGCCGTAGGAGTCGACCGCGATGGTCACGGGTCCCATGCCGAGGAACCCGAACGCGACGAGCCCGAACGCGAAGACGGCGGGCGCGTGCATGACCTCGTCGAGGCCCGCCTCGCTCACCAGGTACGCGGCGCCCATGAGGCCGACGATGGCCATGCCCAGCCAGTAGGCGGAGAAGTTGCCCGCGACCAGGCCGGACAGGATGTTGAGCGACGGCCCGCCCTCCTTGGAGGACGCGACGACCTCGCGCGTGTGCCGGCTGGAGGTGCTGGTGAACGCCTTGACGAGCTCGGGGATGAGCGCCCCGGCGAGCGTGCCGCAGGAGATGATCGTCGCGAGCTTCCACCACAGGCCGGGTGTGCCGTCGGCGAGCACCAGCCAGGTGGTCGCGTAGGTCGCGGCGATGCAGACGGCGGACGTGAGCCACACGAGGGACGTGAGCGGCTTCTCGAAGTCCATCCGCTCGGCACCCGCGTACCGGCGCTGCGCCCACAGGTCGTTGACCGTGTAGGAGATGCCGGACGCCGCGATCATCACGGCGCGGACCACGAAGATCCACACGAGGAGCGCGGCCTGCACGCCGGTGTCCGGCACGCCGAGGATGACGAACGTGACGAGCGCGACGCCCGTGACGCCGTACGTCTCGAAGCCGTCCGCGCTGGGGCCGACGGAGTCGCCCGCGTTGTCGCCCGTGCAGTCGGCGATGACGCCAGGGTTGCGGGCGTCGTCCTCCTTGATCTTGAACGCGATCTTCATGAGGTCGGAGCCGATGTCGGCGATCTTGGTGAAGATGCCGCCCGCGATGCGCAGCGCCGCGGCGCCGAGCGACTCGCCGACCGCGAAGCCGATGAAGCACGCGCCGGCCAGGTCGCCCGGCAGGAACAGCAGGATGACGAGCATGATCGCGAGCTCGAGGCTGATGAGCACCATGCCGATCGCCATGCCGGAGCGCAGCGGGACGCGGTGCAGGGGGAGGACCTTGCCGCGCAGCGCGGCGAACGCGGTCCGCGAGTTCGCGTAGGTGTTGACGCGGATGCCGAACCACGCGACCGAGTACGACCCGGCCATGCCGACGAGGCTGAACGCGATGACGACGGCGACGCGTCCCCAGTCGAACCCGACGAGGACGCGGTAGTAGACGACGATCACGGCCGCGATGAACACCCACAGGACCAGCAGGAACTTGCCCTGCTGCGCGAGGTACGCCTTGCACGTCGTGTAGATCAGCTCGGAGACGGACCGCATCGACGCGTGCACGGGCAGCCGCCGGACCTGCGTGACGACGGTGATGCCGAACGCGAGGCCGAGCGCGCACACGACCAGGCCGAGGCCGAGCCAGAGGCGGCCGGAGACCCCGGCGATCGTGACCTGGCCGAGGTCGGGGAGCGCGAGGCCCGCCTCGCCGTGCACCTGGGTGCCGTCGCGGTCGGCGGGCGCGCACCCGGCGAGCAGGACGGCCAGGGCGGCGAGCCCGGACCAGGCGGCGACGCGCCCGGCGCGCGGGCGCTGCCGGGGCCGTGCGGGGGCCGGCGTGACGCCGGGGTGGGTGGGGTCGGCGGTGGTGACTGCGGGACCTGCGGTGCGCGCGCTGCTGCGCTGCGGCGATGTGGACACGGTCTTCCTCGGCTCGTGCGGAAACCCTTTGCTCGTTCTTTGAACGTAGGACGGGGCTCCCGAGGGCACGTGTGACCTAAGTCTCGGTTCGTCGAGCGGGGCCGCGTGCCAGCCCGGACCAACCCGGCGTGTCGGGCACGACACGCCGTTCCTGCAGGTCAGCGCGCGGCCACTGCCGTCCAGTGGGTGGGACGCGGGACGCGTGCGGGGAGCAGGGTCGAGGCGTCCCCGCGTGCCGCGGCGGCCTGCGGGCCGGTGACGAACAGCGCGTCGGACAGGTCCGCGCCGCGCAGGTCGGCGCCGCGCAGGTCCGCCCCGACGAGGTCCGCGCCCCGCAGGTCGGCACCCCGCAGGTCCGCGCCCATGAGCCACGCGCCGCGCAGGTCCACGGCGCGCAGGTCGGCGCCGCGCAGCCGTGCGCCCGCGAGGTC
>NZ_BIMR01000414.1 GCF_004306155.1 Cellulomonas biazotea
ACGGGTGCCCCGGCCCGCAAGCGTGTCCCGGCCCGCAAGGGTGTCCCGCCGCCCCGGTCGTCGGCACGACGCGGGACGGCGGGACGGTCGGGGGCCGGTCAGGTCGTCGGGATCCAGACCCGCATGGTGCTCGGGCCGCGGTTCGCCCAGGTGTGGTACGGCACGAGCCGCAGGTCGAAGCCGTCGGCGGCGCGCTCGCGCGGGTCGGCGGTGTACGGCCACGGACCCTCGCCGTGCTCGACGGCCCGGCCTCGCGCGACGGCCCCGGTGCCCTCGGCGAGCAGCGTCGCCGACGGGTCCAGGCGGATCGCGTCGACGTGCAGGTCGCCCGGCAGGTCGGTCGACTCGGCGCACAGCACGAGCGGGCCGCGCTCGACCGCGACGCAGCCGCGCACGGCGTCGATGCGGTCGTCGGGCGTCGTGACGCGCGGCTGCACGGGCAGGGACAGCCGCACCTCGTCGCCGACGGCGAACTGCCGGCGGACCGTCGCGACGTCGCCCTCGACGGGCACCCCGTCGAGCGTCGCGGCGCCGACCGCCCACGCGGGCACCCGCAGCGACAGGCCGAGCTCGCCCTCCGGGGCGAGGGTCACGCGCACGACGACGTCGCCGTCGTACGGGTAGCCGGTCTCGACCTCGAGGCCGACCGAGCGGCCGTCGCCGAGGGTCGTCGCGATCCGCGCGGACGCGAACTGGTGCAGCTGCACGGCGTCGTCGGACACGGTCGCGACGTACGCGGCGAGCGACGCGAACGTGCGGGCGACGTTCGTCGGGCAGCACGAGACCTCGAACCACGGCGCGCGCAGCCGGGACAGCGCGCGTGCACTGACCTCGTCGGGGTGGGCGGCCTCGCCCGGGACCCGCTTGTGCAGGGGGTTCGTGTAGAAGAACGCCCGCCCGTCCTGCGCGGGCGACGTCGCGACGACGTTGAACAGCGTCCGCTCGACCGCGTCGCCCCAGTGGGCGTCGCCCGTGGCGAGCAGCAGCCGCCACGCGACCATGACCGACGCGACGCCCGCGCACGTCTCGCAGTACGCGCGGTCGGGCGGCAGCTCGTGGTCGTCGCCGTACGCCTCGTCCTGGTGGTGCGAGCCCATGCCGCCCGTCAGGTAGGTGCGGCGCGCGAGCGTCGCGGCGTACTGGTCGCGGACGGCGTCGAACAGCTCGTCGTCCCCGGTCTCGACGGCGACGTCGACCGCGGCGGCCGTCAGGTACAGCGCGCGCACCGCGTGCCCGCGCAGGACCGTCGCGTCCCGCACGGGGACGTCGTCCTGGTAGTACTCGCGACCGAACTCGATGTCGGGCAGGGTGCCGCGTCCGCGGCGCTCGACGAACAGCGCGGCCTGGTCCAGGTAGCGCCGCTCCCCCGTCGCGCGGGCGAGCTCGACGAGCGCGACCTCGATCTCCGGGTGGCCGCACACGCCGTCGCGCCCGTCGGGGCCGAACTCCGCGCACACGTGGTCCGCCGCGCGGCGGGCGATCGCGACGAGCTCGTCGTCGTGCCCGGTGCGCAGGCGCGCGACCGCCGCCTGGATGAGGTGGCCGTAGCAGTACAGCTCGTGCCCCCACGCCAGGTCGGAGTACCGCGGCTCCTGGCCGGGGCGTCCGAACTTGGTGCTGAGGTAGCCGTCGGGCTCCTGGACGGCGCCGATGAGGGCCGACAGCTCGACGATCCGCGCGTCGAGGGCGGGGTCGCCGGTGCGGCCGACCTCCCACGCCATCGCCTCGATCATCTTGTAGACGTCGGAGTCGGAGAACTCGCGCCCCGTGCGGTGCTGCGCGACCGTCCCGTCCAGGGCGTGCCGGAAGTTGTCGATCCAGCCCACGCGGGTCTCCCACGTGTCGCAGTGCGGGATCGAGGCCTCCCCGTTGACGCGCTGCCGGTCGGCCCAGAAGCCGCCCGTCAGGGCGACCTCGTCGAGACCGAGCGGCCGCAGCGCGCCCACGGAGGGCAGCACCGGTGCGGGCCGGGTGGAGGTGGTCTGGTGGTTCACGAGCGATCTCATCCCTTCAGCGCTCCCGACATGAATCCGTTGACGTAGTGCCGCTGGAGCACGAGGAAGAGGACGATGCACGGGATCGTCAGGACGACGACGCCGGCCTGCGTGGCGCCGTAGTCGATGACGCCCATGACCTGCTGGCGCATGTTGACCAGCGCCAGCGGCAGCGGCTGGTTCTCGCCCCCCACGAGGTACAGCGGCACCATGAAGTCGTTCCACGCGGCGAGGAACGCGAACAGCCCGATGGTGATGAGGCCCGGCTTGACCGCCGGGAGCAGCACGCGGCGCAGCGCGCCGAACGAGCCGCAGCCGTCGACGAGCGCCGCCTCCTCCATCTCCTTGGGCACCGACTCGAACGAGATGCGCATCATGAACATCGCGAACGGCAGCTGGAACACGGCGAGCACGAGGCCGACGCCGACGAGCGAGTTGTTGAGGCCCAGGTCCTTGAGCCAGATGACGAGCGGGACCAGCAGCGTCGCGTACGGGACCATGAGGATCGACAGCACCAGCAGGAACAGCGCGTCCTTGCCGGGGAACTGGAACCGCGCGAACGCGTACCCGCCGAACGTGGCGGCGACCAGCGTCGTCACGACCGCCACGGCCGTGATGACGAGCGAGTTGCCGAGGTAGTGGCCGACGCCGGCCTGGTAGTGGATCAGCGTCTCGTAGTTGCCGAACCCGTACCCGTCGACCTGCGCGGAGCCGGGCTGCGGGGAGACCGACGACACGGCCGTCCAGATCATCGGGTAGAGGAACAGGATGGCCAGGCCACCCGTGAGCACCCAGTAGGGCGTGCGACCGAGCACGCGGACGTTCTTCACGGCGTTTCTCCCTGTCACTCGTCGGGGGAGCGCCGCAGCGCCTTGAGCTGGACGATGTTGATGACCACCAGGGCGAGCAGCACGAGCACCGACAGCGCGGCGGCCATGCCGAGGTCGCGCTTGGACTCGAACGCCAGGTTGTAGACGAGCTGGACGACGGTCATCGTCGAGCCGTCGGGACCGCCCTTGGTGAGGATGTAGAACTGGTCGAACGCGAGCAGCGACCCGGTGACGCACAGGATCGTGGCGAGCGCGAGCGACGGCTTGAGCAGCGGCAGCGTGATCTTGCGGAACACCTGCCAGGTGTTGGCGCCGTCCATGCGGGCCGACTCGTAGACCTCCTGGCCGATGCCCTGCAGCCCGACGAGCAGCAGCAGCATGTAGAAGCCCGCGAAGCGCCAGACGATGAGGATCACGGTGCCCCACAGCGCGCCGTCGGCCGTCCCGAGGACGTTCACCTGGCCGCTGCCGAGCCCGAGCCGCTCGAGGAAGTCCGAGATCGGGCCGACCTGCGGCGAGTACAGCGCGTAGAACAGCAGCGACGCGGAGGCCAGGCCCAGGGCGGTCGGCAGCAGGAACGACGTGCGCAGCACGCCGGACCAGCGGCTCGACTCCTGCACGAGCAGCGCGAGGCCCAGGCCGAGGCCGATGAGCAGCACCGTCGCGATGAGCGTGTACTTCAGGGTGAAGCCGACCGCCGGCCAGAACATCCGGTGGTCGAGGACCGCCGTGTAGTTCTCCGGGAAGTTGGTGCCGTCGTTGCCCGCCAGCAGGGACCAGTCCGACGCGGACATGATCAGCACGAGCACGAGCGGGACGACGAACAGGACGGCGACGAGGACGGCGGTGGGGCTCGCGTAGAGCCAGCCGAGCAGGGGGCCGTGGGACCGGTTGGCGCGGCGCCTGCGGGGTGGGGGCGGCGCCGTTCCGGCGTCGGGCGGACGGGTGGTGACGGTGGTCATGCTGGCTCCGGGGTCGCGCCCGCTCGACGGCGGGCTCGGGGGTGGGACCGTGACGGGCGGCGGCGGGCGGTGCCCGTGCGGACGGGCCGTGCCCGCCGC
>NZ_BIMR01000415.1 GCF_004306155.1 Cellulomonas biazotea
AGGACGCAGGCCGCGACCGCCTGCGCGACGGCGTCGTGCCAGCGGTCCCCCGGCCCGCCGGGCAGTGCCGACCACACCGCGCGGGGCGCCCCGCCCGACAGGACGTGCTGCACGAACGCCGGGCCGCCACGGTAGGCGAGCCACGCAGCGGCACCGGCACCGGTGGGCTCCGCGAGGCTGCTCGCCGTGACGGCGCGGTCGGACCGCGCAGGGCCAGCACCGTCGACAGGCGCGTCCGTCGCCACACGGGTGGGAGGTGCCGCAGGACCCGCGGTGCCGGGATCGGCACCCGCGACGCTCTCGACCGCCGGCTGATCGCCGGGCAGTGCGAACGTCTCCCCCTCGACGCGCGCGTGCCGCGACGGCACGGCCAGACGCAGGACGTCGGAGAGCGTCCCCGCCCACCGGTCGGCGACGGCACGCGCGAGCCGCAGGACCTCGGGGGCCAGCACGGGCTCCGCCGAGACGACGCGCCGCAGCGGCGCGAGCGTCCCCGTGTGCTCAGCCTGCTCGGCGCGCTCCAGCAGGAACCCGTCGACGTCCTGGCCGCCGAACCGGACCTTGACCCGCGCACCGGGCACAGCCGTCGCGTCGAGGCGCGCCGGGACGAGGTACTCGAAGGTGCGGTCGAGGTGCGGCGGCGACAGGTCGACGGCGACGCGCGCGACCGGCATCCGGGCGGCGGGCTCGAGCCCGGCCGCACCGATCCGCGACCGGCGCACCCGCGGGCCCGGCACGCCCTCGAGGACGAGCTGCTCGCCGGCCGTCACGTCCCCTCCGGACTTGCCGTCACCCGTCGGCACGTGCCGTGGTGCTCCGTGACCCGCGGCCTCAGCCGACGGCGGACAGCAGGTCGGCCGCGCGGTCGGTGCGCTCCCAGGTGAACTCGGGGAGCTCGCGGCCGAAGTGGCCGTACGCGGCGGTCCGCCGATAGATGGGCCGCAGCAGGTCGAGGTCGCGGATGATCGCGGCGGGGCGCAGGTCGAACACCTCGCGGATCGCGTTCGTCAGCCGCTCGACGGGCACCTCGCTCGTGCCGAACGTCTCGACGTACAGCCCGACGGGGTGCGCCTTGCCGATCGCGTACGCGACCTGGACCTCGCAACGGCGGGCCAGGCCGGCCGCGACGACGTTCTTCGCGACCCAGCGCATCGCGTACGCCGCCGACCGGTCGACCTTCGACGGGTCCTTGCCGGAGAACGCGCCGCCGCCGTGCCGGGCGAACCCGCCGTAGGTGTCGACGATGATCTTGCGGCCGGTGAGCCCGGCGTCGCCCTGCGGGCCGCCCACGACGAACGTGCCCGTCGGGTTGACCAGCAGCCGGTGCCCGCTGGCGTCGAGGTCGAGCGACGCCAGCACGGGCGCGACGACGTGCTCGGCGATCGCCGGGCGCAGGAAGGTGTCGAGGTTGACGTCGGGGTCGTGCTGCGTGGACAGGACGACGGTGTCGAGCGAGACCGCCCGGTCGCCCTCGTAGCCGATGGTCACCTGGGTCTTGCCGTCGGGCCGCAGCCCGGGGATGACGTCCTGCTTGCGCACCTCGGCGAGCCGCTCCGCGAGGCGGTGCGCGAGCCAGATCGGCAGCGGGAGCAGGCTCGGGGTGTCGTCCGACGCGTAGCCGAACATCAGGCCCTGGTCGCCCGCGCCCTGCAGGTCGAGCGGGTCCATGTCCGAGGAGTCCTCGCGGACCTCGAGCGCCTTGTCGACGCCCTGCGCGATGTCGGGCGACTGCTGGCCGATCGAGACGGAGACGCCGCACGACTCGCCGTCGAAGCCGATGTGTGACGAGGTGTAGCCGATGCCCCGCACGACCTGCCGCACGACCTGCGGGATCTCGACGTAGGCGCTGGTCGTGACCTCGCCCGCGACGTGCACGAGACCCGTCGTCACCATGGTCTCGACCGCGACGCGTGCGGCGGGGTCCTGCTCGAGGATCGCGTCGAGGATGGCGTCGGAGATCTGGTCGCAGATCTTGTCGGGGTGGCCTTCCGTCACCGACTCGGACGTGAACAGTCGCACGGAGGCCTCAGTCATGGCGGACAGCCTAGTGGCCGTGACCGACGGCCCGGGCACGTGTTCAGGACCGTGCGAGGACCGCGTCCCAGACGGCGTGGGCGACGTCGTCCTTGCTGCCCGCGGCGGTCGCCACGACCTCGCCGCGGCCGTCGAGGACGACGACGTCGTTGACGTCGGTGCCGAAGCCCCGGCCGTCTCCGACGGCGTTGACGACGAGCAGGTCGGCACCCTTGCGCAGGGCCTTCGCGCGCCCGTGCTCGAGGACCGAGCCGTCCGCGTCGCCGGTCTCGGCCGCGAACCCGACGACCACCTGGCGGTCGCGGAGGCGGTCGTGCGCGAGCTCGGCGAGCACGTCGACGGTCTCGACGAGTGCGATGGCCGGCGCCGCGCCGTCGCCGCGCTTCTTGATCTTGGCGTCCTGCGGCGTCGCGGGCCGGTAGTCGGCGACCGCGGCCGCCATGACGACGGCGTCCGCGTCCTTCGCGGCGGCCCGTACGGCGTCGCGGAGCTGCGCCGCGGTCTCGACGGGCACGACGTCGACGGCCGGGGGTGCCGGCACGGCGAGGTTGGCGGCGACGAGCGTGACGCGTGCCCCGCGTGCCGCGGCGGCCCGGGCCAGCGCGACCCCTTGCCGCCCCGAGCTGCGGTTCCCGAGGAAGCGCACCGGGTCGAGCGGCTCGCGCGTGCCCCCGGCGGAGACGACGACGTGGCGACCGGCGAGGTCCCGCGGCCCGACGAGGGCGAGCGCGGCGGCGGCGATCTCCTCGGGCTCGGGCAGCCGCCCGGGGCCCGTGTCGGTGCCCGTGAGGCGCCCGCTCGCGGGGTCGAGGACGTGCACGCCGCGACCGCGCAGCGTCGCGACGTTCGCGACCGTCGCGGGGTGCTCCCACATCTCGGTGTGCATCGCCGGCGCCATGAGCACCGGGCACCGCGCGACCAGCAGGGTCGCGGTCAGCAGGTCGTCGGCACGGCCGGTCGCAGCGCGGGCGAGCAGGTCGGCCGTCGCGGGTGCGACGACGACGAGCTCGGCCTGCTTGCCGACGGCGACGTGCGCCACCTGGTCGACGTCCTCGAAGACGTCGGTCGTCACGGGCTGGCCCGACAGGGCCTCCCACGTCGCGCGCCCGACGAACTCGAGGGCCGCGGTCGTGGGCACGACGCGCACGTCGTGCCCCGCCTCGCGCAGCAGCCGCAGCAGCAGCACCGCCTTGTACGCGGCGATGCCGCCGGCGACGCCCAGGACGATCCGCATGGGCGGGACTCAGCCCTCGGTGGCCTCGGAGGTGAGCAGGCCGGCGTCGATCTCGCGCATGGCGATCGACAGCGGCTTCTCCTGCGGGCGGGTGTCGACGAGCGGGCCGACGTACTCGAGCAGACCCTCGTTGAGCTGCGCGTAGTACGCGTTGATCTGGCGGGCACGCTGGGCCGAGTACAGCACGAGGGCGTACTTGGAGTCGGCACGCTCGAGCAGCTGGTCGATGGGCGGGTCGGTGATGCCCGTGGGGGCGGCGACGGTTCCGGACACGGTGGTCTCCCGAGAGTCGAGGGGGTCGAGGAGGACGACGTCAGGTCGTGACGAGAAGTCCCGCCAAGGACGAGACGGCGCCGACCAGGGCCGCCCGGTGCCGACCGACGGGCCGGCGAGGACAGAGCCTGCGGACCATCCTACCTGGTCGCGATCCCCATCACCCGGACCAGCTCGTCCGTGGCCCGGTGCACGTCGTCGTTGACGATGACGTGGTCGAACTCCGACTCGGCGGCGAGCTCGACGCGCGCGGTCGCGAGGCGGCGCTCGCGCTCCTCGGCGCCTTCGGTCCCCCGCCCCACC
>NZ_BIMR01000416.1 GCF_004306155.1 Cellulomonas biazotea
GCGCACTGGTGCGGCCGGTGCGAGCGGCGTGCCCGCCGGCCCCGGGGCGTGACGAGCGACCTGCACGGCCGGCCTGGCGTGGTGCACCTCGTGCACGTCCACCGGCGACGCGGCGCGCGGCGCGTCCACCGCGGGAACGGTCGCCGGCGCCGTCGGGGTCGCCACCGCCGCGCTGCTCACAGCAGCCCCGTCCGCCGCGCGACCGACCGCGGGTCGGCCGACCAGACGTCGAGCAGCAGGTCGGCCTCCTCGTGCCGGACGAGCCGCGGCAGGTCGAGCGCACGTGCGAGGACCCGGTGCACGTCGTCGCCGCCGAGCGGGTACGCGGCCACGGGGTGCCGCCAGTGCACGGCGACGACGGCCCCGCCGGGTGCGAGCCGTTCGCGCAGGCGCGTCGCGGTGCGGTGCAGGTCCGCGCGCGACAGGTAGTACCCGACCTCCGACAGGACGACCAGGTCCCAGGGGCCGTCGGGGACGGCGGCGGAGACGTCGCCGACCTCGACGCGCACATGCGGTGCGCCGGCCAGGCGCTCGCGGGCGCGGTCCACGGCGGCGGGCGCGACGTCCAGCGCGAGCAGGTCGTCGCAGCGGTCCGCGAGCCGTGCGGTGAGGACGCCGATCGAGCAGCCGACCTCCAGCACGCGGCCGAACCGGGCGTCGGGCAGAGCCGCGAGGGTCAGGTCGCGCTTGCGCTCCTCGTACCAGCGGTCCTCGAAGCCCCACGGGTCGTCGTGCCGGGCGTACGTCGCGTCGAAGAACTCGCGCGCGAGCGTCGGACGCGGCGCGTCGTCCTCGACGACGAGCACCTCGACGTCCCGGTCGAGCGCGGCGAGCAGGTCGGGACGCAGGACGGCCGCGTCGCGCGGGTCGGGGGACAGCGGGTGCACCTGGCTGCGGTGCGCGTCGGTCGCGCGCCGCCGGCGCAGGGCGGACGCGTCGGACAGGTCGACGACGCGCAGCCGGTCCCACGGCACGCGGGGGTCGTCGGGCGTGCCCCAGTGCCACAGCCACAGCGGGTACTCGACGAGCCGCGCGCCGCGCTCGGCGGCCAGGGCGGCACCGACCTCGCCCGCGACGCGGTGGTCGCGGTGGCCGTCCCCCCGCCACGGCACGACCAGCGTGTCGACCGGGCCGCCCGCGTCGAGCACGCGCCGCAGATCACGCTCGACGTCGTCCCGGGCCTCACGCAGTCCGCCGTCGGGGTGGCCGAGCAGCACGACCGTCGAGCCGGGCGACAGCCGCCGGACGGCCTCGCGGACCTCGTCCGCCCGCACGCGCACCAGGTCGTCGGGCGTCAGCGTCGGGGAGCCCGGGTGGGACGCGGCGCCGTCGGTCAGCACGACGACCTCGGGTGCGGGGCCGCGCGTGGCGAGCTCCGCGAGCAGGCCGCCGACGCCGAGCGTCTCGTCGTCGGGGTGCGCAGCGACGACGACGGTCCGGCCGGTGGGCAGCGGCAGGGCGGGCAGCTCGGCCCAGCGGGGGTCGTCGGACCAGGCGCTCGCGGGGGTGGTGGCGGGCTCGCGCGCGTCGAACCGGACCGGTGCGGGCGTCGTGGGGCCGTCGGCGGTCACCACGGCACCCCGTCCGTCGCGGCGAGGGCCGAGCCGAGCGACGCGTCGTCCCGCTCGGCGTGGTGCTGGCGCACGTAGAGCTGCAGGTCGGCGACGCGCTTCGCGTGCTCGGGCTCGAGGGCCAGCGGCGCCGGACCGAGCGCGTGCGCGGCACGAGCGAGGACGTCCTCGCACACCGCCGCGACCGTCCCGCGGACCCGCTTGGCGAGCAGGCGGCCCGCGGCGTCGTCGAGCGTGCCCGCGTCGACCAGGGCGGCGGCCTCCGCGAGCGCACGCCGCGCCGACTGCAGGGCCCTGTCCACCGCGCCGAGGTGCGCGTGCAGCAGCGGTGCGTCGCGGCCGCGCACGCCGTCGAGGAGCCGCCGTGCGACGCCGACCGCGCCGCCGTACCAGCACGCCGCGACCCCGATGCCGCCCCACCAGAAGCCGGGGCGGGTCAGGTACCAGTCGGGGCCGCCGACGGGCTCCGCGGGCGCGTCGTCGAACCGGACCGACGTGGAGGGGATCTCGACGAGCCCGCGGGCGGCCCACGTCTCGTCGAGCACCGTGACGGTTCCCGCGTCGGCGCCGTCGCGCAGCGCGACCGCGAACAGGCCACGGCCACCGTCGGGGAGGTGGGCCGTGACGAGCGCCGCGTCGAGCCGCCCGGCCAACGAGCACCACGGCTTGACGCCGCTCAGGACCCAGCCGCCGGGGACGTCGTCGGACGGCCGGGCGTCGAGACGGACGCCCGGACCCTCGGCGGCGAACACGCCCCACGTCGCCGTCGCGCCGACGACGGTCGGTCGGACCCCCGCCTGGGCGAGGACGGCGAGCGCGTCGAGATGCGGCTCGACGGCGCGTGCGACGGCCAGGTCACCGGCCGCGAGCGTCGCGAGCGTCTCCCACAGCACCGCCGTGCGGCCGGTCCCCGGGAGCAGGTCGGACGGCCACGTCGGCACCGCCGTGAGCGCGTCGTCGACGGTGCGCGGCAGCGGACCGGGCACGGGCGGCGGCCGGTCGGTCGGGACGGGGTCGAGGCGCACGGGGAACGTCGGTCAGCCCTCCAGGTCGGGATGCCGATCGTGCGGGGGCGCGTCCCGGTCGGCAACCGGAGGACGCCGGATCACCCCGACGGGGGTGGCACGGGGCCGGTGCGGCGGCCCAGCGGTGCGGAGGTGCTGGGCTGCGTGGTCAGGCGGTGCAGCGGCGCACGAACCGCACGATGCGGTCGAGCGCCGCGACGCCGTCGGCGGTGTCCGCCTCGAACTGGTACTCGTGCGGCAGCGCGGGCTCGTGGTCGGCGGGGAAGAACAGGGTCTCGACGTCGACGCCGTGCCGTTCGAGGGTCGTCGCGAGCGTCTGCGACTGCACGCGCAGCGGGTCGGCGTTGCCGACGGTGACAAACGTCGACGGGAACGCCGCCGTCACGTGCCGCCCGACGGACATCGTCGACAGGAACCGCTCGTCGTCCTCGAAGTGCCGGTTCCCGCTGTACGCCCACCCGCACGCGCGCAGGACGTCGCGCAGCGGCGACGTCCGGGAGATCTGCGCGAGGTCGAACACGCCGCAGCACAGGACCGTGCCGCGCACCTGCGCCGCGTCGACGGTCGGCTCCACGCCGAGGTCCCGGGCGTACGACGGCACGGTCACGAGCGTCGCGACCTGCGCGCTGATCTGCGCTCCGGCCGAGTCGCCCGCCAGGACCAGCCGCGACGGTTCCACGTGGAACCGGTCGGCGTGCTCCTGCACGTGCGCCAGCGCGGCCAGGACCTGCCGCACGGGCGTCGGGTAGCGGGCCTCGGGGGCGCGCGTGTACCGGGGCGCGACGACCGTGAACCCGTGGCTCGCGAGCAGCCGGAACCAGCCGCGCAGCTCGTCCTTCGTGCCGCCGACGAACGCGCCGCCGTGCGTCCACACGACCGTCGGCAGCGCGCCGGCCGCACCGGCCGGGTGGAAGACGTCGAGCACCTCGTCGGGGTGCGGGCCGTAGGGCTCGTCGAGGACGGCAGTGACGTCGGCGGGCGCGAGCGCGTCGAGCCGCGCCGTCCGGTCCACGACGCCCGCCGCGAACTGCCGGCGCACGAGCAGCACCGCCGGCCGGGGGCTCACCAGCAACGACGCCCGCAGGGCACCGAGGACGACGCGCGTCGCGAGCCCGCGGGCACCCCCGGGGCGGGACGGCGGCAGCGGGGTCCGGGTCACGCGGCGGCCACCGGGACGGGGCGGCGTCGGGCCTCCATGGCGGGCAGCCTAGGGGCGTGCGGGTCCCCGTGGCCCGTCCTAGGCTCACCAGGTGCCCCGACGTCGCGTCCACCTCGCCCCCGCGCCCCCTGACCTGCACCGTGACGACCGCGCGGAGGCCGACCGCACCGCCCCGGCGGGCGTCGTCGGGGACGCGCCCGACCGCCGGTTGCAGGCCCTCGCGGCGGCGGTCGACGACGACGTCGCGCGCGGGCTCGCCGACCTCCGCGACGAGCTCGGGGTCCCCGCCGGGTTCCCGCCGGACGTCCTCGCGGAGGCCCGCGTCGCCGCCGGCTCCGCGCCGGGCGACCTCGCCGACGCGACCGACATCCCGTTCGTGACGATCGACCCGCCCGGCTCGCGCGACCTCGACCAGGCCGTCCACCTGGAGCGGCGCGGCAGCGGGTACCGGGTGCGGTACGCGATCGCCGACGTCGCGTCGTGGGTGCGGCCCGGCGGGGCGGTCGACACCGAGGCGCGGCGCCGCGTCGTCACGCTGTACGCGCCCGACGGCCGCACCCCGCTGCACCCGCCGGAGCTGTCCGAGGGCGCCGCGAGCCTGCTCGCCGGCCAGGACGTCCCCGCGCTGCTGTGGACGGTCGACCTCGACGCCGACGGCACGCCCACCGCGGTCGACGTCCGCCGCAGCCGGGTCCGCAGCCGCGCGCAGCTCACGTACGACGAGGTCCAGCGGTCGCTCGACGACGACACCGCCGACGAGCCCCTGCGGCTGCTGCGGGACGTCGGGCGGCTCCGCCAGGAGGCCGAGCGGGAGCGCGGTGGCATCACCCTCCCCACGCCCGAGCAGGTCGTCGAGCGCACCGACGGGCACTGGGAGCTCGTCAGCCGCGCGACGCTCGACGCCGAGGAGTGGAACGCGCAGATCTCTCTGCTCACCGGGATGTCCGCGGCCCGCATCATGCTCGACGGACGGGTCGGGGTCCTGCGCACCCTGCCGCCGTCCGACCCGCGGGACGTCGCCCGGCTGCGCCGCGCCGCCGACGCGCTGGGCGTGACCTGGCCCGACGGGGCCGGCGTCGGCGACGTCGTGCGCGGCCTCGACGCCGCCGACCCCGCGCACGCCGCGCTGCTCACCGAGGCCACGACGCTGCTGCGCGGCGCGGCCTACGTCGCGTTCGACGGCGAGGTCCCCGAGCAGCCGCAGCACGCGGCACTCGCCGCCCCCTACGCGCACACCACCGCCCCGCTGCGTCGGCTCGTCGACCGGTTCGTCGGCGAGACGTGCGTCGCCCTCGTCGCCGGCCGTGACGTGCCCGACTGGGTGCGGTCGGCCCTGCCCGACCTGCCCGCGCTCATGGCGGGCGGTGACCGGCGCGCCAACGAGTACGAGCGGGGCTGCCTCGACCTGGTCGAGGCGGTGCTGCTCACCGGGCGCGTCGGCGACGTGTTCGACGGCGTCGTCGTCGACGCGCACGACGACCGGACGACCGGCGTCGTGCAGCTCCGCGACCCGGTGGTGCGGGGCAAGGTCGACGGTGCCGACCTGCCCGTCGGACGGCACGTGCAGGTGCGGCTGGTCGAGGCGTCGGCGGCGCACCGCCGGGTCCGCTTCACGCTGGACGGCGTCCCGGCCGCCGACGGCGCCCCGGCGGACGAGGACGTCCCGACCGCCGGCGCGGGCGACGGGCACGACGCGGGCGACGCGCGCGGCGAGGACCGCGCGGCCACCCAGGACTGAGCCGTGGCCGACCTCGACGACGTCGCCGACGACCTCTACGGGGCACCGCCGGACCAGTTCGTCGCGCGCCGCGACGCCGCCGCGAAGGCCGCCCGGGCCGACGGCGACCGTGACCTCGCTCAGGAGATCGCCGGGCTGCGCAAGCCGACGGTCGCCGCGTGGCTCGTCAACGCGCTGCTGCGCGACGTGCCCGACCTCGGCGACCAGCTCGTCGCGCTCGGCGACAGCCTGCGCGAGGCGGAGCGCTCGCTGGACGGCGCCGGGCTGCGGGACCTGTCGCGGCAGCGCCGGGCGCTGGTGACGTCGCTGGTGGGGCGCGCGAAGGCGCTCGGGCGGCAGGCGGGCCACAAGGTCGGCGAGCCGGTCGCGCAGGAGGTCGACGCGACGCTCACGGCGGCGCTCGCGGACCCGGAGATCGCGCGGGAGGTGACGTCGGGGAGGTTGACGGCCAGTCGGGAGTTCGCGGGCTTCGGCTCGTTCGCGCCGGGCAGCCCGGTCGAGGCCCCGCGCCGCGCGCCGGCGGAGAAGGCGGCGGGTGCCCGCTCGACGGGGGCGGCGAAGGAGAAGGAGCCGACGCGAGCCCCCGCGCGGAGCCGCGCCCACCTGCGGGTCGTCGAGGACGCCGACGACGCCGAGCCCGCCGCGGAGGAGGCGCCGCGGGAGTCGGCCGCCGACCGTCGCCGCCGCCGCGACCGCGAGGACGCGGTCCGCTC
>NZ_BIMR01000417.1 GCF_004306155.1 Cellulomonas biazotea
GTCGCCCCCGCCGCGGGCGCCGGACGGGTCCGGCTGCTCGTGCGGGGGCGACGGCGTCATGACGTGCTCAGGCGCCCTTGGCGGCGCGGAAGCCCGCGTCCAGGTCGGCCAGGATGTCGTCGACGTGCTCGATGCCGACGGCCAGGCGGACCAGGCCGGGCGTGACGCCCGAGCGCAGCTGCTCCTCGGGCGTGAGCTGGCTGTGCGTCGTCGACGCGGGGTGGATGACGAGCGAGCGGACGTCGCCGATGTTCGCGACGTTCGAGTGCAGCTCCAGGGCCGACACGAACGCCTGCCCCGCCTCGGTGCCGCCCGCGAGCTCGAACGCGAGCACCGCACCCGCGCCGCGCGGCGCGTACTTCACCTGGTTCGCGTGCCACGGGCTCGACTCCAGGCCGGCGTAGTGGACGCTCAGCACCTCGTCGCGGGCCTCGAGCCACTCGGCGACCTTCTGCGCGTTCTCGACGTGCCGCTCGACGCGCAGCGACAGCGTCTCGATGCCCTGGGAGATGAGGAACGCGTTGAACGGCGACACGGCCGCGCCGAGGTCGCGCAGCAGCTGGATGCGCGCCTTGAGGATGTAGGAGAGGTTGACCCCGAACGGGCCGTCGGCGCCGAGCGTCTCGCCGATGACGAGGCCGTGGTACGACGGGTCGGGCTTGTTGAAGCCCGGGTACTTCTCCGGGTCCTTCGTGTAGTCGAACGTGCCGCCGTCGACGATGACGCCGCCGATCGCGGAGCCGTGCCCGCCGAGGTACTTGGTCGCGGAGTGCACGACGACGTCGGCGCCCCACTGCAGCGGGTTGATGAGGTACGGCGTCGCGACCGTGTTGTCGACGATCAGCGGCACGCCGCTCTCGTGCGCCACCCCGGCGACGAGCTCGATGTCGAGGACGTCGGACTTGGGGTTCGGGATGGTCTCCGCGAAGAACAGCTTGGTGTTCGGGCGGACGGCCGCGCGCCACGACTCGGCGTCGTGCGGGTCGTCGACGAACGTCGTCTCGATGCCCAGCTTGGGCAGCGTGTAGTGCAGCAGGTTGTACGTGCCGCCGTAGAGGGACGGGCTCGCGACGACGTGGTCGCCGGCCTCGGCGATGTTGAGGATCGCGAACGTCTCCGCGGCCTGGCCGGACGCGACGAGCAGCGCGCCGACGCCGCCCTCGAGGTTGGCGATGCGGTTCTCGACGACCTCGGTCGTCGGGTTGCCGATGCGCGTGTAGATCGGGCCGAGGTCCTTGAGCGCGAAGCGGTCGGCGGCGACCTGGGCGCTGTCGAAGACGTACGACGTCGTCTGGTAGATCGGCAGGGCGCGCGCGCCCGTGGTCGGGTCGGGGGTCTGGCCCGCGTGGATCTGGCGGGTCTCGAAGCTCCAGCTCTCGTTGCTCATCGGTCTGCTCCTGGTCTCGGGGGATCCGGGTGGGGTTCTCGGGTCCGCGGGGAGATCGGGCAGCCGACGTCCGTCCCGCGGAGGGGGATGGGGTGGGCGCACGTCTCGAGCGTCGGCTCGTGCGGGGGTGCTGGTCGGGGACCGGTCACCTGCCCGCGGGCATGCCGAACGTGCGCTGGTCAGCGACACATTCGGCGGGACATGGCTCGAGAGTACGAGGGACCATCCGCAGGATGACACAGCCGTTCCGCGATGTGAGACGAGTGCGAGGCGCGTGTGCCTGGCGCTGCCCTCGAGACGCCCGGCTCGCGCCCGTCCGCACGTGGTCCGACGAACCCGTCCGGAGCCCCGCTCGACCGAACGGGTGAGCGCCCGTCCGGTACGTCCCGAACCACAACCGTGTGACTCCTGTTACTCGTGTGACTGCTGTTCACTTCTGTGAAAACCGTGGGTAGCGTCGAAGCGCGAGCGGGCCCGGGGAGGGGCCCGCGCGGACGTTCACGGAGGCGGTCCAGTGGTGCAGCACGACCCGAAGTCGTCGGCGGACGGCGGCGCAGCGGCGCCCCCGCGCCGGCCCCGGCGGACCCTCCGGCTCGTCACCGCGGCCGTCATCGCCGCCACCTCCGGCATCGTCGGCGCCGACCTCGCGGCCGCCGACCCCACGCCCCCGTCCGCGCAGGACGTCCGCGACGCGCGCCGCGCCGTCGACACCGCCGCCCGCTCCGTCGCCGAGATGGAGCTGCGCCTCGCCCAGCTCACCGCGCAGTCCGACGCCGCCCAGCTCGCCGTCCAGCAGGCCGGCGAGGCGTACACCCAGGCGCTCGCCGACGCCGACGCCGCCCGCGCCGCCTCCGCCGACGCCGCGACCCGCTCGACCGAGGCCGACGCCCGCGCCGAGGACGCCCGCCGCACGCTCGTCGCGATGGCCCGCGAGGCCGCCCGCTCCGGCGGCAACGTCGAGGCGCTGCAGGCCGTCCTGTCCGCCGACGGGTTCCGCGACGTCGCCCGCCGCAGCAGCGCGCTCGACCACATCACCGGCAAGGCCGACGAGGCCGTCCAGGAGTACCGCGCCGCGCAGCTCGTCGCGACCGTGCTCGCCGACCGTGCGCGCACCGCCGAGGCCGACGCGAAGGCCGCCGAGCAGTCCGCGTCCGACGCCCTCGCCACCGCCGAGAAGACCCAGCAGGACAGCGAGACCGCGCTCGCCGCCGGTGCCGCCGAGCGCGACCAGCTCATCTCCGCACTCGCCGCCGCCCGCCAGACCAGCGCCGAGGTCGAGCGCGCCCGCCAGGACGCCCTCGACGCCGACCGCCGCGCGCGCGCCGACGCCGCCGCCCGCGCCG
>NZ_BIMR01000418.1 GCF_004306155.1 Cellulomonas biazotea
TACGAGGGCGGGCCGTGCGGCGTGGCCCCGTGCGCGGGTGCACCGTGCGGCGCACGCCACGGCGAGGGGGCGTGCCCGACGGCCTGCGGTCCGTCCGCCGCAGGTCCCGCAGCCGCGCCGCCCCCGCCGTACGGGCTCTGCGCGGGAGCGGGCCGACGGCCCGACGGCGGTGCGAACGGGTTCTCCGGCACGACGGGCGCAGGCGCGGCCGGAGGCGCAGGCGCGGCGGGGGGCGTGGGAGCCGTCGCGCTCGGCGCGCCGTCCGAGCCGACGTGCCCGCGAGCCGCCGGAGAGGTGACCTCGTCGTCGGGCGTCGTCATGGGGTCTGCAGGGCTCCCGTCACCGTCTGCCAGCCGCGCGTGATGCGCGCGTGCACCCCGTCGTCGTAGGCGCCACCGGGAAAGGCTGCCACGAGCGGGCCGAGGACGTCGTGCCCGTCGGCGCCGACGACCTGCACGACGGTCGAGTCGCACTGCCAGGCGACGTGCGACGGCTCACCCGACAGGACGTAGACGGTCCGGCCGCCGAGCTCCTGCACGCCCGCGCCGCTCAGGGCGTCGACGTCCAGCCGGCCCTGCTGCTCCGTGACGACCACCGACCCCGCGGGCCCGGTCACGTCGACCTCGAGCACCGAGCCGTCGTCGCCGGACCAGCGCAGGCCCGTCACGGCCCAGCCGGTGGGCAGCGCCGTCGGGAACGACCAGGCGTGCGAGCGCAGCCACTGCGTCGTCGAGGCGTCGACCTGCCCGCCGGCGTCGACGACGTCCTCGAACGTCGGGCGCCCGGACGCGGCGCCGGTCGTCGTGGTGGCCTGCGACAGCAGCTCCAGGTCGGCCCCGGGGTGGCTCACGGGCACGATCTCGGGACGCTCGCCCAGCACGAACAGCATCGCCGCGACGGCACCGAGCCCGGCGACCGAGCCGACGGCGAGACGGACCGGGTTGCGCCGGGGGCGCAGGTCGCCGTGCAGGTCGCTGCCCGGGCGCCCGGTCCACGAGCGCGGCACGAGCCCGGCCGCGGCGAGCGCACGGGGGTCCGGTGGCGCGGCGAACGGGTCGCGCGGCGGGACGGCGCGACGTCCGCCGAGGTCGCAGCCGTCCGGCGCGAGCGAGAGGAGCCGCGCGGTGAGGTCGGAGG
>NZ_BIMR01000419.1 GCF_004306155.1 Cellulomonas biazotea
CGACCGGGCTGCGGCGAGCTCGTCGGGGACGGCCGGCACGGCGCCCGCGACCGTGGTCGCCGTCGTGCCCGCCTCCGCGGCGACCTGGGCCGCGACGGCGGCCCGGACCCGGTCCACGTCCGGCGTCACGCCGGCCGCGGGGTCCGCGGCGCGCAGCCGGGCGAACGCGACGTCGTCCGCGTCGGGGACGGGCTTCAGGGCGTCGGCGGCGTCGGGACCCGGGGTCGGGTCGCCGGCAGCCGGGCGGGGGGTCTGGTCGTCGGACACGGTCGCTCCTGGGGTGCGGGACGGGATGCTGCTCTGCCCTGCTTGTGTGCCGACCGCCGCGTCCCTTGCACCGCGCCGCCGCCCGACCCGTCGCCGCGACGAGGTCCGCCGTACGGACGACCGGTGCGACGCGTCGCCCGAGGGTGATGTCAGGCGTCGGTGGCGGCCGTGGGCGTGTCCGCGTCCTGCCCGTCCCACGCCTCGCGCAGGCGTGCCCGGGCACGGCTCAGGGCCGCGTCGGCCCCGCCGCGCGAGATGCCGAGGACGTCGGCCAGCGCCTGCCCGGCCAGACCCTCCCACGCGTTGAGCAGCAGGATCTGCCGGTCGCGCACTCCGAGCGCGGCCAGGACCGCACGGACCTGCTCGTCGCGGACCGCCAGCACGGCCGGGTCCGTCGGGTCGAGACCCTCGGGCACGTCGGCGACCGGCACGGGCCGCGCCTTGCGCACGTGGTTGGCCAGCACGTACCCCGCGGTCCGGTAGAGCCACGGGAGCTCCGCGCCGCGCGGGACGTCGTCGCGGCGACGCCAGGCGACCGTCAGGACGTCGGCGGTGAGGTCCTCGGCGTCCTGACGTCCGGCGCGCCGCACGAGGAACCGGTGGACGGCCGTCGTGTGCTCGCGCACGACCGCCTCGAACCACGCCGTGTCGGCGGGGTCGACGGGACGGGCGGGGTCGGCCGGGCCGCCGGGCCCGCCGTGGTCGACGTCGTCGCCGGGACCGGCAGGGCCGGTGGGGCCGGTGGTCACGGCGTCCGCCGGTGCGTCGACGGAGTCGTCGACCGGTGTCGTCGGTGTCGGCGTCGGCACGCTGCTCCCCGGGGTGGTCGGTGCGGTGAGGTCCTCACCCGCTCTCTGTGCCGACCGGCACGGATCTTGCACGACCCGCACGACGAGTTCGCGACGAGTACGGACGGCGCTCCGGCGCCGCCGCCGTCGAGCCCCCCGGACGCCACCTGCACCGGGGCCGTCCCGGAACCGCGGTCAGGCCACCGCCACCGCGGGCGCGTGCCGGGCCGCGTCGAGCGCACCGGCCAGCGACCGTCGCGCGGCGACGGCGTCGAGGTGGACGAGGCCGTCGCGGCCCGCGCGCGCGAACGTGTCGACGAGCTCGGCGACGAGGTCCCGCTCGACGAGCGGCTCGTCGACCTCCAGGACCGTGCCGGCGCCGTCGTGGACGACGTACGTGACGTGCGGGACGAACCCCTGCGCGGGGGCCACCCGGAACCACGTGCCGTCGACGAGGACGGGCGCGGGCAGCGGCCGCCCGCCGACCCTCGTGCCGCGCAGCGCCGCACGGACCGCCGCGGCGTCGTCGGCCGCGAGACCGACGCACGCGTCGACCTCGTCCAGGTCGACGAGCACGACGCACGACGGGCCGGGGTCGTCGGAGCCGGGGTGCCACGCGGCGTCGACCTCGAGCGTGAGGAAGCCGTCGTGGACCGCGAACGCCTCCTCGACGAGCCGCAGCCGCTCCGCGACGTCCAGCCCGCGCAGGGGGTTGCGGCGCGAGTCGCACACCGACCCGCAGGAGCAGGAGATCGTCACCATGCGCACCAGGGTGGACCCGACCACCGACATCCGCCCGGACGCCCGGCGGCGTGCCGAAGGATCGCGTGCGGGTTGGTCCAGGCGCACCACGACCCCGTCCTGGTGACCGGACGAGCACGCAGAGCGGTCACCAGGACGGGGTCGAGCGTCTGGACGGACGGGTCCGACTGCCGGCTGGTCGGTCAGAGGCCGTCGGCGACGATCGCGGTCGCACGCAGCCACGCGTCGCGCGTGGTCGGGCTCAGCGACTCGTAGTCGATCGGCCCGCCCGCGACGAGCGCCTTGTCGTGCGGCACCTCGACGACCGCACGCGTCAGGGCGCCGAAGTGCCCGCGCAGCCGGGTCCGCAGGTCCTTGTCGACCTTCGGGGACGGTGCGGACAGGATCGTCACCGCACGGCGGACGGCGTCCTCGTGCCCCTTGGCGCGCAGCGCGTCGAGCGCCCACGCGGCCGACTGGGCGGTGTCCTCGCGGATCGTCGAGACCACGACGATCTGGTCGGCGGCGTCGATCGCCGCCTGCCAGTTCGACGCGCGCATGTTGTTGCCCGTGTCGATGACGAGCACCCGGTAGAACCGCGACAGCACCTGGTGCAGCGCGACGAACGACGCGGCGTCGACCGACGACAGCGACGACGAGCTCTCGTCGGACGCGAGGACGTCGAACTGCTCGGTGGCCTGCGTCCGCACGAACCCGTCGAGGTCCCCGATCCGCACGGTCGCGCGGCCGCCGAGCCGCGGCAGGGCGTTGAGCAGGTCGACGGCGGTGCGGGTGTGCTCGGTGTGCGCGGACCGCCAGCCGAGGGTGCCTCGCGTCTCGTTGTTGTCCCACGCGAGCGTGTAGCCGCCGCGCTGGATGCCGAACGACGCCGCGAGCAGCATCGTCGCGGTCGTCTTGTGGGCTCCGCCCTTGGGGTTGACGACGACGACCGTCTTCGGGCCGTCGAACGCGCGCCGCACCGACGCGGCCTGCGAGCGGCGGTTGCGCTCGGCGCGGCCGGGCCCGGGCGAGACCAGGCCGAACGTCGCGCGCCGGACCCCGCCGCGCCACCCGTGCTCGGCGGGTCCGTCGGACGCGGGGTGACGGGCCGCGAGGAGGTCGTCGAGGGTCGGCAGCGCGCCCGACTGGGCGGGTTCGACGGGGGTCGCGGTGAGGCTCGACGTGCCGGCGGTCGAGTGGCTCGGCGTGCCGGACGCCCGGCTGGACGCGGTGGCCCGGGAGGTCGAGGAGGACGTGCCGGTCGCCGACGGGCCGGTGGCGGCGTCGGCGGGCGCGGTCGGCGGCGTGACGGTGGTGCCGGTCGTGCTCGACGGGCCCGTGGTGCCCGACGCACCCGGCGCGGTGGACGCCACGCCCGGGGCCGGGCCGACGGGCGGGAGGACCGTGCCGGCGGACGGGGTCGTCGCCTCGTCCTCGGTCGCGGACTCGTCGACCGTGGCCTCGTCGACCAGGCCGTCGGGGTGGATGAGCAGCGACCACACGCCGTCGGGGTCGCGGACCTGCGCGGGCAGCGGCGAGCCGACCGATCCGGCGAGCGCCGCGATCCGCTCGGTGATCGCCGCGCCGGCCTCCTGCAGGCTGCCCGTCCGCACCTGCTCGACGACGCCGTCCACGGAGATCTCGCCCGTGCCGTCCTGCCGGACCTCGGCCCGGATGTCGGGGATGCGCGCGGGGGCGGCCGGTGCCTGCTCGTCGGTGCCGTCGGTCGTCATCACTGGTCCCTCGTCGGCTGGTCGCACGTCCCAGAACCTACGCGCACCGGGCGGACCGCGCATCGCGGACCCGCAGGCCACACGGTCGGACGGGCGTCACGCGCGGACCGGGTGCCGCGTCCGCGAGGGCCCGTCGGACCGGACGGGACGTCAGTCGGTGAGGTCGAGCTCGAACCAGACGGTCTTGCCGGGGTGCCCGTCGGGACGTGCCGTGGTCCCCCACGACTCCGCGAGCGCCTCGACGAGTGCGAGCCCGCGGCCGCTCGGGGCGGTGGGCTCGGGGTGCGTGACGGTGGGGCGGCCGCCGCCGTCGTCGGAGACGCCGACCCGCACGAACCCCGGGCCGATGCTCACGCGCACGTGCACGAGGCCGTCGGCGGGGCCGTGCACGACGGCGTTCGAGACGAGCTCGCCGGTGAGCAGCTCGACGACCTGGTTGCTCGCGCCGGTCACGCCCGCCTCTGCGACGGTGCGCATGACCCAGTGCCGCGCCGCGCGCGGGGCGGAGCGTTCGGCGCGCACGACGACCTCGTCGTCGACCGACAGCCGCTGCTGCCGCCGCACGCTCGCCGCACTCCGGAGGTCTCGCACGTCACCCACCTGTCCAGGGTGCCCGAACGGGCGGCGTCGCGCCGGGCGGGACCGCGACTCGGTCGGGTGATGTCGCCCCGGGCACCCGGCCGCGCGGGGGGTGACGTCGCTGCTCAGGCGGGTCCCGGGGGCGTCGCGCGGTGCTCGACGAGCCCGACGAGGTTGCCGTCGGGATCGCGCACGAACGCCTGCCACTCGTCGGTGCCCGCAGGCCCGAGCGTCGCGTCGTCGTGGTGGAAGATCACGTGCGGCTCGCCCTCGACGGGGACACCCGCGGCGCGCAGCCGCTCGACGGTCGCGACGACGTCGTCGACCCGCAGGTACAGCAGGGCCGACGGCGCGCCCGCCTCGAGGAGCAGGCGCACGCCGCCCAGGTCGAAGAACAGCAGTCCGGGTGGGTCGAACCGGGCCGTCGGGCCTCGCCCGAGCAGGTCGGTGTAGAACGCCGCGGCACGGTCCAGGTCGGTCGCGCGCTGCGCGACCTGCACGAGGCTCATCGCCCCACTGTGCACCTGGGTCGCGGCGCGCCGACACCCCTCGGACCGACTGCCGACGGACCGCCGACGGCGGGCCCACGCCGGCGAACGCTGCGCGCAGCAGCCGTCACCAGCCCGCGCCGTGCACGGCGAACGGCGTGCGCACCCTCACCCGGCCCGTCGCCGTCACGAGCGCCTCCGCCGGTGCGGCGCCCGCGGCGAGCTCGCCGTGCACGGCACCGAGCAGGTCGTGCGCGACCCCGTCGTTCACGCTCGCGCTCGCGGCGAGCACGGTGCGGGCCCCCGCGTGCAGCCACGCGTGGCTCATCCCGAGCGCCTCGCGTCCCCAGCCGCTCGCGGACCGGCCGAGCTCGCACGCCGACAGGACGACCACGGGCGGGACGCGGGGCAGCCGCTCGACGTCGTACCCGAACCACGTGCCGTCGACGAGCTCGACGCCGGAGAACAGCGGGTTGTCCGCCGAGTGCCGGCCGTGCGCGGCCAGGTGCAGGACATCCACCGACCGTGCGAGCGACGCGACGCCCGCGACGGTCGCCGCGCCGTCGAGGACGACGTCCCGCGGGGCCCAGCTCGCGGCCGCGGCACGTACCTCGTCGGGTCCGCGGGCGACGCCGGGGCCCGCGGCGAAGCCCGCCCGGTCGAGCCGCGGCGTCGAGCGGCGCAGGTCGAGCCAGCGC
>NZ_BIMR01000420.1 GCF_004306155.1 Cellulomonas biazotea
GGCCGGTGGCGCGCCGCTCGGCGTCCGGCCGCTCGGCGGCACACTGCTCGGCGGCCCGCCGCTCGGCGGCCTGCCGCGCGGCGGCGCGCTGCACCGCGACCCGCCGGTGGTGCGCCGCCTCGGTCGCCTTGACCGCCACGAGGTCGGACACCTCGTGCAGCCAGTGCAGGACCTCCTCCTCGTCCTGCGCCGACAGCGCGTCGAGTGCCTGCCCGCGCCCCGTCGGGACCAGGAAGAACACGCTCCACAGGCTCACCCCGGCGTCGAGGACCCGACGCAGCACCCGCGGCAGCTCGTGCACGTTGCCGGCCGTGACCGTCGTGTTGACCTGCAGCCGCAGCCCCGCCGCCCGGACCGCGTCGAGCGCCAGGAGGGTGTCGTCGAACACCCCGGGCACCCCGCGGAACGCGTCGTGCGTCGCCGCCTCCGCGCCGTCCAGCGAGATCGACACGGCCTTCGCGCCAGCGTCCCGCAGCCCGGCCAGCACCCCGGGGGTGAGCCGCGGGGTCACGGACGGCGACAGCGCCACGCTCAGCCCGACGGACGTCCCGTGGGCGACCAGCTCCGCGAGGTCGGGCCGCTCGAACGGGTCCCCGCCCGTGAGCACGACCAGCGGCCGGGGCGCGCCGAACGACGCGAGCCCGTCGAGCAGCCGCTTGCCCTGCTCGGTGTCGAGCTCGCGCGGGTCCCGCCGCGGGATCGCGTCGGCGCGGCAGTGCCGGCACGCGAGCGCGCACGCCCGCGTGACCTCCCAGATGACGATGAAGGGCCGGTCGGCGGTGTCGTGGTGCAGCTGCCGCACGGGCCGTCCCCGCCCCGCGCCGCCGGGTCGCCCCGCGGTGTCCCCCGTCGCGCGCACCGCGCACCTCCTCGTCCGACAGCCCTGGCGCTCCGGTCACGCTAGGCAGCGCGGCGCGTGCCACCGGGGACCTAGGTCCCGCGCGACGGTGCGTGCGGGCGGACCTACGCGGGCAGCACGTACCGGTACATGAGCAGGTAGTGCAGCACCGCGGCGAGCACCACCAGCACGTGCCAGATCTCGTGGAAGCCCAGCACCCCGGGGACCGGGTTGGGGCGCTCGACGACGAAGATCACGAACCCGACGCTGTAGAGCAGGCCGCCCGCCGCCATCAGCGCGTACGCACCGAACGGCAGGGGCACGCCCGCGCCGACCAGGAGCACCGGCATCCAGCCGAGCGCGATGTAGAGGGTGTTGGTGACGTACTTCGGCAGGTCGCGCAGCATCGAGCGCGCCACGATCCCGGCGGCGGCGACCAGCCACACCGCGCCGAGCACGGTCCACCCGTAGGTGTTGCGGAAGAGCACGAGCACCAGCGGCGTGATGCTCCCCGCGATCAGCAGGAACACCGACGCGTAGTCCAGGGTGCGCAGCACCTCGTTGACCCGCGGGCCGCGGTCGATGCCGTGGTGCAGGGTGCTGGCGACGAACAGCGTCAGCACCGACACCCCGTACACGGCCAGTCCGACGATCTTCCACGGGTCGCCCTCGACGCTCGCCTGGGCGACCAGCAGCGCCGCACCCACCAGGGCGAAGCAGCTCGCCGCGAGGTGCGTGACCGTGTTGATCCGCTCGTCGGTGACGTGGACGCTGCCGTCCCTGCTGCGCAGGACCGGTGCCTCCGCTGGACTCGTCTGCACAGCTGCCCTCCCGGAGTGCGCCGCGGACCGGGCCGCGGCGACGCCGACTCTATCGACGATCACCCGACCGACCGGCACGCCACCCGGTGGTCGCCCTGGTGAACGACGAAGGCCCGGACCGTGTGGTCCGGGCCTTCGTCTTCTTGTAGCGGGGGCAGGATTTGAACCTGCGACCTCTGGGTTATGAGCCCAGCGAGCTACCGAGCTGCTCCACCCCGCGTCGGCTTGATTACCTTACGTCACGCGCGGGACGAGACCAAATCGGCCCCCGACCACCCCGTCGCGGCGCCACCGCAACCCACGGGAGCCCACCTCAGCCCCGACGACGAGGGCCGGGCACCGCGGTCGCCCGCAGCACCCGGCCCACGTCCTGACCGGCTCGTCGTCAGCCGCCCGCGGCCTCGAGGTCCGCCTCAGCCTTCACGGCGTCCTCGACGGCCTGGGTCAGCCGGTCCTGCGCCGCGCCGTACGCGGCGAAGTCGCCGGTCTGCAGCGCGGCCTGGCTCTCCTGCAGGGCCTGACGGGCCTGCTGGAGCGCGCGGTCGAGCGACGCGCGCGCGGTCGCCTGGTCGGGGGTGTCGGTCGTCCCGCCGTCCGTCGGCTCGTCGGTCGGCTGGTCCGTCGGCGCCTCGGTCGCACCGTCAGTCGGCTCCTCGCCCGGCGACGTGCCGGCGTCACCGGCGTCCGCCCCGGAGTCGCCGCCGAACACCTGGTCGAGCGCGCCGTCCAGGGTGTCGGAGAAGCCGATCGAGTCGCCGAACGCGACCAGCACGCGCTGCAGCAACGGGAACGCCGTGCCGGACGACGCCTGCACGTACACGGGCTGCACGTACAGCAGACCGCCGCCGACGGGCAGCGTCAGCAGGTTGCCGCGCACCACCTGGGAGTCGCCGCGCGCCAGGATGTTCAGCTCGTTCGACACCGTCGGGTCGGCGTTGAAGTTGTTGTTCACCTGGCCAGGGCCCGGGACGGTCGAGTCGCGTGGCAGCTCGAGCAGGCGCAGCTTGCCGTAGTCCTCCGACGGTGCGCCCGCCTCGCTGCCCGCCTCGGCGTCCACCGCGAGGTACCCGGTGAGCACCTCCCGCGCCCCGGAACCGCCCGGGATGAACGTCGACATGAGCGAGAACCGGGCCGCGTCCTGGTCCGGCATCCGCAGCGTCAGGTAGTACGGCGGCTGCGGGACGTTGACGTTCGGGTGCGTCGGGTCGACCGGGTTGGCCCAGAAGTCGTTGCCGGAGAAGAACTGGTTGGCGTCCTCGACGTGGTACCGCGTGAGGAGCGCGCGCTGCACCTTGAACAGGTCCTCGGGGTAGCGCAGGTGGCTCATCAGCGGACCGCTGATCTCCGAGAGCGGCTTGAGGGACGTCGGGAAGACCTCCGACCAGGCCGCGAGGACCGGGTCCTCCGCGTCCCACGCGTACAGGTCCACCGAGCCGTCGTACGCGTCGACCGTGGCCTTCACCGAGTTCCGGATGTAGTTCACGGTCTTCGGCTGCAGGGCCTGGATCGTCTCCGTCGTCTCCGTGAGGGCGTCACGCGTCGCGCTCTCCAGGGAGCGCCCGGCCGAGTACGGGTACTGGTCGGTCGTCGTGTAGCCGTCGACGATCCACTTGACCCGGCCCTCGACGACCGCGGGGTACACGCGACCGTCGAGCGTGAGGTACGGCGCGACCTTCTGGACCCGGTCGCGCGGGTTGCGGTCGTAGAGGACCTGCGACTCGGAGTTCACGCGGTTGGAGAACAGCACCTGCTCGTCGCCGAGCTTCAGCGCGTACAGGAGCTTGTTCCACGGGTTGCCGACGCTCGGGCCGGCGGACACGTCCTGCGTCGGGAACGCGTTGTACTGCGCGCCGGACGACTCGTCCGACGGGAAGTCGAGCTCCCAGCCGTCCGTCCCCTCGGGGGCGCCGACGATCGAGTAGTCGGGCGCCTGCGGGCTGAAGTAGATGCGCGGCTCGTACGGGCCCATCGACCCGCGCGACGGGATGCCGCTCTCCCAGAACTCCGGCGCCCCCCGCCCGGCCGTCGTGTTGCCGTAGGCGGCGACGACGCCGAACCCGTGCGTGTACACGGTCGTGTCGTTCGTCCAGTTCCGCTGCGCGGAGTCGAGGCCGTCGAGGTCGAGCTCACGGACCGCGATGACGGTGTCCCGGCTCTCCCCGTCGATCTCGTACCGGTCCACCGACAGCGAGTCGGGGAAGTGGTAGAACCCGCGAATCTGCTGGAGCTGCTTGAACGACGGGCTGACGACCTGCGGGTCGAGCAGGCGGATCGACGCGGTCGTCTCCGCGTCGGAGCGCAGCGCGCCCGCCTCGGTCGTGACCTTCGCGTCGTAGTCGGACGTCTCGACGTCCTCGAGCCCGTACGCGGCGAGCGTCGCGTCGATGTTGCGCTGGATGTACGGCGCCTCACGGTCCTGCTGGTTCGGCTGGACCTGGAACCGCTGGACGATCGCCGGGTAGATGCCGCCGACCGCGATCGCGGCGACGACCATGAGCCCGACGCCGATCGCGGGGAGCCGCCAGTTGCCACGCAGCGCCGTCACGAGGAACGTCACGGCGACGAAGATCGCGATGCCCGCGAGGATCGCCTTGGACGGGATGACCGCGTGCACGTCGGTGAAGGCGGCGCCGTGGAACTTCTCCCCCGCCTTCGTGAGGATCGAGTACCGGTCGAGCCAGTAGTTCGCGGCGACGAGCAGCATGAGCACCGCACCGATGACCGACAGGTGCACGCGCGCCGCGCGCGTGGTGCGCGGACCCGAGGCCCGGCCGCCCCCGATCCGCAGACCGCCGTACAGGTACTGCGTCGCCAGGCCGCCGATCCCCGCGAGGATCGTCACGGCCATGAGGAACGACACGACGAACCGCAGGCCCGGCAGCGTGAACAGGTAGAAGCCGAGGTCGATGCCGTACTGCGGGTCGGACTCGCCGACCTGCTGCCCGTGCATCCACAGCTGCACCGTCGTCCACTGCTGCGACGCGGCGGCCCCGGCGAACAGCCCGAGCACCGCGGGTCCGACGATCATGACGAGCCGGCGCAGCGGCTCGATGGCCTCGCGGTACTGGTCGAGGTTGGCCTGCTCGGGCGTCGACGGCGCGTACACCGGGCGCGAGCGGTAGCCGTAGCTCAGGCTCGCGGCGACCGCGGCCGCCATGACGAGGAACCCGGCGACGAACAGCACCGCGCGGGTGCCCCACTCGGTGCCGAGCACCTGGACGTAGCCGAGCTGGTCGTACCAGAGCACCTCCGTCCACACCTGCGCCATGACGAGCACGAGGACGACGAGCACGCCGAGGACGACGAGGGTCGGAGCGAGCGCCCCCCGCCGGCGGCGGCCGGCAGGTCGTGGGCGTGGTGGGCTGGCGAAGGTCACGGAGCGTCCTCGTCGTCGTCTGGGCACGGCCGGCCGTGGCGGACCACGGCCCGAGCGGCACGCGCACGCGCGCGACCCCTCGCCGGTGTGAACGTCCTGCTGGAGGCCCAGGTTCCCACACGGGTGCGACCATGGTCCGGTGACGCAGCCCCCCACCTCCCCGCACCCCGGTCAGCGCGCGCTCGCGGACGCCGTCCGCGAGGTCGAGCACCACGTCGCGGCCGCCGGCTGGGACGCCCCGGTCCGGGTGTTCGCCCTGGTCAGGACGCAGTCCGCGCTGGCGACCGAGCCCGGCCTGGCGGACCAGCTCGCGCCGGACGTGCTGGCCGCGGCGACGACCGACCCGTGGCACCTGACGTCCGTCGAGCAGGAGGGGCTGCCGTCCGCGCCCGACCTCGAGACGCTCCTCGCGGGGCTGTCGTGGCCCGACGCCGTCGACGGTGTCGCGGTCAGCGTGGAGCGCGTCGTCCTGCCGCCCGCCGCCGAGGCGGACATGCCGCAGGACCCCGACGCCGCGCTGCGGTACCTGCTGGAGCACCCCGACCGGGCGGACGTGCGGCTCGCCGTGGGCGTGCTGCGCGACGGCCCGTCGTGGTGCGCGGTCCGCTCGCGCGAGCACGACGCGGACGACCAGGTCGGCCAGGGCCCGGACCTCGTGCCGGGCCTCGTGACCGCGCTGCGCTCGACGCTCGACTAGCAACGGCCGGGCGGCGGGCGGCCGACCGAGCGGCGGTCCCTCACCGTGGCGACGCGGCGGACCAGCAGCCGTACCGTCAGCCCGCGGCCGGGCTCGCGACGGGCTGCTCGACGACGCAGGTGGGCAGGTCGTCGGCCTCGCCCGCGCCGATCGCGACCATCGCCTCGCGCGCCTCGTGCAGCGTCCCGACACGCACGACCCGCAGCCCGTCCGGGACGTGCCCGACGACCTCGTCGCAGTTCGCCTCGGGGGCCAGGAACCACCCGGCGCCGTCCCGCAGCGCCCCCGCGAGCTTCTGCCGGATGCCGCCGATCGGCCCGACCGCGCCCGTGACGTCCATGGTCCCGGTGCCGGCGATCGTCACGCCGTCCGCCTCGTCCTCGGGGGTGAGCTTGTCGATGATGCCGAGCGCGAACATCGTCCCCGCGCTCGGGCCGCCGATGTCGTCGATGCTGATCGTCACGTCGACCGGCATGTCGAACGTCGGGTCGATGAGCACGCCGATCTGCGCGCCGCCGCCCTCGCGCTCGGACGTGACGACGGGGACGTCGACAGACTGGCCGTGGCGCCGCACGGTGAGCGTCACGGTCTGCCCCGGCGCGACGTCCGCGAGCACGTCGACGAGCGTCTGGTAGTCGGGCAGCGCCTGGCCGTCGATCGCGACGATGACGTCGTTCTCCTCGAGCTTGCCGTCGGCGTCCGTGCCGGGCACGGTGCCCGCGACCATGAGCGTCGCCGGCACCTCGTAGCCGAGCTCGGTGAGCGCCGCGACGGTCGCGTCCTCCTGCGAGGACACCATCTCCGCCTGGTTCGACTCGTCGATCTGCTCCTGCGAGACGTCGGGCGGGTACACCTGCTCGACGGGCAGCACGACGGACGACGACCGGAGCCACCCCGACAGGACGCCGAGGATGCTCGACGGGTAGCCGGGGCCGCCCGTGCTCGACACCGTCGTGAGGCGCAGCTCGCCGGTCGAGTCGTACGTCGGAGCGCCCGAGACCTGGATGAGCGGCGTGCCGTCGTGCTCGCCGAGCACGTCGCGCGTCGGGCCCGGGCTGTTGACCGCGTACGGCGTCGGCACGACGACGAGGACCGCGAGCAGCGACACCGACCCGAGCAGCGCGGCGGTCAGCGTGATCGCGCGCGGCGTCAGCGGACGCGGCTCGGGCAGGACGTCGTCGGACGGCTGGTCGGGGGCGTCGAGCACGGACAGATCATCCCCTACGGCGCTGTGCCGCGCGGACGCCGTCCGGACCCTTCCGGCGCGGACGCGGGCTCGGGTGCGGGCGCGGGAGCGGGCGGGCTCACCCGTGGCGGCGGGCGCGCGCCTGCCGCCACAC
>NZ_BIMR01000421.1 GCF_004306155.1 Cellulomonas biazotea
GGCCTCCGTCGTCGCGGGGGACTGCTGCTCGCGGCGTGCGCGCCGCGTGGCGGACGTCCCGCGCACCCGAGTTGTCCGGCAGAGTTCAGTTCCGGACGGTGCCGACCGATATCCGCTGGTAGGGGCGGTGTGAGACCGTCCGTGGTGACGTCCGACGGGTCCCTCCCGCCGGTCCGACGAACCGGGAGGTCCGTGGCGTGCGCAGGTCTGCGGTGGGGGGTGCGGCGCTCGTTGCGACCGTCGGTCTCGTGGTCGGCGGCTGCACGCAGCCCGAGCCCGACCCGGAGCGCGCGGGGACGGTCGTCGTCGCGGTCGGCGCCGTGTTCGGCTCGCTCAACGGCGGGACGCCGCTGGGACGCACACCCGGCAGCACCCTCGTGCGCTCGCTCGCGCAGTCGGGCTTCGTGTCGGTCGACGAGGACGGCACGGTCACCCACGACGCGTCGTTCGGGACCGTCGAGAAGGTCGCGGACAGCCCGCTGACCGTCCGGTACACGATCGCGCCGACGGCGACGTGGTCCGACGGCGTCCCCGTGACCCCCGACGACCTCGTGCTGGAGTGGGCGGCCCGCAGCGGTCTGTACGACGACGTCACCCCCGAGCTCGACGAGTCGGGCGAGGTCACCAACGCCGACGCGCTCGACGCCGGCGTGGCGTTCGCGGCGACGTCCGCAGCCCTCGTGCACGTCCCGCAGCCCCCCGCGGTCGACGGTGCGACGGTCACGCTCGTGTACGACGCGCCCGTCGCCGACTGGTCGGCCGCGCTCGACGTGAACGTCCCCGCGCACGTCCTGGGGGAGTCGGTCCTCGGCGTGGACGAGCCGGCCGCCGCGGCCGCTGCGGTCACCGCGGCCGTCGTGGGCGAGGACAAGGGCGCGCTGCGGTCGCTGTCGTCGGCGTGGCGCACGGCGTTCACCGCGCCCGCGCTCGCCGAGGACCCCGCCGCGGCCGTCACGACCGGCCCGTACGTCGTCGACCGGGTCGTCGCCGACCAGAGCGTCGAGCTCGTCCGCAACGACGCGTACGAGGGCGACCGTCCCGCGGCGTTCGACCGTGTCGTGCTGCGCACGGCGCTGCATCCGCTCGACCAGGTGACGGCGCTGCGCGACGGCGAGGCCGACGTCATCGCACCCGCCTCCACGACCGACGTGCTCGCCGCGCTCGACGACGTCGAGGACGTGTCGGTCCGCGCGGGCGGCGACGCGACGCTCCAGGTCCAGCTGCAGGTCGCCGGCGGCGGAGCGTTCGACCCCGCGACCTACGGGGGCGATACCGCGACCGCTGCCGCGGTGCGCGCGGCGTTCCTCGCGACCGTGCCGCGAGGGGCGGTCGTGTCGTCCGTCGCCGAGCCGCTGTGGGCCGACGCGGAGGCGTCGGACGCGCTGCTGCCCGCGGTCGGGGCCGGTGCGGGCGCGGTCGACGTGCCCGACGCCGACGCCGCGCAGGCCGGCGCCGCCCTCTCCGACGCGGGGGTGACCGAGCCCGTCGTCGTGCGGGTCCTCACCAACACCGCCGACCCGGTGCGGCTCGGCGTCCTCGACCTGCTCACCGAGCAGGCGGCTGCGGCGGGCTTCGCGGTCCGTCGCTACGAGCCGGTCGACGGCATGACGGCCGACCTGCGCGGCGCACCCGACGCGTGGGACGTCGCGCTGCTGCCCGTGCCGCAGGCCGACCTCGGCGCGGCCGCGACCTCCGCCCGCTGGCGCACCGGGGGTGCGACCAACGTGACCGGCTGGACGTCGGCCGCGACCGACGCGGCCGTCGACGCGCTGACCGCGACGCTCGACCCCGGCGCACAGCCCGCGGCCGTCGACGCCGTCGCGACGACGCTCGCCGACGGTGCGGTCGTCCTCTCGCTCGTCCGGCAGCCCGTCGTCACCGCGACGCGCGACGCCGACCCGGCCGAGGAGGGGCGTCTGCCGCAGCTCGAGCCGGTCCCCGCCCTCGCGCTGAGCCGGGCGGACCTCACGTCCTGGTGGGAGTGGGCGCGCACGACCGGCTGACGTCGCGGCGGGGCCGGGCACGGCCCGGCACGGCCCGGCACGGCCCGGCACGGCCCGGCACGGCCGAGCGG
>NZ_BIMR01000422.1 GCF_004306155.1 Cellulomonas biazotea
CGGTAGGCTCGCCGCGTCGCCCGACGCCGGGCGCGAGGGAGGACGACGATGACGGACGGACCCGCGGACGGCACGCCGCAGGTGGCGGTGCTCGGCGGTGGCGTGATGGGGGAGGCGCTGCTGTCCGCGCTGCTCACGGCCGGCTGGGCCCCGGGGCAGGTCGAGGTCACCGAGCACTCGACGGCCCGGGCCGACGAGCTCGCGGGGCGCTACGGCGTGCGGACGGGCGCGTCGAACGTCGACGCGGCGGCCCGCGCGGACGTCGTCCTGGTCGCCGTGAAGCCGAACGTCGTGGGGTCGGTGCTGGACGAGGTCGCGACGGTGCTGCGCGGCGGCGAGGTCGTGGTGTCGGTCGCGGCGGGTCTCCCGCTCGCGTTCTACGAGCAGCGGCTGCCCGCGGGCACGCCGGTCGTGCGGGTCATGCCGAACACCCCGGCGGTCGTCGGCAAGGGCGCGAGCGCGATCGCGGGCGGCGCGCACACGACGGAGGGGCACCTGGCGCTGGTCGAGCGGATGCTCGCGGCGACGGGCCTGGTGGTCAGGGTCGCGGAGAAGGACCTCGACGCGGTGACGGCGATCTCCGGCTCGGGTCCGGCGTACGCGTTCTACCTGGTCGACGCGATGGCGGAGGCGGGCGTGCTGCTGGGCCTGACGCGGGACCTGGCGACGCGGCTCGCGGTCGCGACGGTCGAGGGGGCGGCGGCGCTGGCCGCGCAGTCGGGCGACCACCCGGTCGTGCTGCGCGAGCGCGTGTCGTCTCCGGGCGGTACGACGGTCGCGGCGGTCGCGGAGCTCGACGCGCACGGGGTCAGGGCCGGGGTGGTCGCGGCCGCGCGTGCGGCGGCGGAGCGGTCGCGCGAGCTCGGTGCGCAGTACGCCGGCTGAGCCGGTCGGCCAGACTTCAGGGACGAGACCAGGG
>NZ_BIMR01000423.1 GCF_004306155.1 Cellulomonas biazotea
GGGGGGGACGCAAAGCCACGGGACCCACGAGGTCAGCCGGGCTACCGAACAGACAGGAAGCCACCATGGACCAGCGCGGGTTCTCCGTCGACCCCTCCGAGGCCGCCACCCCCTTCATCCTGCCGGCCACGCGCCTGCAGGCCTGGGCGGCGCTCGCGGAGCGGCGTTCGCACACCCTCGAGCTCATCCCGGCGCAGCGCGACCACCTGGCCGCCTGACGCTCGCAGTTCCCCCTCGTTCACCGGTCCCGGGCATCCCGGGGCCGGTGTTCGTGCTTCCCGGGAACGCTCCCGCGCCCGACACTTTCGCCCGCATCGCCCGGGTTGGTCCGGAACGCGTTGAGACGCGCGCGCGGCGGGCGGGTCAGAGCTCGCCGTGGCGTTGCAGGTAACGCATCGCGGCCCAGCCGAACGGGATCCGCAGCCAGTAGGTCAGCGCGCGGAACAGCACGGCGATGGACGTCGCGACACCCGCGTTGATGCCGGCGATCGTGGTGAGCGAGAAGGCGAGCGAGAGCTCGACCGTGCCCATCCCCCCGGGGGTCGGGACGAGCGCACCGGCGGTGTTGCCCGCGAGGTAGACGAGCGCGACCTGGATCAGCGTCGCCTCCTGGCCGAGGGCCTGCAGGCACGCGTCGAACGCGAGGATGTAGCCGAGGGTCATCGCGAGGTTGGCGCTGATGGCGAGCGCGAGCCGCCAGGGCTGGCCGAGCACCTCGATGAGCCGCGGCCACGTGCGGCGCAGCGTCGGCATCGACTTGGCGAGCACCCACTGGCGCACGGGCGGCACGAGCAGCGACGCGCCGACGAGCGCGGCGACGATCCCGACGGCGATGAGCACGGCGGGCGAGATGGGCAGCGCGGACTCGTCGCGGCCGGACAGGACCGTGAGCGCCAGCAGCAGCACGAGCGTGACGACGAACTGGCTGACCTGCACGAGCGCGACCGTGGCGGCGCTGAGCGGTGCCGAGACGCCGCGCTTGGTGAGCATCCGCAGGTTGAGCGCGGCCGGGCCGATACCGGCGGGGGCGGCGAGGGCGACGAACGTCGCCGCCGTCTGGACGAGCGTCGCACGCCACACCGACAGCCTGACGGGCGAGAACGCGACGAACGCGAGCGCGGCGGTGACGAGCGTGCTCATGCCGAGGCCGAACGCGAGCACCGACCAGCGCCAGTCGCTCTCGGAGAGCGCCTCGCCGATGACCTCGACGTTGATCGTCGTGAGGATCGCGAAGATCGCGACGACCGTGAGCAGGATCGTCACGACGGTGCGGGCGCCGAACCGCACGAGCTGCTCGGGCTCGACGCTGGCCTCGGGCAGCCGGGCGACGAGCGCGGTGCGCAGGTCGGCGAGCACCTGCTTGTGCGCGCGCATCTCGACGCGGGTCTCGCGCGGCAGCGTGATCGTCTGGAACAGCGGCCCGATCGCGGCGATGTCGGAGTCAGGCAGCACGGCCGACGCGGACTCGAGGGCGCGTGCGGCACCGACCCGCAGCGCGAGGAGGGCGACGAGCTGCGTGACGTCCATGCGCCGGGCCAGGTCGGACGACGCGACGTCGCCCTGCTCCCACCCGGTGATCCAGACCATGGGCCGGCCGAGCAGGTCGTCGACGAGGACGACGTCGCTGGTGAGGGCGCGGTGCGCGACGCCGGCGTCGTGCGCGAGCTGCAGCTGCGCCCAGATCTCGTGGAGCAGGTCGTCGGTGAGGCGCTCGGGCGGCAGGTCGGCCAGCGGCACGGCGGACCCGGGCCGCTCCTGCACGAGGAGCATCGAGTCCTCGGCCTCGGCGATGGACAGCAGGTTGGGGGTGCGGACGCCCGCGGCGCGCGCGGCGTAGGCGAGGAGCGCGGCGCGGCTGGTCGCCTGCCGCAGGGAGACGACGGAGCGACCCTCGATGCCGCGCATCCGGATCGAGCGCCACAGGCGGGCGAGGCCGCCGACGACCTGCCGGTCGCCGTCGATGACGACGACGTCGAGCTCCTCGCCCTGCCGTGTCGTCAGCTGGTAGACGCGGTGGCCCGTGGACCGGGTGAGCGCGCGGGCGGCGGGGGAGCCGTCGAGCTCGACGGGCGGGGTGCCCTCGCGCTCCGCGAGGCGGGCGGCGTCGGCGTCGGTCGTGTCGTCGGCGACGCGGCTCAGCAGGGCCGGGTCGAACCCGGCGCGGCGGATCCCCGCGAGCAGGGCGGGGCCGTACGCGCGCTCGGACCGCACGCCGGACAGGTAGCGCACGCCCATGCCGGCGACGCGGCCGACCAGCAGCGAGATGAGCAGGCCCGGCAGGGAGACGCGCGCGGTGATGAGCAGCACCCCGGCGGTGACCCACAGGACGCTCCACGACCAGTCGACGGTCCGGCGCCGGCCGCGCGGTCCGGCGACCGTCAGGAGGGCCGTGACCAGGGCGAACGCGGGCGGGAGGGTGAGGACCCACTCGCCGCGCAGGCGGATCGAGAGCGACACCGCGAGGTCGGTCGTGGCCCAGTGCACGACGGCGAAGCGGATCGCCTCGTTGAGCAGCACCGCGAGCAGCGCGGCGACGGTGCCCTCGAGCACCTGCCGGCCGAGGCGGCGGATCGCGAGCTCGGCCAGCACGGCGAGCGGAACGACGAGCACGAGCACGGCCTCGAGCGCCGAGACGGGCACGAAGAGGATGTTCTGCAGGATGGTCGCGAAGCCCTGCACGTCCTCCGCGACGCCCGTCGTGGTGTTCGGCGCGTAGATCGCGAGGACGAGCACGCCGACGATGCCGAGCGCGTAGAGCACGGTGCCGAGCAGGTCGCTCGGGTGGTGGACCCGGACCGCGGGGACGTCCTCGACGACGACCTGCGTGTCGTCCGCCGACGGCGTCCCGCCCGGGGTGCGCGCGACGGCCGCACGGTCCGCGTCG
>NZ_BIMR01000424.1 GCF_004306155.1 Cellulomonas biazotea
CACCTCGACCACGCGGCGCACGCCGAGCACGCCGTCCACGCGGCCCACGCGGTGCAGGTCGCGACCGCCGCCGGGTCGGCCGCGGGCTGCGTCGTGGGCCACGCCGCCGCGCAGCCGCTGCTCGGGGCGTCCGCGATGCTCGTCCTGCACGCCGTCGCGACCGTCCTCACGGCCGTCGTCGTCGCGGGCGCCGACCGCGCGCTGCACTGGCTCGTCGCCTGGCTGCGGCCGCGTCTCGCCGTGCCCGGTCCCGTCGTCGTCCCCGCCGTCGGGTCGCTCGTCGTCCCCGTCGTGCCCACGGCCGTCCGCCGTGCCCCGTGGGCGCGCGACGACCGGCGTCGCGGACCGCCCGCGGCCCCGCCCGCACCTCCCGCGCGCTGACCGGACCTGACGGCCGTCGGTACGCGGGAGCGGCGCGTCCCCGCGCCCCGACCGACGACCACCGAGCGGACTGCCTCCGCGTCCGCGCGCCCGAAGGACCACCCATGCCTCTGCACGTCCCCGCCGCACCGAGCACCGCACCCGTCCCCGCACCCGTCGCGCCCTCCGGACCGTCCGACGCGGCAGCACGCGCGCCGCGACGGCGCCGCCCGGCCGCCGGCCGCCTCGCCGCCGTCGCCGTCCTCGGGTCGGCCCTGGCCCTCGTCCCCACCACCGCCGACGCGCACGTCCGCGTCATCCCGGAGAGCACGACCGCCGGCGGGTGGACGGCGCTGACGTTCCGCGTCCCCAACGAGTCCGCCACGGCCACCACGCAGCAGGTGACGGTGGACCTGCCCGTCGACACCCCGCTGCTGCACGTGTCGACCAAGCCCGTCGCCGGGTGGACGGCCGTCGTCGAGACGGCGACGCTGCCCGCGCCCGTCGACAACCACGGCACGACGATCACCGAGGCACCCGCCCGCATCACCTGGACCGCGTCGCCCGGTGCGGAGATCGGCGACGGCCAGTTCCAGGAGTTCGAGGTCGTCGCCGGCCCGCTGCCGGACGCGGGCGTCGCGCTCGTCCTGCCCGCCCACCAGGCGTACTCCGACGGCAGCGTCGTCGACTGGGACGAGGTCGCCGAGGGCGACGAGGAGCCCGAGCACCCGGCGCCGACGTTCACCACCACCGTCGCCCCTGACGCGGAGGAGCCCGCGGCGGCCGACGACGCGTCCGCCGCACCCGTCGCCGCCCCCGCCGACCCCGCGACCGGGAGCGGTGCGGCCGGCGAGCCCGACACGCTCGCCCGTGCTCTCGGCGGCGCCGGGCTGCTGCTCGGCCTCGCGGCCCTCGTGGTGGCCGTCGTCACGTCCGTCCGGCGCCGGACCACCGCATGAGGTGGGGGATCCTGGGAGACATGCCTCGCACCCCCGCCCCGGCCGCCTCGCGCCCGCGCTCGAGCCGGTCGGTCGCGCGGCTGCGCACCGGCGGGCGGCGTCCGGGCTCGGTGCGCGCACGGCTCGGTGCGGCGCTCGGCGTCCTCGGGCTCGGCGCGCTCCTCGTCGTCGCCGGCGCGCCCGCCGCGCAGGCCCACAACGCGCTGCGCGAGACGAGCCCCGCGGACGGCTCGACCGTCCCGTACACACCGGACCGGGTGACGCTCACGTTCGACGCGCCCGCGACGGCGCTCGGCACCGAGCTCGTCGTCACGGCGGCGGACGGCACCGTCGTGAGCGCCGGACCGGCCGAGCTCGTCGACTCGACCGTCGCGCAGCCGCTCGCGGGCGCCCTGCCCGCCGGGGCGTACACCGTCCGGTGGCGGGTCACGTCGGCCGACGGGCACCCCATCGAGGGGACGTTCGGGTTCGTCGCGGAGCAGGCGACGGTCGCGGGCACGGGCGGTGCGCCGCCCGCGGTCGACGAGCCGGAGCCGACACCGACGCCGACCGACGCGGAGGTCACCCCGACACCGACGCCGGCCGCCGAGGCCGACCCGTCGCCGAGCGCGTCGCCGACCACCGCACCGGACGACGACGCCGCGGTCTCCGGGCCGGTGCTCGTGGGCGTCGCGGTCGCGGTGGTCGCCGTCGGGGCGGTCGTCGCCTGGCTCCTGCTGCGCCGACGGCCGACGGCCTGACGCCGACCTAGGGTGGACGGATGAGCAGCACCCCGGTGCGCGGCGGCGCACGGACCCCCGGTCAGCCGGACGGGTCCGTCGCGCCGCCGTCCCGGTCGTCCACG
>NZ_BIMR01000425.1 GCF_004306155.1 Cellulomonas biazotea
GCACGCTCTCGGCGAGCGCCCGGACGACGACGGACGCGACCGACGCCCCGCGGGCGCGCTCCGCGACGAGGAGGCTCTCGCGGCGCGCGACGAGCAGCCGGGCCGCGAGCACGAGGGCCAGCGCGCCGACGACGCCGAGCCCGACGATGAGCACCGACGCCTGCGCGCGGGCGGCGGCGAGGCGGCCCGCGGCGTCGGCCAGCACCTCGTGCAGCTGGGTGTCGACGGCGGGCACCCCGTCCGGGGTGGCGAGGTCGGCGGGGGCCGAGGTGAGCGCGTCGAGCTGGTCGGCGGTGCGGGCCGCCAGGGCGTCGTCGAGCGACGAGGGGTCGGCGGGGAACCGGATCGCGCGCTGCACGGCGGGCCCGACGACGGCGAGGACGGCGTCGGGCAGGGAGTCGTCGGACAGCAGGAACGCGATCCGGTGGTCCGCATGGCCCGCCGACGGGGCGGGCTGGGGCCGGAGCAGGTCGTCGAAGCCGCGCCACTGGTCGGCCGTCGGGTCGATCGGCTCGTACAGGCCGGTGACCAGCACCGACGTGGCGCCCGCGCCGGGGGTGGTGAGGTCGAAACGCGTGCCGACGGTGATGCCGAGCTGCTCCGCGGTCGTCGCCGCGAGCCCGGCCCGGACCTCGGGCCTGACCGCCGGAGCCGCGGGCTGGACCTCGCCCTCCGGTGTCTGGCCGTCCTGCGCGGGGTCCACCGGCGGCGTCGACGGGACAGCCGGCGCGACGCCCGGGGCCGCGCCGTCCACCCAGCGCACCAGCGGGTCGGCGCCCAGATCGGCGCTCCCGAGGTGCGCGAGCCGCACGAGCTGGCCGTCGCCGTCGATCCGGACGACACCCGGGGCGGTGTGCACGGCCGTGACGGGCGCGCGGGTCGCGGCACGCACCGCCGTGGGCAGGCGCGACGCCATCTGACCCGCCGCGTTCGCGATGAGCGCGGGCTGGTCGGGGTCGCGCTGCGGGTCCGGGATCATGGCGCGGGTCGGCAGCGTGACGACGACGTCGGCGGCCACGCCCGCCTCGGCGACGATCCGGCGGACGGCCTCGTCGGCGGCGCGCGCCTCGAGCCGGGGCAGGCCCGCCGACAGCAGGACCGTCCAGGCCAGGAGCGTCGCCGTGAGGGCCAGCAGGCCGGCGTCGTCGCGCGCGCGGCGGCGCGTGACGAGCGGGGCCATGGCGGTCGC
>NZ_BIMR01000426.1 GCF_004306155.1 Cellulomonas biazotea
GGTGACGGCCGGGGCCGTCAGCGTCGCGGTGGGGGCCGCGGCGTCGGGGGCCGGGGTGGCCGTGCCGGCCGTCGTCCCCGTCGCCGGGTCGGTGCCGGTCGCGGGCGTCCCCGAGGTCCCGCCGGCGGCGGGGGCGTCGACGGACGTGCCCGCGTCGACGGACGACGGGTCGGCGTCGTCGCGCGTGACCGAGCGGGACGCGGCGGCGGAGTCGCGCGCCTCGGCCGGGTCGTCGAGCGCGTCGACGAGGGCCTCGAGGTGCGCGGTGGCGGTTTCGAGCGCGGCGAGGCGGGTCACGTCGACGGCGGCCTGCTCGCCCTCGGTCTGCGCGGCGGTGCTGACCTCGATGACGTCGTCGGCGATCCCGACGGCGTCCGCGACGTCGGCGCGTGCGGTGGCGGCGGCCTCGGCGGCGGTGGCCGCGGCCTGCGTCTGCTCGGCGCGCGCCGAGGCGGCGGCGGTCACGGTGCCGCCGAGGGC
>NZ_BIMR01000427.1 GCF_004306155.1 Cellulomonas biazotea
GGGGCCCGCCCGTCGCGACGCGGGACGCGTCAGGCCTTGCGGAGCAGCTCCACGACCTGGAACGCCATCTCCAGCGACTGCTGGTGGTTGAGGCGCGGGTCGACCAGCGTCTCGTACCGGCGCGCGAGGCCCTCGTCGTCGATCTGCTCCGAGCCGCCGAGCACCTCGGTGACGTCGTCACCGGTGAGCTCGATGTGCAGCCCGCCGGGCACGGTGCCCAGTGCGCGGTGCACCTCGAAGAAGCCCGCGACCTCGTCCATGACGTCGGAGAACCGCCGCGTCTTGTACCCGGTGGCGGACGTGATGCCGTTGCCGTGCATCGGGTCGCACACCCACGTGACGGGACGGCCGTCGGCCGTCACCTTCTCGACGAGCGCGGGCAGCAGGTCACGGACCTTGCCGGCGCCCATGCGCGTGATGAACGTGATGCGCCCCGGCTCGCCGCTCGGGTTGAGCCGGTCGATGAGCGCGAGCGCGTCGTCACCGGTCGTCGTGGGCCCGAGCTTGATGCCGAGCGGGTTCTGCACGCGCGAGAAGTAGTCGACGTGCGCCCCGTCGAGCTGCCGGGTGCGCTCGCCGATCCACAGGAAGTGCGCCGAGCAGTCGTACGGCAGCCCGGTCCGTGAGTCGATGCGCGTGAGCGGCCGCTCGTAGTCGAGGAGCAGGCCCTCGTGCGACGAGTAGAAGTCGACCGTCCGCAGCGCGTCGAAGTCCGCGCCGCACGCCGCCATGAAGCGGATCGCACGGTCGATCTCGGCGGCGATCTCCTCGTAGCGCGAGTACGCCGGGTTCGTCGTGAACCCGCGGTTCCACTCGTGCACGCGCAGCAGCGACGCGAAGCCGCCCGTCGTGAACGCACGGATGAGGTTCAGCGTCGAGGCGGACGTGTGGTACGCCTCCAGCAGCCGCTGCGGGTCCGGGGTCCGCGCCTCGGGCGTGAAGTCGAACCCGTTGATGATGTCGCCGCGGAAGGCGGGCAGCGTCACGCCGTCGCGCGTCTCCGCGTCGGAGCTGCGCGGCTTGGCGTACTGCCCCGCCATCCGGCCCATCTTCACGACGGGCAGGCTCGCGCCGTACGTGAGCACGACCGCCATCTGCAGGATCGTCTTGATCTTGTTGCGGATGTTGTCCGCGGTCGCCTCGGCGAAGGTCTCGGCGCAGTCCCCGCCCTGGAGCAGGAACGCCTCGCCCCGGCCCGCCGCCGCGAGGTGGCCGCGCAGCGCGTCGGCCTCCCCCGCGAACACGAGCGGCGGCAGGGCGGCCAGACGGGTCGACACCTGCTCGAGCGCGGTACGGTCCGGCCACTGCGGCTGCTGGCCCGCGGTCAGGTCCCGCCAGGCGTCCAGCCCGGCGAGGACCTGCGGGTCCGGCTCGACGCTCATCAGTGGCTCGCCGGGACGAGCGGCTGACCGATGTCGGTCAGCAGCTCGCCGAACCAGGGCTGCGAGACGTCGAACGCCTTGCCGCCCGCGATGCGCGGGAACTCGATGGCGCGCAGCACGTCGCCCTGCTCCTCGTCGTGCCCGATGACGCCGGACTCGCCGCGCAGGGCGCACTCCACCGCCAGGTCGGTCATGGACTTGATGAGGCGCAGGTCCTCGGCGTTCGCGGCCGCGGCGCGCGAGTAGTAGCCGGACTTCTGGACCATCGTCTTCTCGGCGCCGAGCTTCTCCGCGAACTGCTTCGCGAACCACTGGCCCGGGTTGATCGTGTCGAGCTTCACGTGGCCGAACGGGTCACGCTCGGGCGGCGTGCCGGCGGCGGTGAGCTGCTCGACGATCTCGTGCATGCCCGCACCCTCCGACAGGAAGATGTTGACGTTGCCCTGCTCGTCCATGACCTTCTTGAGGCGCGCGGCCTCGGCGTCGATGTCGAGCGCCAGCTCGGGCACGAAGACGGCGTGGATGTCCCAGCGCTCGCGCGACAGGCCGATCCCGGGGACCCACTCCTGCTGGTCGAGCCACTTGCGGTACTCGGCGGCCGCGGCGGCCGTCAGCCACCCGCAGTGCCGGCCCATGACCTCGTGCACGATGAGCATGCGCGGCCCCGAGCGGTGCTCGCCGATGACGTTCGCGGCGAAGCCCGCGGCCTCCTCGGCGGCGGTCCACGCGCCGAGCGACTGGCGGATCGGGACCACGTCGTTGTCGATCGTCTTGGGCAGGCCGACGACCGTCAGGCCGTAGCCGTTGTCCGCGAGGTACGCGGCCAGGTCGGCGGCCGTCGTGTTCGTGTCGTCGCCGCCGATGGTGTGCAGGACGTCGACGCCGTCGGCCTTGAGCTGCTCCGCGGCGACCTGCAGCGGGTCCTGGCCCTCCTGCACGAGGCCGCGCTTGACGCAGTCCTTCGCGTTGGTGAGCTTGACCCGCGAGTTGCCGATCGGCGAGCCGCCGAAGCGGTGCAGGATGCCGGCCTTCTTGCGCGTGTCCGCGTCGATGACGATCTTGTCGCCACGCAGCAGACCGTAGTAGCCGTGCTCGTACGCGATGATCTCGACGTCCGGAGCGATCTCGGTGTAGCGCTCGATGAGGCCACCGACGGCGGACGACAGGCACGGAGCGAAGCCACCTGCGGTCAGGAGGGCGACGCGACGAACCGACATGAGACACACCTCTCGTAGATGAGCACGGCGGACGCGCACCGGCGTTCCCGCCCTGTCACGCCGGACCCACCACCCCGAGCGGGGGGCGCGGTCCGTGCGCGGTCGGTCTGACCGACCCGCTCATCCTACTGACGCTCCGACCCCTCCTCGGGTGGGACCGGAACCTGGACGTCCGGGACCGGCCGGCCGCCCGGCGCGGCGGGCAGGTGGTCCTGGACGTCGCCCGTCACCGCGGGGTGGCCCGTCGCGATGCGCGCCTTCTGCGTCGCCGCGTACACGTCGACGTACTCCTGACCGGACAGGCTCATGATCGCGTACATGATCTCGTCGGTGACCGAGCGCAGGATGAACCGGTCGTTCTCCATGCCCCGGTAGCGGCTGAAGTCGAGGGGCTCGCCGATGACGACGCCGATCCGCATGACCTTGGGGATCTTGCGCCCGAGGGGCTGAGCGATCTCCGTGCCGACCATCGCGACGGGGATCACGGGTGCCCCGGACTCGAGCGCGAGCCGCGCGACGCCGGTCTTGCCGCGGTAGAGGCGGCCGTCGGGGCTGCGGGTGCCTTCGGGGTAGATGCCGAACAGGTCTCCCTCGGACAGCCGGCGCAGGCCCGTGTTGAGGGCCGCCTCGCTGGCCTTGCCGCCCCCACGGTCGACGGGGATGGTGCCGACACCGCGCATGAACCCCGCGGTCATCCGGCCCTTGAGCCCACGCCCCGTGAAGTACTCCTGCTTGCCGATGAACACGAGCTCGCGGTCCAGGACCAGGGGCAGGAAGAACGAGTCGATCACCGCCAGGTGGTTGCTCGCGAGGATCGCCGCCCCGGAGTCCGGGACGTGCTGCGCACCCCGCACCCAGGGTCGGTAGACGAGGTGCAGCAACGGGCCCACGAACACCCGCTTCATCAACCAGTAGAACAACTGCCCACCTCTCAGCCGACGCGACCGGCGGCACGCTCGGACCCGAGCACGCACACCCGACGGACCAGGTCGCACGGCACCGGACGACGCCCACGACGGCCCGACCGGCGCCCGGCGTCCCCGACCGCTCCGTCCGACTCTAGAGTGCTCTCATGGCTGCACGCCCCGACGACCCCGACGACGCGGTCCCCCACCGGGGTCCCGACGCGTCCGGACCGGCCGACGGCGACCACCCGCACGATCCCTCGCCCGAGCAGCCGCAGAGCGACGACGAGCGCTGGGACGCGATCGTCGCACAGCTCGGGGACCTCGCCGGCTACACGGGCGACGACGAGGACGACGACCCGCGCACCACCCGGACGGCGGAGCCCGCTGCGCCGACGACACCCGACGCGAGCGTCGCCTGGGGTCCGGACGCGCGCGTCGTGCGGCCCGCGCGCGAGGCCGAGGGGCGCGACTGGGACGGGACGACGCAGTACGACGACGCGGAGAGCACCGTCGACGCCGAGGAGCACTTCGTGCCGCCCGACCCCGGGCCCGTGCTCGGCGGTGACCCGCTCCTCACGATGGCGTGGTTCGCGGCCGCCGGGATGCCGGTCTTCCTGCTCGTCGTGCTCGTCGCGTGGCGCGACGCGCCGCAGGCGCTCGTGCAGGCCGCGGCCGTGGTGTTCGTCATCGGCGTCGCGATCCTGCTGTGGCGCATGCCGCACCGGCGCGACCCCGAGGACGACGACACCGGCGCGGTCGTCTGACCGGACGCGACCCGCACCAGCGCCGCTGGCCCGGCCGGGACGTCGACGAGCCCCGAGGCGTCCACCCCGGGGCTCGTCGTGCAGGTCGTCAGAGGCGCGCGAGGTCCGCCGCGCCGACCATGCCGGCGTCGTTGCCCATCGAGGCGGGCACGAACGTCGCCTCGGGCCGGTGGCCGCGGCCCGAGAGCTGCTCCGCGAACCCGCGGCGCGCCGGGGCGAGCAGCAGGTCGCCGGCCGCGACGACACCGCCGCCGACGACGATCAGCGCGGGGTCGAGCAGCGCGGTCGCGGACGCGGCGCCCTCGCCCAGCCAGCGGCCGAGCTCGGCCAGCAGGTCGATCGCCAGGGGGTCGCCCTCCTGCGCCGCCTGCGTGATCTGCGGGCCGACGAGCTTCTCGGCGTCGCCCGCGAGCTCCAGGAGCCGCTGCGCGCGGTCGGGCTGCGTGAGGACGGCGGCCTGTGCGTCGCGCACCAGGGCGCTGCCGGACGCGTACTGCTCCCAGCAGCCCTCGTGCCCGCAGCCGCAGTAGTGCCCGCCGGGCACGACGCGCATGTGCCCGACCTCGGAGGCCACGCCCCACGCACCGCGGACGAGCTCGCCGTTCGAGACGATCGCGCCGCCCAGGCCGGTGCCGACGGTGAGCATGAGCATGTCGTCGACGTCGCGCGCGGCGCCGTAGCGGAACTCCGCCCAGCCGGCCGCGTTGGCGTCGTTCTCGACGACCACGGTGATGTCGTCGGCGATGAGGGCCTTGACCTTGTCGCGCAGCGGGTAGTCGCGCCACGCGATGTTCGGCGCGAACAGGACGCCCGAGCGGTCGGCCGCGACGAAGCCGGCCGCCGCGAGGCCCATCGCACCGATCTCGTAGGAGCCCGCGAGCTCGCCGTACACCTCCGCGATGGCCCGGTCGATGCCGGCGACGTCGTCCGGGGACGTCTCGACCCGCGTCTGCGCGAGGATCACGCCGTCCTCGTCGACCACGCCTGCCGCGATCTTCGTCCCGCCGATGTCCACACCGATGGCGTGCATGTCCGTGAGTGCTCCTACGCGTCAGTGCCGGGGGTCCGCGACCGTGCTGGTCCGCGGCCACCCACGCTAGCGGGCGCGGCGCGCGCCGCGTGCGCCCATCGTCCCGTCGAACCTGGTGGAGGCTACCCGTTCGGGCGAGGATGTGGCCCTTGTCACGTCACGTATCCTCGTCGCACACTTCGCCACTGCCACTGGAGCCAGAATGGACGAGTTCCACACGCCCCTGCTCGTCGAGGTCGATCCCTCGCACAACCTCAACGACCTGTTCGCCGCCCGTGTCCGCGACACGCCCGACCGCGTCCTGGTCGAGCACAAGACCCAGGCCGGTGGCCCCTGGATCCCCCTGACCGCTCGCGAGTTCGACGCCGAGGTCGTGGCCGTCGCCAAGGGCCTGGTCGCCCGCGGCGTCCAGCCCGGCGACCGTGTCGGCATCATGTCGCGCACCCGGTACGAGTGGTCGCTCGTCGACTGGGCGACCTGGGCCGCCGGCGCCGTGCCCGTCCCCCTCTACGAGACCTCGTCGGCCGAGCAGGTCGAGTGGATCCTCACCGATTCCGACGTCTCCCTGCTCGTCGTCGAGTCGCGTGCCCACGAGGCCGTCGTCGAGGAGGTCCGTCCCGCCACCGCGCTGCGCGAGGTGCTCGTGATCGACGACGGGGCCGTCGAGTCGCTCGTCGCTGCCGGCGCCGACGTCCCGGACGAGGAGATCGTCCGCAGGCGCGGCCTCGCGAACCAGGCGGACGTCGCCACCATCATCTACACCTCGGGGACGACCGGCCGTCCCAAGGGTGTCGAGCTGACGCACGGCAACTTCACCGCGCTCACGGTCAACGCCGTCGAGGGGCTGCAGGAGGTCGTCGCGGGCAATGGCGCCCGCACCCTGCTGTTCATGCCGCTCGCGCACGTGTTCGCGCGCTTCATCGAGGTGCTGTGCATCCCCGCCGGCGCCGTCCTGGGTCACACTCCCGACACCAAGACCCTCATCGAGGACCTGGGCACGTTCCGGCCGACGTTCATCCTGTCGGTGCCGCGCGTCTTCGAGAAGGTCTACAACTCGGCCGAGCAGAAGGCCGCCGCCGGCGGCAAGGGCCCGATCTTCCAGCGGGCCGCGAAGACGGCGATCGTCTACTCGCGCGCGCTCGACACGCCGCGCGGCCCGAGCCCGTGGCTGCGCCTGCAGCACAAGGTCGCGGACGTCCTCGTCCTGCACAAGCTCCGGGCCGCGCTCGGCGGGCAGGCCGAGTGGGCGATCTCCGGCGGCGCACCGCTCGGCGAGCGGCTCGGCCACTTCTACCGCGGCGTCGGCCTCAAGGTCCTCGAGGGCTACGGGCTCACCGAGACGACCGCCCCCGCGACCGTGAACCGGCCGGGCAAGACGAAGATCGGCTCGGTGGGGCTCCCGCTGCCCGGCACCGCGATCCGCATCGCCGCCGACGGCGAGGTCGAGATCAAGGGCATCCAGGTGTTCCGCGGCTACCACGCGAACGAGGCGGCGACCGCCGAGTCGCTGAGCGACGAGTGGTTCCGCACGGGCGACCTCGGGGCGCTCGACGCCGACGGGTTCCTCACGATCACCGGCCGCAAGAAGGAGATCATCGTCACCGCCGGTGGCAAGAACGTCGCGCCGACGGTCCTCGAGGACCGCCTGCGCGCCCACCCGCTCATCAGCCAGGTCGTCGTCGTCGGGGACCAGCGCCCCTTCATCGGCGCGCTCGTCACGCTCGACCCCGAGGGCGTGCCCGGCTGGCTCAGCGCCCACGGCAAGCCCCCGATGAGCCTCGAGGAGGCGCGGACCGACCCCGACGTCATCGCGTCGCTCGACAAGGCGGTCGAGAAGACGAACCGGGCCGTCTCGCGGGCCGAGTCGATCCGCAAGTACCGCGTCCTCGACCGCGACCTCACGCTGGCCGACGGGTACCTCACCCCGAAGCTCAGCATCCGCCGCGCCGTCGTCCTCAAGGACTTCGCGGCCGACGTCGAGGCCCTCTACGCGGACGAGCGGGACTGACGGCGGGCCGGTCGGCCGGCCTCCACCAGGCGCAGGGGCGGGACGAGCCCCGACGCCGCCAGCACGCCGATGGCGTGGCGTTCGGCGGCGTCGAGCTCGACCGCCCCTGCGGCCGTCCGCAGCGGCGCGTCGGGCACGGCCGTCGGCCGCACGGGGATCGTCAGGAAGCTCACGACGCAGTCGGCGCAGTCCCTGCCGCGGACCGCGCAGGAGTCGCAGTCGATGATCATGGCCGGGACGCTAGCGACGACGTCCGACAGCCGTGACCGCCTCGCCGGCACGCGCGGAGGCGCCGCAGGTCAGAGGTGCTGCAGTCGCGCCACGAGCGTCGCCGACGGCACCACCCACGCGCCACGCGCCTCGACGTCACGGGCCACGGCCTGGTCGCTCGTGACCACGACCAGCACTCGACCGGCCGGCTCCGCCGCGACGAGGCGGCGCAGCAGGTCGTCGGCGATCTCCCCGACCGAGAACAGGACGCGCACGCCGCGTGCCTGCGTCGACGGCGGCGCCTGACCCGGCTGGCCGTCGAAGCAGCACGTCACCTCGGCGCCCGTCCCGGCGGCGACGCGGCCCAGCCCGTCGACGAGCCGACGCCGCTGCTCCGCGAGCGTCAGGTCTGGGTAGCCGGTCTTCGTCACGTTGTAGCCGTCGACGAGCAGGTGCGCCCACGGCTGCCGCAGGAGCTCGTCGAGCAGGGCCGGGTCGTCGGCGGAGCGCCCGCGCGAGCCCGCCCGGGACGCGACGCGGGGGCCCTCGGGCGCGACGAGGTCGGCCGGCAGGTCGGTGGCGGGCGGCAGCGCGAGCTCGTGCCGCAACCCGCTGGCGGCGTCGACGATCGTGTCGAGGAGCA
>NZ_BIMR01000428.1 GCF_004306155.1 Cellulomonas biazotea
GGCGACGGCGGTGCCGCGGTCCGCGTCGGCGTCGCGGAGCCCGAGCGGGCCACGGCGCTGCTGGCCGCGCGCGGGTGGGCCGTGCGCCGGGACGGGCACGCGCTCGTCGTGTCCGGGGCGGCGGGCGCCGCGCAGGTCAACGAGGTGCTCGCGCGCGGCGAGGTGTTCGCCGACGAGGTCGTGCTGCTGCGGCGGGACCTCGAGTCGGTCTTCCTCGAGCTCACGGGCTCCGCTCCGGACGGGGCCGCCACCGCGGACGCGACGACGGACGCCCCGCCCGTCGGCGCGTACCCGACGACGACCGCCTCGCCGGGAGGTCGAGCGTGACCGCCCTCCTGCGCGCCGAGCTCGCCCGGGCCGCGGCCCGACCCCTCGTCTGGCTCGTCGCCGCCGGCCTCGTGCTGGGCGCCATCGGGCTCGTCGCGCTCGGCTGGTGGGAGACACGCCCGCCGTCCGCCGCGGAGGTCGCGGCCGCCGACCTG
>NZ_BIMR01000429.1 GCF_004306155.1 Cellulomonas biazotea
GGCCGGGCCTGGCCGGGCCCGGCCCGGGGTCGGGGCGGCGGCTCGGCCGACCGGTGGCGCGGCGGCGTGCGAGAGTGGGCGGGCCGCCCGTCGTCGCGGGCGCCGCCGCCCCGAAGGAGCCCCCGTTGCGCGTGCCCGACCAGTCCGGACGCAGCGTCGTCGTCACCGGGGGCAACAGCGGGATCGGACGGGAGGCGGCCGAGCGGCTCGCCGCGGCCGGCGCGCGCGTCGTCCTGACCGCACGCGACGAGGCCAAGGGTGCGGCGGCCGTCGAGGAGATCCGGTCCGCCCACCCGGGGGCCGACGTCGAGCTGCGGCTGCTCGACCTCGCCGACCTCGCGTCGGTCGCCGCGTTCGCCGACGGGCTCGCGCGAGACCTGCCGCACCTCGACGCGCTGCTCAACAACGCGGGCGTCATGGCGCCGCCGACGCGGTTCGAGACCGTCGACGGGTTCGAGCTCCAGATGGGCACCAACGTGCTCGGCCCGCTCGCGCTCACCAACCGCCTGCTGCCCCTGCTGCTCGCCGCGTCCGCGCCGCGCGTCGTGTGGACCAGCAGCGGCGTCGCGCACCTGGGCCGCATCCGGTTCGACGACCTGCAGGCCCGGCGCCGCTACCGCCCGTGGGCCGCGTACGCCCAGTCCAAGCTCGCCGACCTGCTGCTCGGACGCCACCTCGCGCACGTCGCCGACGAGCGCGGCTGGCCGCTGCTCAGCGTCGTGACGCACCCCGGCTTCACGCGGACGAACCTGCAGACCGCGGGCGCGTCGCTCGGCGGCGGGACCCCGCGCCGCTCGCCGTTCGGGTCGCGCTCGCCCATCCCGTCGATGGAGCCCGCCGAGGGGGCGCTGTCGCTGCTGCTCGCCGCGACCGGGCCCGACGTGGCCCAGGGCGGGTACCTCGGCCCGACGGGGACGTTCGGGATCGTCGGGCCGCCCGGGCCGGTGCGGCTGAGCCGCCGGATGCGCGACGACGCGACCGCGGCACGGCTGTGGCACGTCGCCGAGGACCTGACGGGGACGTCGCTGCCGTCGGCCTGACGACGCGGCGAGAACGGTGCTGCCGTCGGCCTGACGGCGCGCGGCGCTCGCGTGGGACGACCCGTCATGACAGCCGACCGGGGCGGGGTGTCGGTGGTCGGTGGGACGGTGGACCGTCCCGCCTGCTGCCGTGCGCCCGAGCCGGCGGCGGGCACCTGCGTCGAGGAGGCCGCCGCATGTCCCGCACGCTCGCCGACACCCTGTCCGCCCAGGTCACCGGTCCGGTCCTCGTGCCGGGCGACGACGGCTACGACGACGAGGTCGCCGCGTTCAACCTCGCGACGACGCTCCGGCCCGACGTGGCCGTGGGCGCGACGTCGACGCAGGACGTCGTCGCCGCCGTCCGGGCCGCGCGGGCGCACGGGGTGCCGCTCGTCGTGCACGCGACGGGGCACGGCGCGGAGCACCCGGTCACGTCGGGCCTGCTCGTCTCGACGCGGCGCCTCGACGCCGTGCACGTCGACCCCGCGGCCCGCACGGCGACCGTCGGCGCGGGCGTCCGGTGGGCGGCGGTCGCGGCGGCGGCCGCCGAGCACGGGCTCGCACCCGTCGCGGGGTCGTCGCCGACGGTCGGCGTCGTCGGCTACCTGCTCGGCGGCGGGGTCGGTCCGTTCGCGCGCAGCCACGGGTTCAGCTCCGACC
>NZ_BIMR01000430.1 GCF_004306155.1 Cellulomonas biazotea
CCGGATCGGCCGCGAGCGTGAGACGCAGGTCGGCCGATCCGGTCGGCGGGTCGTGCTGGACCCGCCCGTCCCGCACCACCACGGGGAGCCCGCCGCCCACCACGTCCAGCGGCTCGTCGGACCCCGCCGCCTCCACCGTGAGCGCGGCGTGCAGCGTGTAGTCGCCGTCGGGAAGCGGCGACCCGTCGCACGCCAGCAGGTCCGCCGCCTCCCCGACCGTGCTCCACCCGTGGGCGGGCAGCTGCACCGGCTGAGGCTGGACGGTGCTGCTCCTCTTCTGGACGACCCGCCCCTCGGCGTCGACCAGGTACGTGATGGCGGCGCGCTCCCGGAGCACCAGAGGCTCGCTGCCGGCGTTGACCACCGTGACGAGCGACGACATCCGCCACTGGGTCACGGCGTCCGGGCCCTCGATCTGCGGGACCGGCACGACGACGACCCTGCCGGTCGCGGGCGCGGGTGCAGGACCGCCGCAGCGGACCGTCACGTCCGGGGCGGCGTCACCCGACGGCCCTGCCGGAGGTGCGGACCGAGGCTCCGGCGACCGGCCACCGAGCGTCACGGCGACGACCGCCACGACGACGAGGGCCAGCGCCCCGCCGGCCCGTCGAGCGACCAGCGTGCGCCGGTGCCGGCGAGCCGCGAGCTCGATCGCGGCGACGTCCAGCGCGCCGAGCGGGGCCGTCCTCTCCAGGTCCCGCAGCCGCTCGTGCAGGTCGTACGTCATCGCCCGCCCCTCCCTCGCGCCGCCACCACGTCCCCGGCCTCCGCGACCGGCCCGACGACGCGCTCCAGCCGCTCCATGCCCTCGCTCAGGTACCGCTTCACGGACCCGGGCGCGATGCCGAGCACCTCCGCGACCTCCGGACCGCTCAGCCCGTCGAGGTGGTGCAGGACCACGCACGTCCGCTGACGGGGGCTCAACGTCGACAGCGCCACGGCCAGCACGTGGCGGTCGTCCGTGACCGACGCGACGTCCGCGACCTGGTCGGGCTCGGCCAGCAGGTGCCGGACCTGCCGCCACCGCTGCGCACGCCGGCCCTCGTCGATGACGAGCGTCGCCATCGTCCGGCGCACGTAGGACTCGAGGGTCACCGCCGCCCGCAGGCGCGGACGGCGCGCAAGGACGCGGGCGACTGCCTCCTGCACCAGGTCCTGCGCGTCCGCGGTGCTCCCCGTCAGCAGGTAGCCGTACCGCAGCAGCGCCGGGCCACGCTGACGCACCAGCACGTCGATCGCGTCGCCCCAGCCCAGCATCCCGCTCCCTCCGCCGTCCGCGCCGCTCGCGGTGTGCATCGTCCAAGACGACCACGACGTCGTCCCGGTTGGGGCCGGCTTGCACGCTGATCGGGCGACGACGCCGTCTGGTCCGCGACCTGCGAGGCGACGACCGGTGCGGTCGACAGCGGGAGGGCGTCAGTGTTCGGTGGCGCGACATCGCCGACTCCACCCGCTCGACGACCTGGGGCGACGAGCGGCGGCACCAGCGCCGGGCGAGCGCTCGCCGACGCGGAACGGTCGCCCGACCGTCACGCGGGCGTCATCGGCGCGACACGACCGGTCCCTAGCGTCAGGGCGACACCGAGAGAGAGCAGGGCACCGATGACCCTCACCATGACGCTCGTCCGGCACGGGCGCACCCACTTCAACGCCCGCCGCGTCCTGCAGGGACGCTGCGACTCACCCCTGACCCGCGACGGCCGCGCCGGGGTCAGGACGACCGCCCGGCACCTGGCCGGCACCCCGTTCACCGCGGCCTGGTCGTCACCGTCCGGGCGGGCCGTGGCGACCGCCGTCGAGCTGCTGCGGCACCACCCCGACGTCCGGCTGCGCACCGACCCCGGGCTGCTCGAGTACGCGTTCGGCGTGTACGAGCAGAAGCCCGAGAGCGTGCTCGACGAGGTCGTCGCGTGGCCCGACCTGGTCACCGAGGTCCTCGCGGGTCGTCACCCCGGTCTGCCCGGCGGCGAGCACGCCGCCGACTTCATGGACCGCACCCGGGAGGTGTTCGCCCGCATCGCCGCGCAGCACGACGGTCGGGACGAGCACGTGCTCGTCGTCGGGCACGGACTGGCGCTCGGCGCCTACCTGGCGACCGTCGACGAGGTCGGCCTGGTGCCGCTGCCCAACGCGTCGGTGTCCACGGTCGTCGTCGAGGCCGACGGCTCGGCGCGGATCGCCGACCTCGCGCTCGACGTCGCCGGTCAGGGCCACGTCGCCGCCCGCCCGATGCGCACCCCCACGCCCGTCCCGTCCGTGGCCTGACGCGCGACACGGTCCGTCGACTCCGTCCTGACGGCGGCTGCGGCCCGTCGACCCGTCCCGATCCCCGGACCAGCCCGCCGACCCCGTCATGACGACCGCCTCCGCCTGTCGAGCGGTCGTCATGACGGGGTCGTCGTCCGATCGGCGGGGCGGTGGCAGGATCGCGCCATGGACGACGA
>NZ_BIMR01000431.1 GCF_004306155.1 Cellulomonas biazotea
GGCCAGCACCGCGTCCCCGGCGGCTCGACCCTCCCGCCCGACGACACCACCGACCACCGCGCGACCGCGCGGGCCGGGGCGCGCGACGCCGCCCGCGCCGGCCGCCGCCCCGCGACGCCGACCACCGCCACCCCGGCCACCACGGCCGCCACCTCGCAGGAGACGTCCCGATGAAGAGCCGGTCCATCGCACCCATGGCGGTGCCCGCAGGGGTCGTCGGCATCGTGCTGCTGCTCGTCGTGCCGCTGCCCGCGGCGCTGCTCGACGTGCTCATCGCCGTGAACATCACGGCGTCGCTCGTCATCCTGCTCACGTCGATGTACGTGAAGCGGCCGCTCGACTTCTCCGTCTTCCCGTCGCTGATCCTCGTGTTCACGCTGTTCCGGCTGGGGCTCAACGTGGCGTCGACGCGGCTCGTGCTCCGCGACGGCTACGCGGGCCAGGTCATCGAGGCGTTCGGGCACTTCGTCATCGGCGGGTCGCTCGTCATCGGCCTCGTGATCTTCCTCATCCTCGTCGTCATCCAGTTCGCGGTCATCACGAACGGTGCCGGCCGCGTCGCCGAGGTCGGCGCGCGGTTCACGCTCGACGCGATGCCCGGCAAGCAGATGGCGATCGACGCCGACCTCAACTCGGGCCTCATCGACGAGGACCAGGCCCGCCAGCGCCGCGCGGACGTCGCCGCCGAGGCCGACTTCTACGGCGCGATGGACGGCGGCTCGAAGTTCGTCAAGGGCGACGCGATCGCCGGCATCGTCATCACCGTCATCAACCTCGTCGGCGGCTTCGTCATCGGCATGATGCAGATGGGCATGTCCGCGGGGGAGTCGCTGCAGCGGTTCAGCCTCCTGACCATCGGCGACGGCCTCGTCACGCAGATCCCCGCGCTGCTGCTGTCGGTGTCGACCGGCATCGTCGTCACCCGCGCCACGGCCGAGGGCGACATGGGCACGGCCGCCGCGAAGCAGCTCGGCCAGTCCCGCAACGCGCTGCTCATCTCGGGCGGTGGCGCGATCGCGCTGGCCCTGCTGCCCGGCATGCCGAAGGTGCCGTTCATCCTCGTCGGCGCGACGCTGATCCTCGTCGCGCAGCGCGTCAAGGCCCGCGAGACCCGCGAGGCCGCCGAGGCCGCGAAGGCCCCCGCGGCGTCCGCCGCCGCCGCGCCCAGCGCCGACACCCCCGAGCAGCTCATCGAGCAGATGCGCGTGCACACCCTGGAGATCCTGCTGGCGCCCGACCTGGTCGACCTCGTCGGCACCGGCCCCGACCAGGACCTGCTCGCGCGCGTGCGCGGCCTGCGCCGCAAGACCGCGATGGAGCTCGGGATCGTCGTGCCGCCCGTGCGCACCCGCGACTCCGTCGACCTGCCGCGCTCGACCTACGTCGTCAAGATCGCCGGCGTCGAGGTCGGCCGCGGCGAGGCGCCCGCCGGGTACATGCTCGCGCTCGGCGACGACCTGTCCGCGCTGCCCGGCACCCCCGTGCACGAGCCCGTGTTCGGGCTGCCCGGCAAGTGGGTGCCCGCCGAGCTGCGGCACGCCGCCGAGATGTCCGGCGCGACCGTCGTCGACCGGGTGTCCGTCCTCATCACCCACCTCGGCGCGCTCATCACGCAGAACGCCGCCCGCCTGCTGGGGCGCGAGGACGTCCGCGTCCTCACCGAGTCGGTCAAGAAGGTCAACCCGTCGGTCGTCGAGGAGCTCGTGCCGTCGCTGCTGAGCCTCGGCGAGGTGCAGCGCGTGCTGCAGGGCCTGCTCGCCGAGGAGGTCCCGATCCGCGACCTCGGCCGCATCTACGAGGCGCTCGCGCTGCGCGCCAAGCTGTCGACCGACGTCGAGGGGCTCGTCGAGGCCGCCCGCGGCGCGCTCGGCCCCGCGCTCGCGGCCCCGTACACGCAGGACGGCGTGCTGCGCGTCCTCACGCTCGAGCCCGGGCTGGAGCAGACCCTCGTCGAGTCGCTGCGCCCCGGCGACGGCGGCACCCAGCTGCTCGTCGACCCGACGCGGGTGGAGGTCGTCCTGCACCAGCTCCGCGCGGCCGTCGCCGACGCGGAGGCCGAGGGTCGGGCCGTCGTGCTCGTGTGCGCGCCCGTCGTGCGCCCGGCCCTGCGCCGGCTCGTCGCGCTCGGCCTGCCGCGCCTGCCCGTCCTGTCGTACGCCGAGGTGACCGGTGGCGGCCTCACCGTCGAGACCGTGGGGGTGGTGCGCGGTGACCACGCGATTGCTGCTTGAGGGCACCGACCTCGCCGAGCTGATGGCGCACGTGCGCCAGGAGTTCGGCCCGCAGGCGCGCGTCGTGCGCGCCGAGCGGGTCCGGACCGGCGGCATCGGCGGGTTCTTCGCGCGCGAGCGCTACGAGATCACCGTCGACGTCCCGCCGCCGCCGGAGCAGCGGCCCGCGGCGCTGCGCGTCCTGCCCGGCGGTGCCGCCGCCGGCGGGCTGCCCGCGCTGCTCGCCGCGGCCGACGAGGCCGACGAGGTCGGCTCGTCGTCGACGCC
>NZ_BIMR01000432.1 GCF_004306155.1 Cellulomonas biazotea
GCTCCCGCCCGGTCCAGGGCGGCCGTGGTCCGGTGCCCGGCGCGCTCGCGGGCGCGCCGGTCGACGACGGCCACGAGGTCGACCCCACGACGCGCCGCGTCACGGCCGCGCTGACCCGCTGGCGCGACGACCGCGCGTCGGCCGCCGGCATCACCCCCGCGCGTGTCCTCACGTCCGCGGCGATCGCGCTCGTCGCGGCCCGGCTGCCGCGCACCCACGAGGAGCTCGGCCGACTCCCGGGCATCGGCGCGCACACCCTCGCAACCGTCGGCGACGACGTCCTGGCGGTCGTCGCGCAGGCCCTCGCGGCGCCCGAGAAGGGCTGAGGACGACCGATCGGAGGACACGTCCGAGATTCGTCGAAGACATGTCGTTAATTCGGTTGTCCGGGGTCGCGAGGCGGGCCTAGGGTGATCCACGTCCTTGAAGAGGGGTCGCGCCGGAAGGCCATGGCCCGGAGCCGAAGGAGGTGGGAGCAGAGATGAACACGAATCTGATCGTCGCGTCGTGCGCCGCACAGGCGTCCCGGCACGTCGTCGCGCCCACCGGCGTCGGCTTCGAGGGGCGTGGTGTGTCCATCGCCGGAACGCAGGCCATCGCTGGTCGTCTCATCGGCATGGTCGATGAGCGCCGGACGGGCCTCCCGACGTGGCACAAGCGCCCGCAGACCGATCTCTACTTCCGCCTCAGGGCTCCACAGGTCTGACCTCACAGGTCACCAAGGCCGCGGAGTCCCTCTCGGACCCGCGGCCTTTCTCATGTCCCCCGATGACTTCGGGCGGGTGAGCAGGTCCGGTCCGGTACCGAACGACACGCTCACCCAGCGAGGACATCAGGAGGACATCGTGCGGCTCACGACGCTGCTCGACACCGTGAACCAGGGCGGATCCGGCGCCTGGCCTCCCACGGGCAGCACCGCGACCACCGACGACACCCAGTTCGACGCTCTCGTCGCGGACCTCATCCCGTGCCGGTCGAACGACCCCGAGCTCTGGTTCGCCGAGCAGACGGCCGTCGTCGAGCGGGCGAAGGCGCTCTGCCGTGAGTGCCCGATCATGGAGGGCTGCCTGGCCGGCGCGCTCGAGCGGGCTGAGCCCTGGGGCGTCTGGGGCGGCCAGGTCTTCATCGGCGGCGTGGTCGTCGCGACGAAGCGTGGCCGGGGTCGCCCCCGCAAGAACGCGCTGCCGGCCGCCTGACCGGCGGCACCGC
>NZ_BIMR01000433.1 GCF_004306155.1 Cellulomonas biazotea
GGCTTCGAGCGTGCGGCGCGTCTGACGCCCGACGGCGCACGTCGCGCCGGGCGTCTGGTCACCGCGGCGGAGTCGGCGTGGCGGGCGGGGCAGCCCGACGTCGCGCTCGACCTGCTGGCGGCGGCGACATCGCTCCCCCGTCCGCCCGACCTGCGGCTGCGCGCCGCCGCGCTGGAGGGTGCCGTGACCGCGCGCACGGGGTCGGTCGAGCGGGCGCGCGACGTCCTCGTGTCGGCCGGGACCGCCGTCGCCGACCTCGACGCGGACACGGCCGTCACACTGCTCGCCGACGGGGTCCTCGCCGCGCAGACGGCGGGCGACATGGCCGGGGCGGCCCGCGCCGCGGCGCGCATCGAGGGCCTGCTCCCCCGCGTCCGTGCCGACCGGGTGCGCTGGGTCGGCACGATGGCGGTGGGGGTCGGGGAGATCCTCACCGACCGCGGCGGGCCGGCGCGGATGCACGAGGCGCTCGCGCTCGCCGCGCAGGACACGGGTCTGCTCGCCGACCCGCGGCTCGCGCCGTGGCTGGTCACCGGCCCCCTGTACCTGCGGGAGAGCGGCATGGCACGCGCGGTCATCCCGACGGTCGTCGCGCACCTGCGCCGCCGCGCCGACATCGGCGGGCTGCCGAGCCTGCTGTTCTACGTCGCGCGGGACCTCGCGACCACGGACCGCTGGACGGACGCCCTCGCCGCGTACACGGAGGGCATCGGGCTGGCCCGCGAGGCCGGGCAGGCGACCGACCTGGCCGGGTGCCTGGCCGGGCTCGCCTGGCTGGAGGCCCGCCGCGGCGACGCCGACGCCTGCCGGGAACACGCGCAGGAGACGCTCGCGCTCGCCGACCGGCACCACCTGGGCTTCTTCGAGACGTGGGCGACCGCCGCACTGGGCGACCTGGCGCTCGGTGCCGGGCGCGCGCAGGAGGCGCTCGACGCCTACGACCGCCTGTCCGCGCTGCTCGCGGACCTGCGGTTCGACGACGTCGACGTGTCGCCCGTCCCCGAGCAGGTCGAGGCGCTCGTCCGGCTCGACCGTGGCGCCGACGCCGTCGCGCTCACCGCGGACCTGACGCACCGCGCCACCGCGAAGGGACAGCCCTGGTCGCTCGCCCGGGCCGCGCGCTCCCGTGGCCTGACCTGCGACGACGCCGACCTCGACGAGCACTTCGGGGTCGCGCTCGCCGAGCACGCACGGACGCCCGACACGTTCGAGACCGCCCGGACGCACCTGGCGTACGGGTCGCGGCTCCGGCGGGCGCGCCGCCGGGCGGATGCCCGGCCGCACCTGCGGGCCGCGCTCGACACGTTCGACGCGCTGGGCGCCGCCCCGTGGGCGGAGCAGGCCGTCGCCGAGCTGCGCGCCACGGGGGTCACCGCGCACCGGCGCGACGTCACGGGCCTCGACCACCTCACCCCGCAGGAGCTGCAGGTCGCGCGCACGCTCGCCGCCGGGCGCACGACCCGGGAGGCCGCCGCCGCGCTGTTCCTCAGCCCCAAGACGATCGAGTACCACCTGCGCAACGTGTACGTGAAGCTCGGCGTCCGGTCGCGCTCCGAGCTCGCGGGCGCGCTCGCCGACCTGCCCTGACGACCCCGGCGCCAGGACCGCGCGCTACACCTCGCGTCGCACGACGACCCGCGGACGGTGCCCGCTGCGGCCCGTCGTCGGCGCCGCGACCTCGAACCCCGCCGCCTCGAACAGCTCGACGGACCCGACGTACCCGGAGATGAGGTCGACCCGCGTCCCGCCCGTCTCCACCGGGTACCCCTCGACGACCTCCGCGCCGTGCGACCGGGCGTGCGCGACGGCCCCGTCGAGCAGCACATGCATGAGCCCCTGGCGGCGGAACGCCGGCCGCACGACGAAGCACACGACGCTCCACGCGTCCCGCTCGTCGACGAACGGGATCGTCCGCGAGCGCATGAGCCGCCGGTAGGTGCTGCGCGGCGCCACCGAGCACCACCCCGCGACCTCGTCGTCCACGTACGCGAGCACGCCAGGGCCGGGGTCGGTCGCGCACTGCTCGCGCATGAAGCCCGGGCGCTCCGCGTTGGGCAGGCTGGAGTTCCGGTACGCGACGCACCAGCAGCCGCCCGCGTCGGGGCGCTTCGTGCCGACGACGGTCGCGAAGTCGTCGAACCGGCCCAGCGCGGGGCGGACGTCGGTGACCATCGCCCCAGGCTAGGGACCGCCCCCGACACCGGCCCACCACGCAGCCTTTGCCCCCGCGGGTCGGCGAGAAGGGCTGCCCCGTCCCGCCTAGGGTCGGGGCGACGTCACCACCAGGAGGAACGCCCGATGACCGACCTCACCTTCGACGCGCGCACCGACGCGCTCGTCGACGCCGTCCGCCGCCAGCCCGGAGCCGTCGGTCTGGTGCTGCTGGGCTCCGCCGCGCGCTCGGAGTCGGCTCGGCGCGACGAGTGGTCGGACCACGACTTCTGGGTGCTGGCCGACGCCGCGCACGTGGCGTCGCTGCGCGACGTGCGGTCGTGGCTGCCGCACCCCGACCGGGTCGTCGCGGTGGGGCGCGAGGGGGCCGTCGGGTTCGCCGTCCTGTATGACGACGGGCACCTCATGGAGTTCGCGGCGGCCACCGCCGACGAGCTGGCCGGGGCGGCCGTCGTGCACCACGACGTCGCGCTCGACGACGGCTCGATCCAGGCGCTGATCGACGCGTCCGACGCGCGCGCGACGGTGCGCGACGCCCCCGACCCGGCCAACGACACCGCGCTCGCGCTGGTCAAGCTCATGGTCGGCGCGGGGCGCGCCCGCCGCGGCGAGGTGCTCAGCGGTGGTCAGATGGTCCGGCAGTGGGCGGTGCAGCACCTGGTCCGGGCCGTCCGCGAGCGCGTCCCGACGACTGTCGCCGACCGCGAGCACATCGACGGTGCGCGGCGGTTCGAGGCCGCCTACCCGCAGGTCGGGGCGCGCCTGAACGCTGCGCTCGACCGACCCGTCGAGGACGCGGCGCGCGCCCTGCACGCCCTCGCGCGGGACGTGCTGGAGCCCGGCTGGGACGACTTCCCGTCGCGGGCGGCCGACGTGGTCGCGGCACGGCTCGGCTGGGCGTAGCCCGGGGCGGCGGGTATCAGCACCGCCGCGCTCCGCTCCTCTCCCTCGACGGCATGCCGCGCCGGTGCGGCGTGCCTGCGCACCGGGGGCGGAGCCATGGACGACAGGGACCAGAACGACGGCGCGGGCGGCCCGACGGGCGGGTCCGGCACGCCAGGCGGGACGAGCGGGCCGGGAGGCGCGGGCGACGCGTGGATCGACTCGCCGCCCCCGCCGCCGATGGGCGGGACCGCGCCCGGGCCCGTGGCGACGGGTGGTGGTGGGGCACCGCCGTCGTCGGGGCCGAGCGACGCGCAGCGGCAGCTGCGCCGCGGGCTGCTCATCGGTGCGGGGTCGGTCCTCGGGCTCGGCGTCGTCGTGGCGGTCGTCGCCCTGGCGTGGACGCGCGGAGGTGGCGACGCCGACGACTCGGCGGCCGGCGGGGAGGTGACGGCGACGGCGACGGCGAGCGAGACCGCGTCGAGCGAGCCGTCGGTGAGCACCCCGACCGTCACGGTCGTCGACCGGGCGGTCCCGGCGACGCAGGTCTGGACGGCCATGGACGTGACGTGCGAGCAGGGCGACACGCTGCGCATCGACATGTACGGCTCGGCGTCGCACGACCAGAGCCCCGGCGGGACGGTCGGGCCGACCGGCCTGCTCGACCCGTGGTTCCACCAGTTCAACGTCGAGGGCTTCCCCGACGCCAACACGATGGCGGTCATCGGCAGCCTCGGTGAGGACCCGTCGACGTACTTCGTCGTCGGTGCGGGCACGACGTACGTGTGCCCGGTGACGGGCGAGCTGCGGCTCGGGGTCAACGACGAGGGCGTCGAGAACAACAGCGGGGCCTTCGGCGCGACGATCACGCGCACGGTGGCGACCGGCTGAGACGCCCGGCCGTCGCGCGTGCGAGGGCCC
>NZ_BIMR01000434.1 GCF_004306155.1 Cellulomonas biazotea
GGAGGCGGGTCCGCCCGAGGGCGGGGCCGACGGGCCGCGAGCTCCCGACGTAGGGGCGACGCGCCGACGCAGGGTGACGCGGCAGGCTCGTCACCATGACGACACCGCACCTGGCAGCACCCGAGCACAGCACGGCGTCGATGGGCGCCGTCGTCGCCGCGGGGGTCGTGCTGGTCGGTCTGGTCGTCGGCGCGGCGCTGGGGATCGGGCAGGTCCTCGACCTCGTGGCGTGGATGTTCGACCGGGCGTGAGGCTCCCGGCCCCCTGGGGGGCGCGCCTGACGCGGTGGAGGGACCGCGTCAGTACGCGTAGGGGAAGCCGGACCAGTCGGGGTCGCGTCTCTGGAGGAACGCGTCCCGGCCCTCGACGGCCTCGTCGGTCATGTAGGCGAGACGGGTGGCCTCACCCGCGAAGACCTGCTGACCGGCGAGGCCGTCGTCCGCGAGGTTGAAGGCGAACTTGAGCATGCGGATCGCCTGCGGCGACTTGGTCGCGATGATGCGGGCGTACTCCAGGCCCGCCGCCTCGAGCTCGTCGTGCGGGACGACGTCGTTGACCGCGCCCCACGCGTAGGCCTCGTCGGCCGAGTACTCGCGGGCGAGGAAGAAGATCTCGCGGGCCCGCTTCTGGCCGACCTGCCGCGCGAGCAGCGCCGAGCCGTAGCCGCCGTCGAACGAGCCGACGTTGGCGTCGGTCTGCATGAACCGCGCGTGCTCGCGGGACGCGATCGTGAGGTCGGCGACGACGTGCAGGGAGTGGCCGCCGCCCGCGGCCCAGCCGCCGACCAGCGCGACGACGACCTTCGGCATGGTGCGCATGAGCCGCTGCACCTCGAGGATGTGCAGCCGCCCGGCGCGCGCCGGGTCGACCTCGGCGGCGGTGTCGCCGTCGGCGTAGCGGTAGCCGTCGCGGCCGCGGATGCGCTGGTCGCCGCCGGAGCAGAACGCCCAGCCGCCGTCGCGCGGGCTCGGGCCGTTCCCGGTGAGGAGCACCGTGCCGACGGACGAGGTCGTGCGCGCGTGGTCGAGGACGCGGTGCAGCTCGTCGACGGTGTGCGGGCGGAACGCGTTGCGGACCTCGGGCCGGTCGAACGCGACGCGCACGACGGGCAGGTCGCGGCCGGTCGCACCGGCGGCGCGCTGCTCGGCGTCGGGCCGGGCGTAGCCGCGGTGGTAGGTGAGGTCGGTGAGGTCCTCGAAGCCGTCGACGGTGCGCCAGCGCGTGGGGTCGAACGTCGTGGACACGGCCGCGGGCAGCGGCGGCTCGGACGTCGGGCCGGGGGTGCCTGTCGTGGTCCGGTCCGTCGAGGGGTGCTGGTCGCTCACGCGGTCACCCTAGTTCGTCCGACCATTATGGTACGATCGTACCAGAATCGTGCGCGGGACGGCGGAACCTGACACCCGGCGTGCACGACGCCCGACCGGCCGGCGCCACGGCCCGACCCGGCGGGCAACGGAGGTGCACCCCCATGGCCTGGATCGTCCTCATCGTCTCCGGCGTGCTGGAGGCCGGCTGGGCGCTCAGCCTCAAGGAGTCGCACGGCTTCACGCGGCTGTGGCCCAGCGTGTGGTTCGTCGTCTTCGCCGTCGCGTCGTTCGCGGGCCTCAGCTTCGCGCTGCGCTCGCTGCCCGTCGGCGTCGCCTACGGCGTCTGGGTCGGCGTCGGTGCCGCGACCACCGCGGTCGCCGCCGCGATCATGCTGCACGAGCGCATGTCCGTCCTCACCGTGACGTCGCTCGTCCTCATCGTCGCGGGCGTCGTCGGGCTGCAGCTGTCGGGGTCCGGCCACGCGTGACCACGCGCACAGGCAAGGGCGAGCGGCGGCGTGAGCAGCTCGCGCACGCCGCCGCCGCGCTCGTCCTGCGCGAGGGGCCCGCGGCCCTGACGCACCGGCGCGTCGCCGCCGAGGCCGGTGCGTCGCTGTCCGCGACGACCTACTACTTCGCCGACCTCGACGACCTCGCCGCCGCGGCAGGGGCCGCGATGGTCGAGGAGTGGGCCGCGCACGCCGCGCACACCCTCGCGACCCTGACCGACGGGGCCGCAGCAGCAGACCCGGACGCACCAGCCGACCGACGCGCAGCCGTGGACCGCACGCGGGCCGCGGACGCCGTGGTCGACGCCGTCCTGCCCCCGGGCGACGACGACGCCGTCCGCCGCTACTACGAGCACCTGCTCGGGTCGGCCCGCAACCCCGCGCTCGCGCGGGCCTTCGCGGCCGGTCGCGCGCAGGTCGACGCCGTCGTCGAGCGGGTCGTCGCGCGCGTCGGTCTGGGACTGCCGGCGGCGGTCGCCGTCGCGCTCGTCGACGGGGCCGTCGTCAGCGCGCTCACCGAGGCGCGTCCCCTGCGCGCGACCGCCCGCACCCTGCTGCTCGACGCGACGGGCCACGGCCGGCGGCCCGTCGGGGACGACGCCGTGCCGCGGACGCCCGCTGCCCCGGACACGACGACGGCTGCCCCGACGGCGACCGCGGCGGACGGGCGCGCGACGCGACGTACCCTGGCCTGATGCCCGCGCCCCTGCCGACGACGGCCGTCTGGTCCGTGCCGATGCGCACCCGCTTCCGGGGCCTGACCAGCCGCGACGGCGTGCTCGTGCGCGGCGACGCGGGCTGGGGAGAGTTCAGCCCGTTCTGGGACTACGACGCCGCGGAGTCGGCCGCGTGGTGGCGCGCGGCGCGCGAGGCCTCGGACGAAGGCTGGCCCGCCCCGGTCCGGGACCGCGTCCCGGTGAACGTGACGATCCCCGCGGTCGACGCCGAGACGGCCCACCGGCTCGTCCGCGCGTCGGGCGGGTGCACGACCGCGAAGGTCAAGGTCGCCGAGCCCGGGCAGTCGCTCGCCGACGAGGTCGCCCGGCTCGAGGCGGTCCGCGACGCCCTCGGCCCGGGCGGTGCGATCCGGGTGGACGCGAACGCCGCGTGGGACGTCGACACCGCGGCCGCACGCCTGGCGGTCCTCGACAGGGCGGCGGGCGGGCTCGAGTACGCGGAGCAGCCGGTGCCGACCGTCGCGGACCTCGCCGCGCTGCGCCGCCGCACGTCCGTCCCGCTCGCGGCGGACGAGTCGGTGCGACGGGCCGCCGACCCGCTCGCCGTCGCCCGCGCGCACGCCGCCGACATCGTCGTGCTCAAGGTGCAGCCGCTCGGCGGGGTCCGCGCGTGCCTGCGGATCGCGCAGGAGTGCGGGCTGCCCGTCGTCGTGTCGTCCGCCCTGGAGTCGTCGGTGGGCCTCGCGGCGGGCGTCGCGCTCGCGGCCGCCCTGCCGGACCTGCCGTACGCGTGCGGCCTCGCGACGGCCCAGCTCCTCACCGCGGACGTCGTGCGCGACCCGCTGCTGCCGGTCGACGGCGCGCTGCCCGTGCGCCGCCCGGTGCCCGACCCCGACCTGCTGGCGTCGCACGCGGCGCCCGCCGACCTCGACGCCCGGTGGCGTGCGCGCGTGGAGGAGGTCCGCGC
>NZ_BIMR01000435.1 GCF_004306155.1 Cellulomonas biazotea
GGCCCCGGCTGCACGCCCCTGAGGGGCGCGGCCGGGGCCGTCCGTCGGGTCGGCGGGTGCGCCGACGCGGGGTCAGAGCGGGAACGCGGCGTACACGTCGGCGATGTCCTCGACCGGGGCGACGACGCGGAACACCGACGACCCGTTGGTCCACACGGCGACACCGGTGCCGTCGCCGGCGTCGACGATCGTGAACGTCCCGGCGGGCGCACCACCGACGAGCACCTCGCCCGTCTGTGGGAGGTCGGACGTGCCGGCGGTGGCGGTCGCCGTGGCGCCCGCGTCGGCGGCCGGTGCCGCGGGCAGCGCCGCGACGAGGGTCGCCGCGTAGGCGACGGCCTCCTCGGGCGTCTCCCACTGGCCCGCCCGGACGGTGACCTCGCCGCCCGCGCCGTCGCTGTAGGCCTCGGTGTACGCCTCGACGGCGCCCGCCGCGAGCCACTCCTCGTCCGTCGCGGACGAGGCGAGCGCGTACTGCAGGACGCTGACCGGCAGCGCGGCCGCGAAGGACGTCGTCGCGGTGCGCGCGACGGGCTCGATCGTCGGGGTGGGCGACGGGAGCAGGACGGTCGACGCGGCGGCGCCGGGCGTCGGCTCGTCGCCGCCGCGGGTCACGAGGATCCCGATGACGATCCCGGCGACCACGACGACGAC
>NZ_BIMR01000436.1 GCF_004306155.1 Cellulomonas biazotea
GCGCCGGTCGTCTCGCCACCGTCGGCGGCGCCTGCCTCGTCGGCCGCGGTGCCGGCGGACGTGACGACCTCGGGCGCCGGGACGCCGAGGGCCGCGGCGAGCCGTGTCGCCAGCTCGCCGCGCGCGGTGCCGACGGAGCCGACGAGGCGGGCGAGGGGACCGTCGGTGACGGCGTCGGCGTCGTCGAGCGCGCGACCCGCGTCGGTGGCCAGGTCGGCGAGCACCTGCCCCACCTCCACCGGCGCGGGGTCCACGGAGGTGGCGGTCGGCGAGGCGGAGGGCGTCGGGTCGGGCAGTCCGGAGTCGTACACCCCGCCGAGCTGCTGCGCGTGCTGCTCGCCGAACGCGACGACGTCGGCGAGCACGGCCGCGACGGGTTCGGCCGCCCCCGCGTCGAGGAGGGCACGGGCGTCGGCGGCGAGCGCGAGGGCGTCGTCGACGGTCCGGCCGCGGACCTGCTCGACGGCGTCGGGCGACGGCTCGACGGGTGGCGGGGTCTCGAGGCGCACGCCGCACCCGGCGAGCGCGACGACGAGCGTGACCAGTCCTGCGGCGAGCGCCGCGACGCGACGCGGACGTCCGGCGGGGCTGGTCCGGTCGGCGCTGGTCCGGTCGGCGGGGGGTCGGGTCGGTGCGCTCATCGCCGGTGATCCTCCCACGCGTGGCGTCCGCGGCCGGTGCGCGACCGGCACGCGACCGGTGCGCGACCGGCACGCGACCGGCACGCGACCGGCACTGCCGTGCGGACTCGTTAGGCTGGTCCCACAACATCACAGGGTCGAGCCGCGTGCCGGTGACCCGTCGGAGCCGACAGGAGGCCCTCCATGGTCGCGCCAGCACCCGCGCAGCGGGTCCGGCAGGTCGTCGAACCCGCGGTGGCCGAGGTCGGGCTCCTGCTGGAGGACGTCGAGGTGGCGCGCGCCGGCTCCCGGTCGGTGGTCCGCGTGTTCGTGGACG
>NZ_BIMR01000437.1 GCF_004306155.1 Cellulomonas biazotea
CGCCGACCCCGTCCTGGCGACCGCTCAGCCGTCCGGATCGGGCGCCAGGACGGGGTCGGGCAAGGGGGCGGGTGAGGGAGAGCGTGCGGCCGAGGCCGAGGCCGAGGCCGAGGGCGAGGGCGTGGGTGGGGGAGGGGGGGCGGAGGCGGGCGGCGCGGGTCTCGAGGTAGCGGCGCTCCGGCTGGCTCGTCGTCAGGCGGGCGGCGCGCTGGTACGCGTCGAGCGCGCCCGTCCGGTCCCCCGCGAGCTCCAGCAGGTGCGCGCGGACGGCCGCGAGACGGTGGTGGTCGGCGGTGCGCGGGTCGTCGTCGAGCGGGCGCAGCAGGTCCAGCCCGGCCTGCGGGCCGTGCACCATCGCGACGGCGGCGGCGCGGTTGAGCGTGACCATCGGGCCCGGCGCGACGTGGTCGAGCAGCCGGTACAGGGCGACGACCTGCGGCCAGTCGGTGTCCGCGGCGGTCGGGGCCTCGGCGTGCACGGCGGCGACCGCGGCCTGCAGCAGGTACGGGCCGGCCGGGTGCACCGCCAGGGCGGCCGACACGAGCGCGACGCCCTCGTCGACCTGCGCGCGGTCCCAGCGCGAGCGGTCCTGCTCCGTGAGGGGCACGAGCAGGCCGTCGTCGTCGACGCGGGCGGCGCGGTGCGCGTCGGTGAGCAGCATGAGGGCGAGCAGGCCGGTCGTCTCGCCGTCGTCGGGCAGCACCGCGTGCAGCAGCCGGGCCAGGCGCAGCGCCTCCGTCGTGAGGTCGGCGCGCACCAGGTCCGCGCCGCCCGACGCCGTGTACCCCTCGGTGAACACGAGGTAGAGGACCTGCCGCACGGCCTCGACGCGCGCGGGCCGCTCGGCCGGACCGGGCAGCGTGAACGACGCGTCCCGCACCGTGCGCTTCGCGCGGCTGATCCGCTGCGCCATGGTCGCCTCCGGGACCAGGTGCGCGGCGGCGATCTCCGCGGTCGTCAGCCCGCCGACGGCCCGCAGCGTCAGCGCCACCTGCGACGACGGGGACAGCGACGGGTGGCAGCACAGGAACAGCAGCGCGAGGGTGTCGTCGTGGGACGCGGGCTTCTCGTCGGCGGCGGGCGCGGCGCGGCGGGCCGCCGGGTCCACGGCGACCGCCGCCTCCCGGGCCCGCCGCGCGCTGTCCGACCGCCACGCGTCGGTGAGCCGCCGCCGCGCGACGGTCGTCAGCCACG
>NZ_BIMR01000438.1 GCF_004306155.1 Cellulomonas biazotea
TCAAGCTCGCGGTCGCGTTCGCGGTCTCGGGCGTGCTGCTCGTCCCGGTCGACCCGTGGACGCCGGCCGTCCTGCTGCTCCTCGCGCTGCCCGCCGTGGCGGTCGCGGGCCGCCTGGGCGTGGCGGCCCCGCTGCGGGCCCTCGCGCTGTTCGCGCCGTTCGCCGTGTCGCTCCTCGCGGTCAACGCCGTGACGCGGCCTGGCGGTGACGTCCTCGTGAGGCTGGGGGCGCTCGAGGTCACGACGACGGGCGTCGCGGTCGGGGCGTCGCTCGCGCTGCGCGCGCTGCTGGTGGGCCTCCTGTCGGTCGCGTTCACGCTCACGACGGACGCCGGGCGGCTCCTCACGAGCCTGCACCAGCACGCCCGGCTGCCGCCGCGCGCGACGTTCGCGGTGCTCGCGGGTTACCGCGTGCTGGAGCAGCTCCCGGAGCGTTGGACCACGGTCCGCCAGGCCCAGGCGGTCCGGTCGCCCGACCGTCGTCCGGGTTCGCCGCTGCCTCGCGACGTGGGGTCGCTCGCGCGTGCCGCGTTCGCGGTGCTCGTCGTGTCGCTGCGGCAGGGCGAGCGGCTCGCGATCGCGCTGGAGACCCGGGGGCTGGGCGACGGGCCGCGGACGGTCGCACGACCCGTGCCTCTCGACCGGCGCGACGGCCTGCTCGCGGCCGTCGTGCTGGGGGTCGTCGCGCTGGTGCTGGCGGCGTCGTGGCGCTCGGGCGTCCTCGCGACGTGGGCGACGGTCGGCGGCTGACGGGACCGCCGCGCGCGACCCTCACCCCGGTGCGACGCTCGACGCATGGCTGCGCACCCCGAGGTCGAGACCGCGTTCGAGGTGCCGGCCGCCGCGGCGTTGCCCGACCTGTCGGGCCTGCCCGGCGTCGCGCGCGTCGACGGGTCGACGTCGGTCCGGCTCGTCGCGACGTACTGGGACACCCCGGCCCTCGACCTCACGCGCGCGGGCGTCTCGCTGCGCCACCGCACGGGCGGCGACGACGCGGGCTGGCACCTCAAGCTCCCGTCGCGGGCGGGCGGTGCGGGGCGTCGGCGGACCGAGCACCGCGTGCGGGCGGAGGCCACGACCCCGCCCGCGGAGCTGCTGGCCCTGGTGCGCGCCCGGGTCCGGGACCAGGACGTCGGGCCGGTCGTCACGCTGGAGACGGACCGGTCGACGGCGCGGCTGCTCGGCGCCGACGGCGGGGTGCTCGCGGAGGTCGCCGACGACGTCGTCGTGACCCACCGCGGCGGCGGTGCCGCGGACGACGAGGCCCGGCCCGCCGACGACGGCGACGTCGCGCGCACCTGGCGCGAGTGGGAGGTCGAGCTCGTCACGGGCGACGACGACCTGCTGACCGCGGTCGGCGAGGCCGTGGTGGGCGCGGGCGGGACGCCGCGGGGCGCCTCGAAGGTGCAGCGCGCACTCGGCGACCGCGTGCCCGTGGCCGCGGCGACGACACCGGCCGACGGGACCGCCGCCGAGGTCCTGCGGGCGTACCTGGCCCGGCACGTCGAACGGCTCCTGGTCGCCGACGCGGGGGTGCGCGAGGGCGACGACGACGCGGTCCACGACGCCCGGGTCGCGACCCGTCGGGTCCGGACGGCGCTGCGCGTGCTGCGCCCGGTCGTCGACAGCGCGGTCAGCGAGCCGGTGCGGGCACGGCTGCAGCACGCGGGTCGGGTGCTCGGTGCGGCGCGTGACGCGGCGGTCGAGCGGGACGCGTTCGCCGCCCGGCTCGCCGCGGAGCCGGTCGAGCTGGTCCTGGGACCGGTCGCGCGGCGCCTCGCCGACGACCGGGAGGCGGCGCGGGCGGCGGCGATGGCGGACGTCGTGACGCTCCTCGACGACCCCGCGTACCTGGCGGTGCTGGGCACGCTGGACGCGTGGACGACGGCGTTGCCGCGCGGGCCGCGGGCGGACGAGCCCGCGTCGACGGTCGTCCCCCGCCGGGTGCGGAAGGCGTGGCGCCGCGTCGACGTGCGTGCCCGGGCGCTCGCCGACGCCGGTGACGGGCAGCGCGACGACGCGCTGCACGACCTGCGCCGGGCCGCGCGACGGGCCCGCTACGCGAGCGAGGTCGCGCGCGAGGTCGTCGGGAGGCC
>NZ_BIMR01000439.1 GCF_004306155.1 Cellulomonas biazotea
GGGGGCCGTCGCCGTCAGCGGATCAGGTCCACTGCGTCAGCGTGAGGCCGTCCTTGTCCTTGAACTTGCCGATGATGAGCATGATCAGGTCGAACAGCGTCCAGAAGCCGAGGCCGCCGAGCGTCACGAGCATGAGGACGCCCGTGCCGATCTTGCCCACGAAGAAGCGGTGGACGCCGAGCGTGCCGAGGAAGAAGCAGAGCAGCACGGCGGGGAGCAGCAGCTTCGGGCTCGTGCCGACGGCGACGGGAGCGGTGGACATGGTGCCTCCTGGAGGGGGTGTGCGGTGCCGACGGGAGGGGGGCACCGGGACTGACGTGCGCAGCGTAGTGACGGGCGGGGCCGTGCGAGGGCGGTTTGGCGGGCGATCTTCTGCCGGCACTGCGCGGCGGCCCGGCCCGTCGTGCGCCGTCAGACCTCGACGCCCTCCAGCAGCTCGGTGACCAGCGCGGCGACGGGCGACCGCTCGGACCGCGTGAGGGTGACGTGCGCGAACAGCGGGTGCCCCTTGAGCGCCTCGATGACCGCGGCGACGCCGTCGTGCCGTCCGACGCGCAGGTTGTCGCGCTGCGCGACGTCGTGCGTGAGGACGACGCGCGAGCTCTGGCCGATGCGCGACAGGACCGTGAGGAGCACGTTGCGCTCGAGCGACTGGGCCTCGTCGACGATGACGAACGCGTCGTGCAGGGACCGGCCGCGGATGTGGGTGAGCGGCAGCACCTCGAGGATGTCGCGGTCGAGGACCTCTTCGACGACCTCCTTGGAGACGAGCGCCCCGAGGGTGTCGAAGACGGCCTGCGCCCAGGGGCTCATCTTCTCGGCCTCGCTGCCCGGCAGGTAGCCGAGCTCCTGGCCGCCGACGGCGTACAGGGGCCGGAACACCATGACCTTGCGGTGCTGCCGCCGCTCCAGCACGGCCTCGAGTCCCGCGCACAGCGCGAGCGCGGACTTGCCGGTCCCCGCGCGGCCGCCGAGCGACAGGATGCCGATCTCCTCGTCGAGCAGCAGGTCGATCGCGATGCGCTGCTCGGCGCTGCGGCCGTGCACCCCGAAGACGTCCTGGTCGCCGCGGACGAGCTGGATGTGCTTATCGGCGGTGACGCGCCCGAGGGCCGACCCGCGGGGGCTGTGCAGCACGAGACCGGTGTGGCAGGGCAGGTCCTGGGCCGCCGCGACCGTGCCGGTCGCGTCGTAGTCGACGACGTCCGCGAGCGCGACCGACTCGTGCTCCCAGAGGTCGCCCATCTGCTGCTCGGTGAGGTCGAGCGCGTCCATGCCGGTCCAGCCGGAGTCGACGGCGAGCTCCGCGCGGTACTCCTCGGCGCGCAGGCCGACCGCGGACGCCTTGACGCGCATCGGGAGGTCCTTGGAGACGACGGTGACGTCGCGCCCCTCGGCGGCGAGGTTGGCCGCGACGGACAGGATGCGGGTGTCGTTGTCGCCGAGCCGGAACCCGGCGGGCAGGACGCCCGGGTCGGTGTGGTTGAGCTCGACGCACAGCGTGCCGCCCTGCTCGGTCATGGGCAGCGGGTGGTCGAGACGGCCGTGCTTGATGCGCAGGTCGTCGAGCATCCGCAGGGCGGAGCGGGCGAAGTAGCCGAGCTCGGCGTGGTGCCGCTTGGCCTCGAGCTCGGTGATGACGACGACCGGGAGGACGACGTCGTGCTCGGCGAAGCGCAGGATGGCCCGCGGGTCGGACAGCAGCACGGAGGTGTCGAGCACGTAGGTGATCCGCCCGCCCGACGGCTGTCCCGTCGGCTGCTCCGTCGGCGCGGGCTGCGCCGTCTGCTCGTGCTGCGGCGTACCCGGGACGTGCTGTGCGTTGCTGACCACGGCAGGCTCCCTCCGGCGCTACGTGCGCCGTGATGGGCGCCTCTCGTCGGCGGCCCGCTCGCGCGGGCGC
>NZ_BIMR01000440.1:0-235 GCF_004306155.1 Cellulomonas biazotea
GTGAGGGTGTCCAGGCCCACGCCCCGGCCGAACGAGCTCGGGGGTGGTGCTCAAGGGTGGAACATCGACTGCTGGCCGGCCTTGGTGGTCGGTGGCTCCTAGTACGCCTGCAGCCTGCTGCGGGGAGGGAACGGATGCTCACCGGTTGACCGGGTCGGCCTGGCACGCTGTTGGGTCCTGAGGGAACAGCCGGAAGGTTGTTGTCCTTGGGGTCGCGCCGCGCACTTGATCCGCT
>NZ_BIMR01000440.1:245-360 GCF_004306155.1 Cellulomonas biazotea
CGGTAACACCCGAAGCCGGTGGCCCAACCCTTGTGGGGGGAGCCGTCGAAGGTGGGACTGGCGATTGGGACTAAGTCGTAACAAGGTAGCCGTACCGGAAGGTGCGGCTGGATCA
>NZ_BIMR01000440.1:370-1766 GCF_004306155.1 Cellulomonas biazotea
TGGTAACACCCGAAGCCGGTGGCCCAACCCTTGTGGGGGGAGCCGTCGAAGGTGGGACTGGCGATTGGGACTAAGTCGTAACAAGGTAGCCGTACCGGAAGGTGCGGCTGGATCACCTCCTTTCTAAGGAGCATCTGGCAGCCTGCTCGCCTGTCATGGGTGGGTGAGGGTGTCCAGGCCCACGCCCCGGCCGAACGAGCTCGGGGGTGGTGCTCAAGGGTGGAACATCGACTGCTGGCCGGCCTTGGTGGTCGGTGGCTCCTAGTACGCCTGCAGCTTGCTGTGGGGAGGGAACGGATGCTCACCGGTTGACCGGGTCGGCCTGGCACGCTGTTGGGTCCTGAGGGAACAGCCGGAAGGTTGTTGTCCTTGGGGTCGCGCCGCGCACTTGATCCGCTTGCGAGCGGGTGGGGTGCGCGTCGGCCTGCGGGCCGCCTGGTCGTGTGAACCGCTCACTTTCTGGTGGGTAGGCGCAGGGCAGTACAGGTGAGTCACCCGGTCGTAGCTTGAGAACTGCACAGTGGACGCGAGCATCTTTGAATGATCTTTGTGGTCAAGTTTATAAGGGCACAGGGTGGATGCCTTGGCACTAGGAGCCGAAGAAGGACGTTGTAGCCTGCGATAAGCCTCGGGGAGTTGGCAAACGAACCGTGATCCGAGGATGTCCGAATGGGGAAACCCCGCACGAGTCATGTCGTGTGACCCGCACCTGAATATATAGGGTGTGTGGAGGGAACGCCGGGAAGTGAAACATCTCAGTACCGGCAGGAAGAGATATTCCGTGAGTAGTGGCGAGCGAAAGCGGATCAGGCCAAACCGTATACGTGTTCAAGCCGGCAGGCGTTGCGTATGCGGGGTTGTGGGACCTTTCAGCTGGTTCTGCCGAACCAGCAGGGAGTCAGAAAGTCGCGTCATAGTCGAAGGGCATTGAAAGGCCCGGCACAGAGGGTGGTACCCCCGTAGACGAAATGGCGTGGCCTCCCGAGAGGGATCCCAAGTAGCTCCGGGCCCGAGAAACCTGGAGTGAATCTGCACAGACCACTGTGTAAGCCTAAATACTACCTAGTGACCGATAGCGGACAAGTACCGTGAGGGAAAGGTGAAAAGTACCCCGGGAGGGGAGTGAAATAGTACCTGAAACCGTGTGCCTACAAACCGTCGGAGCCTCCCTAGCAGGGGTGACGGCGTGCCTTTTGAAGAATGAGCCTGCGAGTTAGTGGTACGTGGCGAGGTTAACCCGTGTGGGGAAGCCGTAGCGAAAGCGAGTCCGAATAGGGCGATACAGTCGCGTGCTCTAGACCCGAAGCGGAGTGATCTAGCCATGGGCAGGGTGAAGCGCGGGTAAGACCGCGTGGAGGCCCGAACCCACCAGGGTTGAAAACCTGGGGGATGACCT
>NZ_BIMR01000441.1 GCF_004306155.1 Cellulomonas biazotea
GGCCTCGGCCGTCGCCGAGCCCGCCGCCGTCGCGGCCGTGCCCCTGACGGTCCTCGCCGTGGCGCTGCTCGCGGCGGCGGCGCTGGGACCCGTGACGTCGGCGGTCGCCCGGCGCTCCCGCGGCCGGACCGGGCTCGTCGTCCCGCTCGCCGCACGGCAGGTCGCGCGCCGCACGACCGTCTACGCCGTGCCCGTCGTCCTCGTCACGCTCGCGACCGCGACCGGTGCGCTCGCGTCCGTGCACGCGGGCACCACGGCGTCGCAGCAGCGCACCGCCGCCACGGCTGCGCTCGGCGCGGACCTGCGCGTCGACGTGCGTGACGCGCTCGACGTCCAGGTCGACGGCACGTCGCCGACCGACGCCCTCCGGCCGCTCGCGGGTGGCCGGACGGTGCCCGTGCTCCGCGTCACCGCCGGGTCGACGTCGCGCGTGGGGACGCTGCTCGCCGTCCCGGCCGCGGCCGCGGGCGCCGTGGTCCGCGACGACGGCGCGCCCGGGCTGGCGACGGCACTCGACGCGGTCACGGCGGCCGACGGCTGGGTCGTCCCGGACGGGGCGACCTCTGTCCGCGTCGACGCGACGCTCGACGGCGGCGTCACGGCGGCACACGTCTGGTGGGCCGGGCCCGACGGCGTCCTGCGCGCGACGTCCGCGACGCGGGTCGCCGGCGAGGACGCGTGGACGGCTGACCTCCCCGAGGTCGGGACCTGCGCGGGCACCGCGGACTCAGCGGGTCGCGTCGCACGGTGGGCCGTCGCGGGCGTCGACCTCGTGCCCGACGGTCCGCCGGCACAGGCGAGCGTCGTGACCCTCACGGGTGTGACAGCCGACGGGCGAGACGGCGCGACGGACCTCCTCGCGGGCGGAGAATGGCGCGCGGCCGCGCCCGGCAGCGTCCCGGTGCAGGTCGCTGCGGGCTCCGACGCGGGCACCGGCACTGGCGCCGACCCCGGGACGGGAAGCGGCACCGACGAGGGCGAGGGCGACGCGGGCAGCGCGCCCGGCGCGCCCGGCACACCCGGCACCGTCACCGTCCCGCCGACCGGTGTGCCGCGCACGGTCCTGCGCATCCTGCCCGGCCCTGCGACGGCCCTCCCGGTCGTCGTGTCCGCCGACTGGGCCGCCGAGGACGGGCTTGCCGTCGGCGCGCCCGTCGTCCTGCGGGTCGACGGCCACCCGGTCGACGCGGAGGTCGTCGGCGTCCTGCCCGTCGTGCCGGGTGCACCGGGGCGCGCCGCGCTCGCGGACCTGCGCGGCGTCGGGGCGGCGCTCCTGTCGACCGCGCCGAGCCTGCCCGCGCCCGACGAGGTGTGGGTCGCGACCGACGACCCTGACGGGACGGCCACCGCCGCCCGGGACGCGGCGGCCGCCCAGGGCCTGTCGGTCGACACGGCGACGGTCGCGGCCCCGGAC
>NZ_BIMR01000442.1 GCF_004306155.1 Cellulomonas biazotea
GGCTCGGGCCGCGACGACGTCGGGGAGCCGCCCGCCGGACCGTCGGACGATCCGCCCGTCTGGCCGCCCGTCGAGCCGGCCCCGGAACCACCGGACGCGCCGGACGTCGCACCGCCGGCGGACGCCGCACCGCCGGCCTTGCCCGACGTCGTGCCGACCGCGGCGGCTGCGGCGGCCTGACCGGCCGTCGGCGTCGCCTGCTCCTTGTCGAACGCGGCCTCCGCGCGCGCCGCCCGGTCGAGCATCGCCCGGTCCGGGTTGTGGCCCAGCAGGTTGCGCAGCTCGTCGAGGTAGGTGGTGATCGACTCGCGCTGGCGGTGCAGGTCCTCGACCTGCCGCGTCGCGGTGGTGCGCTCGCGCTCGGACTCGGTCATCGCGTCGGAGATCTGCTTCTCCGCGTGCTCGCGGGCCTCGGCGACGACACGGTCGGCGTTGCGCCGCGCGTTCGCGACGAGCTCGCGCGCGTGGTTCTCGGAGTCGGTCCGCACCTTCTCCGCCTGCGCGAGCGCCTTCGCCACGCGCTCCTCGGCCTCGGCGGCGTGCGCCTCGGCGTCGGCGACGAGCCGCTCGGTCTCGACGCGCGCCTGCTCGTGCCGCGACGCGTCCTCCCGCTCGCTGGCCTCGCGACGGGCCGCGATCTCCAGCTCGGCGTCGGCGAGCCGCTGCTCGGCGGCGCGCACCAGGTCGTCGGCCTGCGTCCGGGCGGTCGTCGCGAGCTCGGTGGCGGTCCGCCGTGCCTCGGTGAGCGCCCGGTCGACCTCGAGGCGGGTCCGCTCCCGCAGCTCCGCGGTCTCCCGCTCGGCCGCGGCGCGCTGCTCGCCCGTCTCACGGTCGGTGACCTCGCGCAGCTCGTCCGCCTCGCGCTCGGTCGTCAGGCGCAGGTGGGTGGCCTCGTGCTCGGTGCGCTCGCGCAGCTCGCTCGTCTCCCGCTCCGCCTGCGCGCGGGTCTCGGCGGCGTACTGCTCGGCGTCGGTCCGCATCGCGACGACCGACTGCTCGGCGTCGGTGCGGGCGGCCGCGAGCTCGTCGGCGGCGGCGGCGCGCAGCTCGCCGACCTCGCGCTCGGCGCTGGCCCGGACGAACGCGGCGTACTGCTCGGCCTCGGCGCGCAGCGCGGCGACCTCGCCGGCGACGCGCTGCTGCAGGGCGGTGGCCTCGCGCTCGGCGCTGGCGCGGACGCCGTCCGCGTACTCCTGCGTCTGGACGCGCAGCGAGGTGATCTCGGCGGCGGCGGCCTGCCGGGCGGCGCTGATCTCGCCCGACACCTCGGACCGCAGCTGCGCGACATACCGGTCGACCTCGGCGCGCGCGGCGGCGAGCTCCGCCTCCGTGCGCGAGCGCAGCTCGGTGGTGTCGGCGTCCGCGCCCTGGCGCAGGTCCTGCGCGTAGCGCTCGGCGTCCTCGCGCTGCGCGGTGGTCTCCGCCTCGGCACGCGCGCGCAGCTCGCTCGCGGTCCGCTCGGTCGCGACGCGCAGCTGCGTGGCCTCGTGCTCGACGCTCGCCCGCAGCGTCCCGAGCTCGCGCTCGAGCGACGTGCGGCGCTCGCTCTCCTCGGTCGTGATCGCGCTCTGGATGCGTGCGGCCTCGCGCTCGGCGGACCCGACGAGCTCCTCCGCACGGCGCTGGGCGGCGAGCAGCGTGCTCTCGGCCTCCGACGACGCGGTCGTGCGGACCTCCTCGGCCTCGCGCCGGGCGGTCGCGAGCAGCTCGGCGACCTCGTTCTCGGCGCGCGCCCGGAGCTGGCCCGAGGCGAGCTTGGCGCGCGCCAGGGCGTCGGCGGCCTGCGCGTTCGCCTGCGTGACGACGTCGGACGACTGCTCCTCCGCCGACCGCAGCAGCTGCTCGATGCGGGACCCGAGACCCGAGTACGTGGGCCGTTCGGCCTCGCGCAGCTGGCGGTGCGCCTCGGAGAGCTCACCCGCGGCCTGCAGCGCCTTGGCGTCAGCCGCCTCGACCTGCGACCGGGCGTCGGCGACGGCCTTCTCCAGCGCGGAGATCCGGGAGTCGACGGCCTCGCGTTCGTAGCCACGGAAGTTGACGACGGGGAAGGGCGTGCGGGCGTCGGGCACGAGCTGTCCTCCTGGGCTCGCGGGCGCCGGCGCGGGCGCCTCGGACGAGGTGCTCGACGGCAGCCGGTGCCCCGTCGGCCAGGATACGCGCGTCACCCGGTCGAACCAGCGTGGACCGAGGTCCCGCACGACGGTCGACCCTGGCGCGACGCCGGTGCGACGCGGCTGTGACCTGCCCGGTCAGCGCGGATTTGTCCGGTCTCGTTCGGTCAGGGGCGTGCCCTCCGCCTATCCTGAGGCTTCTCTCCCGAGAGGATCCTGCGTGCTCAAGCGAGTGATCACCGCCGCGCTCGGCGTCGTCGGACTGGTCGTCATCGGCCTCGGCGTCGCGTCCGCGACGGTCTGGCGGGCCGACGACGTCCTGGTCGCCTCGACCCCGACGGACGCCCACGTGCTGGTGACGGACCCGGGCGTCCTCGAGCTCGGCGGCGACCCCGTGACGATCACGGTCGAGGCCGCGGGCGACGCCCCGGTCGTCCTGGCGATCGGCCGCGACACGGACGTCGAGGGCTGGGTCGGCGAGGACGCGCACGGCCGTGTGACGGGTCTCGACGGCTGGCACGAGCTCGCGGTCGACGACGTGGCCGCGCCTGCCCCGACGGCGTCCCCCGACGCGTCGGCGGCCCCGGACGCCGCGGCGACCGAGGGTGCGCAGGCCCCCGCCGACGGCACGGCCGAGGCTGCGACCGTGGGCGCGAGCCCCGCGGGGTCGGACCTGTGGGTCGCGGAGGCGACCGGCGAGGGGTCCGCGGAGCTCGTGTGGCACGCGCAGCCCGGCCGATGGAGCTTGCTCGCGGTGAGCAACGGCGAGGCCGCTCCCACCCTGTCGCTCGCGTGGCCGCGGGTCGTCACGACCCCGTGGCTGTGGCCGTGCGTGGTCGTCGGCGGGCTCATGGTCCTCCTCTCGCTCTTCCTGCTCGGCCGTGGCGTGCTGCGCCGGCGGCGCGGCCACGACCCTGCCGAGTGGCAGGCCGTGCACACGGGCCCCCTCACGACCGTCGGCGCCCCCGCCTCGAGCGACGACCCGACCGCGACGACCCTGACCCGTCGGCAGATGCGCGAGGCCGCGGCCGCGCGTGCCGCAGGCGTGCCGCGGGCGACCGCACCCGCCCCCACTCCGCCGCCGTCGGACGGACCGCCCTCCGCCGCACCTTCACCGGCCTCCGCCCGCCCGTGGGGCGCCCCGGTCGGCTCCGCCGGGTCCGCGTCCGGCGACCGCCCCGGGGCGTCCGGCGCACC
>NZ_BIMR01000443.1 GCF_004306155.1 Cellulomonas biazotea
GCGCCGATGGTACTGCACTCGCCAGGGTGTGGGAGAGTAGGACGCCGCCGGACACTCATTCAGAAAGAGCCACCCCTTCGGGGGTGGCTCTTTCTGTTTCCCCGACATTCGCGCACGGGCGCGGGCGTCGTCCCGGCAAGCGTGCTGTGCGTGGAAGGAGCGGTGCCGATGACCTTCGTCGAGATGCGGCGGTGGACGACGGCGGATGCCGGCGCCCTGTACTCCGCGTTCGTGGGCAGCCCTGACCTCGCGCGGCAGCTCGGTGGGGCATCGTTGCAGGACGTCGAGGACTGTGCCGCGTTCATCGAGACGCGACTCGCAGCGCCCTCGGCGTCGTCGTACCAGTTCGCCGTGGCGGTCGACGGCGTGGCGGTCGGCAATGTCGGGGTGAGCGCCGTCGAGCGGGCGCACGGCACCGCGTGGATGTCCTACTGGATCGAGGCCCGCGTCCGCAGACAAGGGCTTGCGACGCGCGGCCTGTCGACCGCGGCGCGCTGGGCCGTGGACGAGCTGGGGCTGTTCCGGCTGGAGCTCGGCCACCGCACGGACAACCCGGCGTCGTGCGCGGTGGCGACCCGCTCGGGTTTCCGTCCTGAGGGCGTCGAGCGGTCGAAGCTGCGGTACGGCACGGAGCGTTTCGACGTCGAGACGCACGCCCGGCTCGCGACCGACCCCGAGCCGGAAGTCGCGCTGCTGCCGCTCGCCTGATCCGCGTTCCGCGGTCGCGCTGCTGCCGCTCGCCTGAGACGAGGCCCGAGGTCGCGCTGCTGCCGCTCGCCTGAGACGAGGCCCGAGGTCGCGCTTCTGTTGCTCGGGTGAGGTGGTGTCGGGGGTCGCGGTGCTGCCGGTGCGTCTGTCCTGTCGCGGGTCGGCGGTGCGCGCCGAGCCCGTCAGGTGGTGGGCGGCTCGGCGGCGACGAAGATGACGGCACCCAGCGGGGGGATGCGGACCGAGGCGGAGAACGGGCGGCCGTGGTGCGGGACCGCCTCGGCCTCGACCTGGCCGAGGTTGCCGACCCCCGAGCCGCCGTACGACTCGCTGTCGGAGTTGAACGCCTCGCGCCAGGTGCCGCCGTGCGGCAGGGCCAGGCGGTACTGCTCGTGGGGGACGCCCGCGAAGTTCACGACGACGGCCGCCGACGGGGCGTCGACGCCCTTGCGGAGGTACGCGAGGGTGTTGCGGTCGGCGTCGTCCGAGTCGATCCACTCGAACCCCTCGGGGGAGTGGTCGAGCTGCCACAGCGCCGGGGTGTGCCGGTAGACCTGGTTGAGGTCGCGCAGGCTGGCCTGGACGCCGCGGTGACCGGGGTCGTCGAGGGCGTGCCAGTCGAGCGACCGTGCCTCGGCCCACTCGGTCTGCTGGGCGTACTCGCTGCCCATGAACAGCAGCTGCTTGCCGGGGTGGGTCCACTGGTAGGCGAGCAGCAGGCGCACGCCGGCGAGCTTCTGCCAGTGGTCGCCGGGCATCCGCTCGTACAGGGAGCCCTTGCCGTGCACGACCTCGTCGTGGCTGATCGGCAGGACGAACCGCTCCGAGTAGGCGTACACCATCGAGAACGTGACCTCGTGGTGGTGGTAGCGCTTGTGGATGGGCTCCTCGGCGACGTAGCGGAGGGTGTCGTTCATCCAGCCCATGTTCCACTTCAGGCCGTACCCGAGGCCGTTGCCGTCGGTCGGGGCGGTGACGCCGGGCCACGCGGTCGACTCCTCGGCGATCATGAGGATCCCGGGGGCGCGCTTGTAGGCGGTGGCGTTGGCCTCCTGCATGAACGAGATCGCGTCGAGGTTCTCGCGGCCGCCGTACTTGTTGGGGCGCCACTGGCCCGGACGACGCGAGTAGTCGAGGTAGAGCATCGACGCGACGGCGTCGACGCGCAGGCCGTCGACGTGGAACTCCTCGAGCCAGTAGACGGCGTTCGCGACGAGGAAGTTGCGGACCTCGGAGCGGCCGAAGTTGAAGACGTACGTGCCCCAGTCGGGGTGCTCGCCGAGCAGGGGGTCCGGGTGCTCGTAGAGCGGCGTGCCGTCGAACTGCGCGAGCGCCCACTCGTCCTTCGGGAAGTGCGCGGGGACCCAGTCGATGATCACGCCGATGCCCGCGCGGTGCAGGGCGTCGACGAGGAACTTGAAGTCGTCGGGGTGGCCGAACCGGGAGGTCGGCGCGAAGTACGACGACACCTGGTAGCCCCACGAGCCGCCGAACGGGTGCTCGGAGACGGGCAGGAACTCGACGTGCGTGAAGCCCATGTCGACGACGTACTCGGTGAGCTGGTGGGCGAGCTCGCGGTAGGAGAGGCCGGCGCGCCAGGAGCCGAGGTGGACCTCGTAGACGCTGAGCGGGCCCGTGTGCGGGTCGCGGTGGCTGCGGTCGGCCATCCACTCGGCGTCGGTCCACGTGTAGCGGGAGTCGACGACGACGGACGCCGTGGCGGGCGGGACCTCGGTGCCACGGGCCATCGGGTCGGCCTTCTGCCGCCACGAGCCGTCGCGGCCGAGGATCTCGAACTTGTACCGGGCACCGGCGCCGACACCGGGGGCGAAGATCTCCCACACGCCGCTCTCGCCGAGCGAGCGCATCGCGTGCGTCGCGCCCTGCCAGTAGTTGAAGTCGCCGACGACCCGGACGGCCTGGGCGTTGGGCGCCCAGACGGCGAAGGACGTGCCCTCCACGTCCCCGAGCACGCCCGGGTAGGTGCGCACGCGCGCACCCAGGACGGTCCAGAGCTGCTCGTGGCGGCCCTCGCGGATGAGGTGTCGGTCGAGCTCCTGCACGGTCGGCAGGAAGCGGTACGGGTCGTCGGCGAGGCTCACGTCCTGCCCGTAGGTGACCTCGATGCGGTAGTCCGGCACGTCCGTGCCCGGCAGGACCGCCACCCAGATACCGTCCTGCTCGTGCTGCGCGGGGACACGGGTGTCCGCGGTGATGACGACGACCTTGTCCGCGAGGGGCCGCAGGCTGCGGATCGTCACGCCGCCGTCGCCGACGTGCGGGCCGAGGACGCCGTGCGGGTCGTAGTAGGCGCCGTGGGCGACCGCGCCGAGAGTACCGGCGTCGACAGGGACCGGGGCAGGGGCCGCGCTCATCCTCCTACCCAACCACCCGGCGGGCGTCTGCGCAGGTGGACGCCCTGAGGGGCAGGTCACGAAGCAGTGTCGAGGGCGCCGGCGGGGGTCAGGCGGGGGTGCGGCCGGCGGGCGGTGCGGTCGAGCCGCGCGTGACGAGCCGGGGCTGCGGCGCGGTGTACGAGGTGACGGGTCCGTCGGCGAGCAGGTTGAGCACGCAGTCGGCGACCTGGACACCCATGGCGTGCACGTCGAGGCTCATCGCGGACAGGGCGGGGCTGGACAGGCGGCACAGGGCCGAGTCGTCCCACGCGAGCAGCGACAGCCGCTCCGGCACGGGGACGCCCATCTCCGCGGCGACGCGCAGGCCGGCGATGGCCATGACGTCGTTGTCGTAGATGATCGCGGACGGCGCCGCGCCGCGGCCCAGGAGTGCGCGGGTGGCGCGGGTCGCGGACTCCTCGCCGTAGTCGCCCTCGACCACGGAGCCCTGCGCGCCGAGGCGGGCGCACTCGGCGACGAACGCCTCGGTCCGCGCCTGCGTGTGCGCGAGGGTGCGCGGTCCGGAGACGCGCGCGAGGCGCAGGTGCCCGAGGCCCACGAGGTGGCCGACGGCGTCGCGCATCGCCTGCCCGTTGTCGATCCAGACGTTCGCGAACGGCAGGTCGCGCGTGGGGCCGCCGACGACGACCGTCGGGATGCCGAGCTCGCCGAGCACGTCGAGGCGGTTGTCCTCGAGCGCGAGGTTGACGACCACCACGGCGTCGACCAGGCGGCCCTCGCCCCAGCGCCGGTACGCACGGATCTCGGCCTCGTGGTCGGGCACGACGTGCAGCAGCAGCGACCGGCCCTCGACGGCGAGGGACTCCTCGATCCCGGCGATGAGCTCCATGAAGAAGGGCTCAAGGCCGAGCATCCGGGCAGGCCGGGCGAGGACCAGGCCGACCGCATCCATCCCGTGCGTCACGCCCGCCAGCGTAGTGGCGGGCGTGCGCCGCTCAGCGGGACGACTCGAGGTCACGCTCGGCGCCCGCCACGAGCTGCGGGTCCCGGGGGACGACCACGTCGTTCGCGGACCGCAGCACCGGCGCGCGCGTGAGCCCCGCGGGGTCGACGCGGGCCGACGTGCGGACGTGGAAGCTCGCCGTCTCGCCGCCGGGGATGTCGACGAGCGCGCGGTCGACGGTCGCGTCGGGGTCGAGGCGGTCGACGTGCAGCGTCACGGAGCGCGCGAGCGAGCGGGCGGTGACGTCGACCCGGTAGCCGTCCTCGACGGGGGTGACCGTCGCGGTGAGCGGGTCGGGGTCGAGGCGCAGGTCGACGTCCTCGGCCCACGTGTGCACGACCTGGACGTCGCCGAGGCGGACGACGAGGGCCTCGCCGGCCGGGTCCTCGGGGGTGCCGACCTCGTCGGGCAGGGCGAACAGGCCCACGGACCACGCGCCGACGGCCAGGCCGAGCTCGACCTCGGCGAGAGTCGTGCCGTCGAGCAGCCGCCGGGACAGGTGCACGGTGCCCTGCCAGATGCCGGCCGTGTCGTTGACGACCGCGAGCATCTCGCGCCCGTCGCGCGGCTGGACCGTGAGCAGGCGCGGGGCGTAGGCGTGCTTGAGCGCGTGCCACAGCGGCTTCGGCCGTTCGTCGCCGTCGATCGCGGCCCACGACGTCACGGGCCAGCAGTCGTTGAGCTGCCAGACGATCGCGCCGGCGGTCCGCGGCCACCACGACCGGTAGTGCTCGACCGCGAACGTCACGGCGCGCGCCTGGTTGAGCTGCGTCGCCCAGTGCCAGTCCGTGAAGTCCTCCGGCACACCGAGGTGCGGCGCGAGGCCGCGGTCGAGCTTGCCGTTGCCGTCGTCGGCCTTCTGGTGCAGCAGGAACGTCGGGTCGTCCTTGGTGAGCGGGCCGCCGTCGTCGGCGTGCACGGCCCGGGTCAGGGTCGACCACGTGGGCGGGCCCTGGAAGCCGAACTCGGAGCAGAAGCGCGGGACGTCGTCGCGGTAGACGGTGTAGTCGACGCGGTTCCAGACCTCCCACTCGTGGTGGGTGCCGTGGTCGGGGTCGTTCGGGTGGACGGCGTCGAGCGCGAAGCCGGGGGAGTAGGGGCTGCCGTCGGCGTAGGGGCGGGTGGGGTCGAGCTCGGCGACGACGCCCTTGAGCAGCTCGGTCGCGTACCGGAAGCCCCACGTGCGGCCCTGCAGCTCCTCCTGCCAGCCCCAGTCCATGAAGCCCCACAGGTTCTCGTTGCCGCCGTTCCACAGCACGAGCGCGGGGTGCGGCGTGAGCCGGGCGACGTTCTCGCGCGCCTCGGCCTCGAGCTCGTCCCAGATCGGCTGCTCCTCGGGGTACGCGGCGCACGCGAGGAGGAAGTCCTGCCAGACGAGCAGGCCGCGCTCGTCGCACAGCTCGTAGAAGTCCTCGGACTCGTAGATCCCGCCGCCCCACACGCGCAGCAGGTTGAGGTTGGCCTCGACGGCCTGGTCGAGGCGGTGCGCCAGGCGCTCGCGGGTGAGGCGCGTGAGCAGGTGGTCGTCGGGGATCCAGTTGGCGCCCTTGACGAAGATCGGCCGGCCGTTGATGCGGAACGTGAACGGCGTGCCGTCGTCGTCGGGGGTCGTGTCGACCTCGACCGTGCGGAAGCCGATGCGGCGCGTCCAGGTGTCGAGCGGCTCGGCGTCGCCCGCGGTGCCGAGGCTGACGGTGAGCTCGGGCAGCGGCTGCGGGCCGTGGCCGACGGGCCACCACAGGGGGGCGTGCGGGACCTCGAGGTCGACGACGGCCGCCTGCTCCCCGGCCGGGACGATCACCGTGACGTCGGCGGACAGGACGCGCGCGCGCACCGTGACCGGCACGTCGGCGTCGGGCAGCCCGGAGCGCTCGAGGTCGGCGTGCACGCGCACCCGGCCGGTGCCGTCGGCGTCGACCGTGACGAGCGAGCGGACCGAGGCGAGGCGGGCGGTGCGCCAGCGCTCGATGCGGGCGGGCTTCCAGAGGCCGGCCGTCTGCAGGTCGGGTCCCCAGTCCCAGCCGAACGAGCAGGCCATCTTGCGGACCATGTTGAACGGCTGCTGGTAGGCGAGCGGGCGCGGGCCGAGCCGGTCCGCCTCCGCCTCGGCGTGCACGATCGCCGAGTGCAGCAGGACGCGCAGGCGCTGGGTGTCGGGGCGCAGCAGCGCGCGCACGTCGTAGCGGTAGGAGCGGTGCTGGTTGGCGGTCCGGCCGAGCTCGTGCCCGTCGAAGGTGATCGTCGCGACGGTGTCGACGCCCTCGAGCACGAGGTCGACGCGCTCGTCGTCGGCCGCGGCGGCGAGGTCGAGCTCGCGCTCGTAGGCCCAGTCGGTGCGCCGCATCCAGGCGAGGACGTCCTCGTTGCGGTCGAGGTACGGGTCGGGGATGAGGCCCTCGGCGAGCAGCGCGGTGTGGCTCGTGCCGGGCACGTGCGCCCGGACGCGCACACCGGCGAGCTCGGCCGGGACGGGTCCGGCGACGGCGGTGAGCGACCAGCCGTCGTACAGGTCCTGGGTGTTCATCCACGCACTCCTGGGTCCGCGGGTCCGGCGCGTCCGTCGCGTCGTCGCGAGCGGTTCGGCGACCTCCGGGGAGGGGCCGAAGCGGCAGCCAGGTACCCGGGGATCATTGTTAGACAAGTGAATAAAGTAAGTCAATCGCATGACAGACTGGCGCGGTGAGCGCTGCGCAGCGGGACGACGCCGTCCCCGGGACCCCTGACCACGACACCGACCTCCACCACCTCCGCGCCGACGGCGTGAGCCTCGTCGTCGACCTCGCCGGCGGCACCCTGCCGCGCGTCCTGCACTGGGGCGCCGACCTCGGCGACCTCGACCCGGACGTCCTGCACGACCTGCGCCGCGTCTCGCGGCCCATGCCCATCGGCTTCCCCGTCGACGGCGAGGTGCCCGTCGCCGTCCTGCCCGAGCAGTCCGCCGGGTTCCTCGGCACGCCCGGGCTCACCGGCACGCGCGACGGGCGGGACTTCTCGACGGCCTTCGTCGTGCGCGAGCACACGGTCGCGCGGCTCGACGACGGCACGCAGCGGCTCGACGTGCACGCCGCCGACGCCGACGCGGGCCTCGGGCTCGACCTCGTCGTCGAGCTCACCGCGCAGGGCCTCCTGCGGCAGCGCGCGACGCTCACCAACACCGCCGACGACACGTACGCGCTCGACGGGCTGCTCCTCACGCTGCCCGTCCCCGCGACCGCGACCGAGCTGCTCGACTTCAGCGGCCGCTGGGCGCGCGAGCGCAGCCCGCAGCGGACGGCGTTCACGCACGGCACGCGGCTGCGCGACAACCGCCGCGGTCGCACCGGCTACGACACCGCGTTCGTCCTCGTCGCCGGAACGCACGGCTTCGGGCACCGCGCCGGCCAGGTCTGGGGCGTCCACACCGCGTGGTCCGGCAACCACCGCACGCTCGCCGAGCGCAGCCACTACCACCCGGGGCTGCTCGGCGGCGGCGAGCTGCTCACGCCCGGCGAGGTCCGCCTCGACGCGGGGGGCACCTACACCAGCCCGTGGGTCTACGGGTCGTGGGGCGTCGGGCTCGACGCGCTCGCGGGCCGGTTCCACCGCTGGATGCGCGCACGCCCGCAGCACCCGCGCACGCCGCGGCCCGTCACGCTCAACACCTGGGAGGCCGTGTACTTCCAGCACGACCTCGGGCGGCTCACCGAGCTCGCCGACGCCGCCGCCGCGATCGGCGCCGAGCGGTACGTCCTCGACGACGGGTGGTTCGGGTCGCGCCGCGACGACACCCGCGGGCTGGGGGACTGGTACGTCTCCGCCGACGTGTGGCCCGACGGGCTCCACCCGCTCGTCGACCACGTCACCGGGCTCGGCCTGCAGTTCGGCCTGTGGGTCGAGCCGGAGATGGTCAACCCCGACTCCGACCTGGCCCGCGCGCACCCCGACTGGATGCTGCAGGTGCCCTCCCGGCTGCCGCGCCCCGCCCGGCACCAGCAGGTGCTCGACCTGGCGCACCCCGAGGCGTACGCGTACATCCTCGAGCGGCTCGACGCGCTGCTGCGCGAGTACGACATCGCGTACCTCAAGTGGGACCACAACCGCGACCTCGTCGACGCCGGCCACGGGCGGTCCGGCACCGCGGGCGTGCACGGGCAGACGCTCGCCGTGTACCGGCTGCTCGACGAGCTGCGCGAGCGGCACCCCGGCGTGGAGATCGAGTCGTGCTCGTCGGGCGGCGGGCGCGTCGACCTGGAGATCCTGGCGCGCACCGACCGGATCTGGGGGAGCGACTGCATCGACGCCCTGGAGCGCCAGCAGATCCAGCGCTGGACGAACCTGCTGGTCCCGCTCGAGCTCATCGGCGCCCACGTGGGCTCCGGGACGGCGCACAGCACCGGGCGGCGGCACGCGCTGTCGTTCCGGGCCGGGACCGCGCTGTTCGGGCACCTCGGCATCGAGTGGGACCTGCGGGAGGCCGACGACGCCCAGCGCGCCGAGCTGGCCGCGTGGGTCAGCGCCTACAAGGACCTGCGCGGGCTGCTGCACACCGGCACGACCGTGCACGCCGACGGCGTCGACCCGTCGCACCAGGTGCACGGGGTCGTCGCGGCCGACGGGTCGGACGCGCTGTTCGCGGTCGTGGCCACCGCGACGTCCGAGTCGCTGCCCACGGGCCGTCTGACGTTCCCCGGCCTCGACCCGGACGCGACCTACCACGTGCGTCCGCAGCCGCCCGGCGACGTCGTCGAAGGGCTCGGCAGCCACTGGCTGTCGCTGCCGTGGTGGACGCCCGACGGTGCCCGGCTCACCGGCCGGGTGCTCGCGGAGGTGGGCCTGCAGGCGCCCGTGCTGTTCCCCGAGCACCTGGTGCTGGTCCGGGCGACGCGGGTCGCGTAGCGGCGCTCAGGGGACCGTCGAGCAGTCGCGCAGGTACTCGTCGCGCTGGTACGGGTACGCCTCGGCGACGTACCGCGCGGCGAGCGCCTGCGCCTGCACCGGGCTCGCGCCCATGCGCTCCGCCACGGCGGTGTCCGACCGCAGCGCCCGGCACTCCGTGACGCCCTCGTCGAACTCGCCCGCGACGTGGTGCGCCTCGTGCGAGACGACGTGCACCGCGACCACCTCGTCGAGCGACGGCGCGTGCTTCGTGCTCCACAGCCACGCGCCCAGCCGGGCGCAGGTCTGTGCGCGCAGGATCGACGTCTGCGGATCGTCGTAGCGGACCATGCCGAGCGTGCCCGACAGGTCGAGCCAGTCCGCGCCCGCGCGCCTGCAGACGACCTGGGCGTCCGGGACGCCCGACGCGAGCCGGGTGGCGGCCGTCGCGGCCGCCTGTGCGTGGTGGTGCCGCAGCTCGAAGTAGCCGCCGACGGCCGTGAGCGCGAGCCACCACACGAGCGCTGCGACGCCCAGCGCGGGGAACGACGCGCTGCCGCGGACGACGCGGACCACCGCGCGCGCGGCGAGGACGGTCGTGGCTGCGACCACGACCGTCAGCGTCCCGACATCCATCGCGCCTCCTGCTCCAGGAGTCGGCACGCGGGGGCTCCGTCTGGAGCCTCGGCCGGACCTGCGCGCGGCGGGGCGGACGACGAGGGGCCCCGT
>NZ_BIMR01000444.1 GCF_004306155.1 Cellulomonas biazotea
CGCCGGCCCGGCGGGGGCCGGGACGGGCGCGGCAGGGGTCAGGCGCGGCAGGGGTCAGGCGCGGCAGGGGTCAGGCGCGGCAGGGGTCAGGCGCGGCAGGGGTCAGGCGCGGGCGGAGCGCAGGCGCAGGCCCAGCAGGTAGAGCTCGCAGCCCAGGCACAGGCCGAACGCGGCGTTGAGGAACGCGGCGACGAGCGCGACGGCCGCGGCGACGGGCACCGCCACGGCCACCCCGGCCAGCACGAGCAGCACGCCCGCGCCCGTGACCAGCAGCCCGACGAGCTGCGCGAACCGCGGCGGCCGCGGGTCCTCCCGCTCGACGACCGGCCCGAGGCGCGGCGCGACGAACCGGCGGAAGACCCCGGCCTGCCACGTCCCGGAGACGCCGCGCGCGACCCCGAGGGCGAAGCCCGCGGCGACGACGGCGAGCAGCGCCAGGGCGACGCCGGGCCACGCGCCCAGCAGCAGCACGCCGACGAGCAGGACCGCGGTGACGCCCGCCCCGAAGCGCGGCCCGCGCACGTCGACGTCGCCCGCGCGAGCGGCTCCGGTCGGGGCGGTCGAGGTGGTGGACGACGGAGTCGTCGTGGTCGTGGGATCGGGCTGGTTCATGACGTCCTCACAGGGGCAGGCGAAGGGGCAGCGGAGGGGCGGGCGGACGGGCCGAGCGGTGCGACGGGCACGCCCTCACGGCGGCGACAGTCAGCACGGGTGACCGCAGGGCGACGCGCACCGCGGTCGGCGCGTGTGGCGCCATGGGCGAGGCGCTCGGGGCGCAGCGGGGGCTGCGCAGGGCCGGGGCCGCCGGGCCGGGCCGGGCG
>NZ_BIMR01000445.1 GCF_004306155.1 Cellulomonas biazotea
CCGCCCGGCCCCGCCCTGCGACGACCCGACGACGACGTGGCCCCGCATGCGCGCCCACGCGGGCACGTCGTGCTGCGCGGCCGGGTCCGTCGCCAGGACCGTGATCTCGGTCCCGGCGGGCGCGCCGCGCGCCGCACGAGCGAGCGCGATGACCGGGGCGGGGCAGCGCAGCCCGCGCGCGTCGACCGTCGGGACCGGGCCGCCGGGCACTTCGTCGGGCTCCGGGGTCACAGGCCCGTCGCCCCGCCCGCGTGCCGCACGCGCTCGACGACGCCCGGCAGGACGTCGAGGAAGCGGTCGACGTCGTCGGCCCGCGCGCCGCGGGGGAGCGACAGCCGGACGTTCCCGTGCGTGAGCACGCCCATCGCCGCGAGCACGTGGCTCGGCTCGAGCGAGCTCGACGTGCACGCCGACCCGGACGCGACCGCGAACCCGAGCGCGTCGAGCGCGGTGACGAGCGCCTCGCCGTCGACGTAGAGGAACGAGAACGTCACGACGTGCGGCAGCCGGCCGTCCGGGTCGCCGACGACCTCGGCGTCGGGCACCTCGGCGCCGACCCGGGCGCGCACGGTGTCGACGAGCGCGCGCCGCGCGGTGTCCGCGGCGTCCCGGTCGGCCGCGGCGACCTGCAGCGCGACGGCGGCCGCCAGCGCGGCGGGGACGCTCACAC
>NZ_BIMR01000446.1 GCF_004306155.1 Cellulomonas biazotea
CCCTGCCGGGCCCGACCAGCGGCCTGACCGTCGCCGCGACGGTCACCGCGGTCGCGGTGCTGGCCCCCGCGGTCGCGTCCGCCCTCGTCGTGCGCCGGGCGTGGACCGGTGCGCGCCAGCCCGCCAACCGCAGCGACCGCGAGCGGATCGCGCGCCGCAAGGGCGCCCGGCGCGCCACTGCCGAGATCGCGTTCGTCGCGCTCGCCGTGGCGGCCGTCGTGTCGGTCCGCGGTCGCGGGCTGCTCCCGTCGGACCGCGGCGTCGACCCGCTGCTCTCGGCAGCTCCCGCGCTGCTGGCCGCCGCGGCGACCGTGGTCGCCGCCCGCGTGCTGCCCCCGGTGCTGCGCCTGCTGTCCCGCGCGACCGCGCGCCGGCGGGGACTCGTCGGGGTCGTCGCGACGGCCCGCGCCGCGCGCGCCTCCGGCACGATGGTCCCGCTCCTCACGCTCACCACCGCGGTCGCGCTCGTCGTGTTCTGCGGGACGGTGGCCGTCACGGTCCGCGACGGGCAGGCCGTCGCCGCCGAGGTCGTCGTGGGGGCCGACGTGCGCGTCGACGGACGACTGACCGTCGAGCAGGTCGACGCGCTGCGCGGCGCCCCCGGCCTGACCGCCGCGGCGGCCGCGACCGAGCAGCTGGGCCGCTCCTTCGGGACGTCGAGCGGCGTCAAGGCGCGGCTCGTCATCGTCGACACCGACGACCTGGCGCGCATCCTCGCGGACCGCGGCGAGCCGGTGGACGGCTGGGACGAGCTGTCGACCGCCTCGGCGGACGGCCTGCCGACGCTCCTCGACCCGGACCTGGTCCGCACGGCGCAGATCATCGAGCCCGAGTTCATGGCGGCGGAGGAGTTCGTGCCGCTCGACGTGCGCGGCACGGTCGCGTCGCTGCCGCGGTTCCCCGTGAGCGACGAGGAGCCGGACGTCGCGGCCGAGCGCGCGCTGCAGCCCGTGTTCGTCGTCGACCGCACCCTCCTCGAGCAGGTCACCGGGAAGGCCGTGCAGGTGACGACCGTGCTGCTCGACGGCCCGGGCGCCCGCGACGCCGTGGCGGCCGCCGGCCTCGACGACGTCCCCGGTGTCGACGTCACCGTCCGTGACGCCTGGCTCGACCAGGCGCGGACGTCGCCGATCGGTGCCGGCCTCGCGCTGCTGCTGCTCGGCTCGGCCGTCGTCCTCGCGCTGTACGCGGCCGTGGCGCTCGCCCTCACGGTCGTCGCGACGTCCCGCGAGCGCGGCCGGACCCTGTCCGCTCTGCGCACGCAGGGTCTCGACGCCCGGACCGCCCGTGCCCTCACGCTCGGCGAGCTCGCCCCGCTCGCCGTCACGGCCGTGCTCCTCGGGACGGCGATCGGCATCGCCGTGCCGTGGGCGCTGACCGACGCGCTCGGGCTCGACCTGCTGACCGGCGCGCCGGGCACCGCGGAGCTGCGGCTGTCCTGGTGGCCGGTCGTCGGGGCGGCGGCCGTCGTCGCGCTGAGCCTCGTGGTCGCGGTCCTGGTCGAGTCCGCCGCGCACCGCCGCGAGCGGCTCGGCGAGGTGCTGCGGGTGGGCGAGCGATGACCGCCCCGCCGACGCCGCCGCGTGTGCCGGCTCGCGCCTCGACCTCGCCGCCGGGTCGGTACGGTCCGCCACCGGGTCCGCCACCGGGTCCGCCACCCGGCCCGCGGTCGCGACCGGCCCACCGCACGTCCCCGTCCCCCACCCACCGGAGGTCCTCGTGAACGCCACGCAGACGCTCGACGGGCCGTCCCTCGTCACGCTCGAGGAGCGCGCCCGCCGCCGCACCGGTGCGTTCGGCGAGGACGCGCTCATCGTGTGCGACTCGCTCGTGCGGATCTACCAGTCCGAGGGCGTCGAGGTGCAGGCGCTGCAGGGGCTCGACCTGCTCGTCGAGGACGGCGAGCTCGTCGCGATCGTCGGGGCGTCGGGCTCCGGCAAGTCGACCCTGCTCTCGGTCCTGTCCGGGCTCGACGTGCCGACCGCGGGGCGCGTGCGCGTCGGCCCGTGGGACCTCATGTCGATGACCGCGAAGCAGCGCGTCGCATACCGCCGGTCGATGGTCGGCTTCGTGTGGCAGCAGACGGCGCGCAACATCGTCCCGTACCTGACGGCGACCGAGAACGTGGAGTTCCCGCTCGCGCTCGCCGGTGTCCGGCGGAAGGTACGCGCCCAGCGGGCCGCCCAGCTGCTCGACGTCCTCGGCGTCGGCTACTGCGCGCAGCGACGGCCCAGCCAGATGTCCGGCGGCGAGCAGCAGCGCGTCGCGATCGCCGTCGCACTGGCCAACAGCCCCCGCGTGCTGTTCGCCGACGAGCCGACCGGCGAGCTCGACACCGCGACGTCGCACGACGTCCTCGAGGGGCTGCGCACCGTCAACCGCGAGCTCGGCACGACGGTCGTCGTCGTGACGCACGACTCCGGGGTGAGCGAGCACGTGCAGCGCACGATCGCGATCCGCGACGGCCGGACGAGCTCCGAGGTCGTGCGCCGCACCCACACCGCGGACGACGGCACCGAGCACGTCGTCGCCGAGGAGTTCGCGGTCCTCGACCGTGCGGGCCGCGTCCAGCTGCCCCGCGAGTACCGCGAGGCGCTCGACCTGGTCGGCAAGGTGCGTCTGGCGCTGGAGTCGTCGCACGTCTCGGTGTGGCCGGACCGACCGGCCGGTCCCACCGGCGGGCCCGCCGCGGGACCGGGCGCCGGTGCCGGCACGACTCACGGCACGGACGGGCAGGAGGAGCGATGACCACGACGACGGACGCACCGGCGGGTGCGGCGACCCGCCCGGGCCCGGCCCTGGTGAGCGTCGAGCACGTGGGCCGGACGTACGGCACGGGCGCGGGCGCGGTGCACGCGCTGCAGGACGTGTCGTTCACGATCGCCCCCGGAGAGCTCGTCGCGCTCGTCGGCCGCTCGGGATCGGGCAAGACGACGCTGCTCAACATCATCGGCGGCCTCGACAAGCCCGACGCCGGGCGCGTCGTGGTCGACGGCCGCGAGGTGTCGTCCCTCGACGAGGGCGGCCTGGTCGAGCTGCGGCGCGACGTCGTGTCGTTCGTCTTCCAGACGTTCGGCCTGGTCCCGGTGCTGTCGGCGGCAGAGAACGTCGGCGTCCCGCTGCGGCTGCGCAAGCTCCCCGCGGCGGACCGCGAGGCCCGCGTCGAGCTGCTGCTCGACCTCGTGGGTCTCGGCTCGCACGCGCAGCAGCGCCCGGGCGAGATGTCGGGCGGTCAGCAGCAGCGCGTCGCGATCGCCCGGTCGCTCGCGAACTCCCCACGCCTGCTGGTCGCGGACGAGCCGACCGGGCAGCTCGACACCGAGACCGGCACGGCCGTCATGGCGTTGCTGCGCGCGGTCGTCGAGGCCGAGGGCATGACGGCGATCGTCTCGACGCACGACCCGCTGATGATGTCGCTCGCGGACCGCGTCCTGCGCATCGCGGACGGGCGCCTGGTCGAGGGCTGAGCGCCCACCTGGTCGAGGGCTGACCGCGCGACGGCCCGACGCCCCAGGACGGACGACGGCCCCCGACCGGTCCTGCCGGTCGGGGGCCGTCGCCGTCAGCGGATCAGGTCCACTGCGTCAGCGTGAGGCCGGCC
>NZ_BIMR01000447.1 GCF_004306155.1 Cellulomonas biazotea
GCGGCTCCCCCGGCCTCTTCCGGCCCCTCCGACGGGCCCACCGGCGCCGCGTCGGTGCAGCGACGCGTCGGACTCGGCGCACCGCTCACCGGGCCGCTCGACACCCGGCCGTCCACCCCCCGGCCTGCCCCGCCCTCCCCGCCGCCGTCCACCCCGGACCTCCCGGTCGTCCAGCGGGACGCCTCGGCGACGACCGGCTCGCGCCCCACGACGGCACCGTCCGAGACCGACGTGAACGGGACTGCCTCGACCGGCGGCGACGCCGGGTCTGCCCGCGCGGAGGTCACCGGTGAGGCGTCGCGCGGCGACCGCGCGGGCACGGGCGCAGCGACGTCGTCGACGGACGGTGGCGCGCCGAAGGCAGCGTCGGACAGCGGTGCGCCCGAAGGCGCGTCGGGCGGCGGGACGGGCAGCGCGACGACCGAGGGCGACGCATCCCTGCTCACCGGCGGGCCAGGCGGAACGGCGGGCGCATCCGTCCAGCGCGCCGCGAGCGCCGACCTCGCCGACGCCGTGCCGGTCACCCCGCCCGGGTCGCTCGGGTCGAGCCCGCTCGACCTGCGCGTCGGCGGGCCGACGACCGGCGGTCGCGCCGACCGGCGTGGCGACGTGGACGACCGGGCGCCCGGCTCCGCGGCTCCCTCGGGGCCTGGTGCGGGGTCGGGCGACGGCTCGTCCCGGGGCACACCGTCGTCGTCCGGCGCGGTCGCGGATCCCCCGCCGTCCGCCGTCCAGCGCGCTGCGTCCGGCCGCGCACCCACCGTCCAAGGGGCCTCGTCGGGCAGCGCGGCGTCGGGCAGCGCGGCGTCCGGTGGCGCGGCGTCCGGCAGCGCGACCGATGCCGGGTCGTCCCGTCCCTCCGCCTCGGCGCCGACGCTCGGCTCCTCCACCGGGAGCACGCCCGCCGGGTCCGGGTCGACGGCAGCGGTCGGCGGACCGACGTCGGTGCCGTCCGCCGGTGCGGGCACCGGTGGTCCGACGGCATCGGGTGCTCCCGCGGCAGGCGGAACCGCCGTCCAGCGGACGACGACCACGCCCGGCCACCCGTCCGGTACCGCGCTCCGGGCCGGGTCGGCCGGAGACCTGCCGCTCGCGCAGCGCAGCACGACCACGCCCGGCCGGTCGGTCGGTCGCGCGGGGACAGCGTCGAGCGGGTCCGCGGGCGACACGGGCGCGGACCCGGTCCAGCGGGACGTGGACGGGCACGACCACGGCGGGGCGGACGCGCTGCGGACGACCGGCACGCTGGGCGGCACAGCCCCCACGACCCCGGGCGCCGCCGAACCGACCGGTGCCGGGCCGACCGATCCCGGGCCGACCGGTCCCGGGCCGTCGGACGTCGCGTCGCCCCTCGCGGCCCGCGCCGGTGCCGACCTGCCCGTCGTCGGCCTGCCGGGCGGGCCGGACCTCACGACGCCGTCCGCGCCGATGCCGGTCGTGTCGCGCACGACGTCCTCCCCCGACGCGACGTCGACAGGCGGGTCCGACGACCGGCACGGTGCGTCCGGGGCGGCGGCGACTGGCACGACGACCGACCTCGGCCCGACGTCCGGCACCTCGGGTGCGCGCGCGCACTCGGGCGGGAGCGACGGGCCCTTCGAGCCGCCGGTGGCCGTCGTGCCCGCGACGTGGCACGAGGGGCCGCTGCTCACGGGTCCGCGGCCGACCGTCCCCGTCGCGTCGCCCGTCGCCCCGGTGCTGCTCGCCGGCAGGCCCGCGCGCCGGGCGGTCGCCCTGCAGCGGGCCGCGCTCGACGCCCCGACCGTCACGGTGCCCGGGGCGCCGACGGCCACGGTCTCGACG
>NZ_BIMR01000448.1 GCF_004306155.1 Cellulomonas biazotea
CCTGCACGTCCTCGCATCCCGGTCCGCGCTCGCCACCTGGATCAGCACCGCGGTCGTCGCCGTCGTCGCGCTCGTCGTCCTGCGGTTCGTCCTGCGGCGGGACCCCGGCGACGTCACGATCGGCACCCTCGCGTCGTCCTACGTCAACGCCGGCAACCTCGGGCTGGCGCTCGCGGTCTTCCTGCTCGGCGACCCCGTGGCGGCCGTCCCGACGCTGCTGTTCCAGCTCCTCGTCCTCGCGCCGGTCGCCTTCACCGTGCTCGACGCGCACCGCTCGACCGCGCACGACGCCGACCCCGACATCGTGACCGCGCACGACACCGACCCGGACGTCGCGACCGAGGACGGCGCGACCTCCCGCGCACCTTCGGACGGCACCGCCGCTGCACCCTCGCCCACTCGCGCCCGCATGGCCCTCGCCGTGCGGGCGACCGTCCGCCGCACCCTCACCAACCCGATCATCGTCGGGACCCTCGCCGGCCTCGTGCTCGCGGCGCTCCCCTGGGAACTGCCCGACGTCGTCTACGGGCCGTTCGAGCTCGTCGGCGCGACCGCGGCCCCGCTCGCGCTCCTCACGTTCGGCATGTCGCTCGCCGTCCCCGCCGCCGACCGCGAGCGCGCACCCCGACCCGACCTCGTCCTGGCGGTCGTCCTGCGCTCGCTCGTCCACCCCGTGCTCGCCGCGCTGGTCGCGACGGCGCTCGGTCTCGACGGGCAGGCGCGCCTCGCGGTCGTCGCGATGGCGGCCCTGCCGACCGCGCAGAACGTACTCGTCTACGCGATCCAGTACGGCCGCGGCCAGGGCCTCGCGCGCGACGCGGGCCTCGTCACGACCCTGCTGTGCCTGCCCGTGCTGCTGCTGGTCACCGCGGTCCTCTGAGCGCCGGACGACCGGCGACGCGCGGAGTGCGCGCGCCCGGCGCGAGCGCCCCGGGGGCGAGCGCCCGGGGTGCGAGCGCACCCGGGTATGCGAGCGGGCCGCGGTCGGGTCAGACGTTCTGCTCGCGGTCCACGTTGCGCGGCGACTGCGCGGGGGCCGAACCGCGCGGCTCGAGGGCGCGGACGACGAACGACCCCGCCACCCCCGCGATCCCCAGCCCGTACGCGAGGGACTGGACGTGGACAACCAGGGATGCGAGCGCCATCGACGAGATCGAGGACGCCACGAGGGAGACCAGCCAGCCGCAGACGAACGACCCGGCGATCAGGCCGACGCTCCACCAGAAGAGCTGCGAGGCGGTCAGACGGGGTGGGACACGCACGTCGGGCTCCCTTCGACGGCCCGGGCGGCCGGACGGGCAGCCGCGATGCCGCCTGCCCGGCACGCTAGCGCCGCCGCCACCCCGGCCGCAGCCGTTCGACCACCCCGGTCGCGCGGCAAGCCCGCCGGCCCTCGGGCACGGCCGCGTGGAGTGTTCGTCGCGCGCGACGCGACAGACCTTCCACACCGCGACGCCGTACCCGCCGGCCCCCGAGGCACGACCGTGGTGTGGAACGTTCGTCGCGCGGGACACGACAGACCTTCCACATCGCGACGACCTTCCACGCCGCCGCACCGCGACGGCCGCCGCGGGGTGGCGGCCGGCAGCCCTCAGGCCTCAGGCCTCGGCAGTCGCGCCCGCCGTCGACGGCGGGGTGTCGGCCGTGCGGTCGACGAAGCCGCGGATCTCGACGCCCTCGCTCAGGGTCTCGGCGAGCAGCCGGGCGAGGTCCTGCACGTCGTCGGTCTCGACGAGGTAGAACCCGCCGACCTGCTCGACGAGCTCCGTGTACGGCCCGTCGATCACGGTGCCGCCGGGCGTGCGGGTCACCGTGCCGTTGCGGCGCACGACGAGCGCGCGGTGCGCGTGCGTGAGCTCCTCGCCGCCGACGATCACGTGACCGCGGGTGGGGGCGAGGCGGGCGAGGTCGCGGTGCTGGGCGCCGTTGCGCTCGGTGGCGTCGTCGTCCCAGGCGTCCCACACCGCCTGGTCGCCGCGGAGCAGCACGAGGTAGCGGGCCATGTCAGGTCTCCTTCCCGGGGCACCCACTGTGCCCGCGCACCCGGATGACGCGCGAGCGCCGGAGCCCTCGACATCGTCGCGACGACGTCGAGCGGCGACGATGCAAGGGTCAGGAGAAGAGGCGGGCCTCCGCGGCGTCCCACTGGGCCGTGCCGGGCGTGCCGGCGCCGCCGGGCTCGTGGCGGACCAGGTCGAGGCCGCGCGCGCCGACCGCACGCAGGTCCGCGAGCGAGCCGGTCAGGACGCCGGCGGCGCGCGCCTGGACCAGGACGTTCCCGAGCGCGGCACCCTCGACGGGACCGGCGACGACGGGCAGGCCGGTCGCGTCGGCGGTGAGGCGGCACAGCAGCTCGTTGCGGACCCCGCCCCCGACGACGTGGACGACCCGCACGTCGCGGTCGGCGAGCGCCGCGGCCTGCCGCACGGCCCGCCGGTAGGCGAGCGCGAGCGAGTCGAGGATGCAGCGCACCGTCTCGGCCTGGGACTGCGGAGGCGTCTGGCCGGTGCGGGCCGCAGCGGCAGCGATGCGCGCGGGCATGTCGCCGGGCGGCAGGAACTCGGGGGCGTCCACGTCGACGACGGTCGTCAGCGGCGGGACCTGCGCGGCGGCGGCGAGCAGGTCGGGCAGGTCGGCGGGCAGCCCGGCCTCGTTCCACGTGCGGATCGACTCCTGCAGGACCCACAGCCCCATGACGTTGCGCAGGTGGCGGACGGTGCCGTCGACGCCGGCCTCGTTGGTGAAGTTCGCGGCACGGCTCGCCTCGGTGAGGACAGGCCGGTCGAGCTCGAGCCCGACGAGCGACCACGTCCCGCAGGAGATGTACGCGAAGTCGGGGTCGGTCGCGGGGACGGCGACGACGGCGGACGCGGTGTCGTGCGACCCGACGGTCCACACGGGCAGCGGCGCGTGGTGGCCGAGGTCGGCGCGCACGTCGTCGCGGACGTGCCCGAGCAGCACCCCGGCGTCCCGCAGCGGCGGGAGCAGCCGGGGGTCGATGCCGAGCCGCTCGGCGACGTCGGTCGCCCACGTCCGGGTCGTGGCGTCGAGCAGGCCGGTCGTGGACGCGTTGGTGACCTCCGCGACCTGCGCGCCGGTGAGCCACGCGCCGAGCAGGTCGGGGATCAGGAGCGCCCGCCGGGCGGCCGCGAGCGCGGCGGTGCCCTGCGCGGCGACGAGCTGGAACACGGTGTTGAACGGCTGGACCTGCAGGCCGGTGCGGGCGTAGAGCTCGGCGGCGGGGACGGTCGCGAAGACCTTGTCGGGGACGCCGTCGGTGCGGGCGTCGCGGTAGTGGACGGGGTTGCCGAGCAGGGCCCCGTCGGCGTCGAGCAGCCCGTGGTCGACGGCCCACGAGTCGATGCCGACCCCGTCGAGCGTGCCGACCTCGCGGGTCGCGGCGCGCAGCCCGTCGAGGACGCCGCGGTAGAGGGCGAGGACGTCCCAGCGCAGGGTCGCGCCGGTCGCACCGCCCGCCCCGGACCCGGCGGAGCCGCCCGGCCCACCCGGCCCGCCCGGCCCGCCGACGTCGACCGCCGGGACCCGCACGGGACCGTTCGGGAACCGGTTGACCTCGTGCAGCAGGACACGCGCGCCGTCGCCGTCGTCGACGACCCGCCCGACGATGACCCGCCCGGACGACGCCCCGAGGTCGACGGCCGCGAACGCGCTCACGCCCACCCCTCCCGACCACCGGCACCGGCACCGGCACCGAGGTCGTCACTTCCGACCGAGGTCGTGACCTGCAGGTACCGATCTCGGTCGGAAGTGACG
>NZ_BIMR01000449.1 GCF_004306155.1 Cellulomonas biazotea
CGGACGCCGGACGGACCGACGGCGTCAGGCCCGTCGCCGCCGTCGTGCGCGTCCGTCGCCGTCACCGGCGCGTCCCGAGGAGCGCGTCGACGGCCTCCAGCGCGGCGCGCGCGTCCGGGGCGTGGTGCACCGCGGGACGGTCCGGCGACCCACCCGTCAGCCGGTCGGCGGTCGTGTCGGGATGCGGGGGCGGGCCCGGCTCGCGGCCGTCCGCCGCGCGCACCGTCCACCCCGCGACGGCGACGACCGGGACCCCGGTGCGCACGGCCAGCGCGACCTCGCTGAGGGTGCCCCAGGACCCGCCGACGCTCACGACGACGTCGCACGCGCGGACCAGCAGCGCGTTGCGCACCTCGCCGAGACCCGTCGGGAGCGCCACGGTCAGCCACCGGTTGCCGTCGGCTCGGTCGTCACCGGGGAGCAGGCCCACGACGGTCCCGCCGGCCTCCGACGCGCCCTGCGCGACCGCGGCCATGACGCCGCCGAGCCCGCCGCACAGCACCACGTGCCCGCGCTCGGCGAGGCCACGCCCGACGTCCCGCGCGAACCCCGACTCCACGTCCGACGCCAGCGCCGGACCGACGACCCCGACGTGCGCGACCGCCATGTCGACCCCTCCTCGCCGGCCCGTGGGGGCCCGTCGTCAGCCCATCGGACCACATCGTGACCTGCGGGGCTCGCGTGGCAGCGCACCCACCGTCCATCCTGCCGCCACGTCGAAGGAGGCGAACATGGAGCGATCCGTCGCGGGGTCGTCCGCGGACCCCGGGATCCCGGTCGTCGGCTGCTACTGCGGGTGCCCCACGTGCCCCGGGACGGGCACCGCACCGGCGGACGGGACCGCCGCGGAGTGGCTGCACGCGGTGCTGCCGCCGTCGACGTCCCAGCCGTGGGTGCTGCTGCCGTTCGGCGCGGTGTGGAGCGGGCGCGCGGTGGTCGAGCCCGTCGGGACCGACTGAGGTCCCCCGTCGCACGCCCGACGCCGGTGGCACGATCGTGACCGTGGACCGGGACGAGGGCGACGTGACGGCACCCGACCGGGACGCCCGGCACGAGGGGCCCGTCGACACGCACCCGCCGGCGTACGCGCGGGCCGTCGCCGGGACGTGGCGGCAGCTCGCCGCACCGCAGCACGAACCCGGCCCGTTCGCGTCGGTGCCGACCGACGGCCTGCCCGCCCCGGTCCGCCGCTGGCTGGCGCGCGCGGTGCCCGCAGGTGCGTCGACGTCGTCGACGGCCGTCGTGGCGATGAGCGGACGGATCCGTGTGGGCGCGTGGCGCCCGTTCGAGGCGCGCCAGGTGATCGCCGCCGGCACCGGGTACGTCTGGGCGGCCGTCGCGCGGTTCGGGCGCCTTCCCGTGCTCGGCTACGACCGGTACAGCGACGGCACAGGCGAGATGCGCTGGCGGCTCGCCGGTGTGGTGCCGGTCGTGACCGCGCGAGGCTCCGACGTCGGCCGGAGCGCCGCGGGACGCCTCGCCGGGGAGATCGTGCTCAACCCCGGGGCCGCACTGTCGCCGTCGGTCCGCTGGGAGCCGGTCGACGACGCGCACGCCCTCGCGCAGGTGACGGTCGACGGTGTCGAGCACGTCGTGACGATCGAGGTCGACGCCGTGGGGACGGTCCGCTCGGCCCGCGTGCCCCGCTGGGGGGACCCCGACGGGACGGGCTTCGCCGTGCACGACTTCGTCGCGCGGTGCACCGGTGACCGGATGCTCGGCGGCTACCGCGTCCCGGCGCGCGTCGTCGCCGGGTGGGACCTGGACGCGCCGGGCGCCGAGCCGTTCATCGAGCTCGAGGTCGACGCCGCGACGTTCCGCTGAGCGGCGCGTCGCCGGGGCTCGGCGCCGCGTGGGCGCGTCAGGCGAAGCGGCTCGGGTCGCCCGCACCCACGCGGACGACCTCCGGTGCGCCCTCGGTCCAGTCGCCGACCATCGTCGGCTCCGTGCCCGCGTCGCCCGCGTCGACCACGGCGTCGACCTGGTGGTCGAGCTCCTCCTTGATCTGCCAGCCGTCCGTGAACGGCTCGGCACCCGGGAGCAGCAGCG
>NZ_BIMR01000450.1 GCF_004306155.1 Cellulomonas biazotea
CACGGCGACCCCGCCGGACCGGCCGCTGCCCCGCACGCCGCCGACGGCCCGCCCCCCGGGGCAGGACCCGCGGCCGGCGCCCCCGCGTACGGCACCGCCGGCACGGGCACCCCGAACGGGTTCTTCGCCGCGGTCCGCCGCACCGGCCTCTACCGCGGCGACGACCGCTGGGTCGGCGGCGTCTGCGACGGGCTCGCCCGACGCTTCGGGCTCGACCCGCTGCTGGTGCGCGGCCTGTTCGCCGTCTCCGTCCTGCTCGGCGGCCTGGGCCTCGTCGTCTACGGCGTCGCCTGGGCGCTGCTGCCCGAGCAGCGCGACGGACGCATCCACCTCGAGGAGATGGTCGCGGGTCGCTTCGACGTCGCGCTGCTCGGCGCGCTCGGCTTCGCGCTCGTCGGCCTCGCCCGCGGCGACCACTGGTTCTGGTTCTGGAGCGGCCCGCCCGAGTGGCTGCAGGTCCTGCTGTGGCTCGCGTTCGTCGGCGGGCTCATCGCCCTGGTCGTCACGGCGGCCAACCGTCGCGGCACGCCCGTGGGGGCGGCGCCGGGCGCACCGACCCCGCAGCCGTGGGCAGGGCAGGCGTCCGCGCCCGCCGACCCGTGGGTCAAGCAGCCGCACGCGGCTGCCGCGAGCGCCGCACCCGGTGCGACGACGACGGCACCCGTCGGCCCGCCCGCTGGCCCGCCCGCCGGCCCGACCGTCGCGTACGGCCCCTACGGCCCCTACCGGCAGCAGGGCGCCGTCCCGCCACCGCCTCCGCTCCCGCCCCAGCCGCCGATCCCGCCGCGGCCGCCCGTCCCGCCCAAGCCGCGGCGGTCCGGTCCGGGCGTCGGCACCGTCGGCGTCGTCGTGGCCCTCACGCTCATCGGCCTCGCGGTCCTGCTCATGGCCGAGCGCACCGGCGACTTCGACGGGCCGGTCCTGCTCACCACGCTCGGCCTGGGCGTCGTGCTCGCCGGCCTCGGGATCATCGTCTCCGGCCTGCGCGGCCGCAGCAGCGGCGTGCTCGGCTTCCTCGCGATCATGGGCATCCTCGTCGCGCTGCCCGTCGGCGCCGCGCAGAACGCCGACTGGCGGTGGACCGACGGCTCGTACCGCGACCTCAGCGCCGGCACCACCGACGTCGACAGCCGCCGCGTCGCCGCCGAGGGCTTCGAGCTCGGCTTCGGGGACGCCGTCCTGGACCTCACCGGGGTCCCGATGACGAGCACCACGCTCGACGTGCCCGTGTCGTTCGGCGCCGGCAGCCTCACGATCATCGTCCCCGCCGACGCCGCCGTGACGGCCGACGTCGACGCCGGGGTCGGCAACGTGGTCTGGGAGCTCGACGGCGCGCAGCGCAGCGTCGACGGCGTCGGCATCGCCAACCACACGTTCGAGGACGAGCAGTCCCGCACCGGCGACGTGCAGCTCGCGCTGCGCGTGAGCATCGGTGCGGGCGACGTCCGGATCACCGAGGAGTCCTGATGAGCACCGACGAGACGCGCCCCACCACCCCCGGGGACGACGACGACACCACCCTGCCCCAGCCGGCGGACGGCGACACCCAGATCCTGCCGGGCGGCGGCGACACGCAGATCCTCGCGACGACCCGCGACGACACGCTGGTCCTCGCGACGACCGACGACTCGACGGACGACGCTGCGACGTCCGACGCCACCCGGCCCCTGCCGGCGACCGACGCGGCCCCGGCCACCTGGACCGCCGCCACGCCCGCCGCACCCGCCGCCACGCCCGCCCCGACGCCTGCTCCCACGGCCGGCGCCGCGGCCGGCGGGACGGGTCCCGTGCGCACCGCCCC
>NZ_BIMR01000451.1 GCF_004306155.1 Cellulomonas biazotea
TCGGCGGTCCGGTGCTCCGCCAGGATGTCGCGCAGGCGGGCGACCGCGGCGGTCGCCGCGGCGGGGTCGAGGTCGTCGAGCGCGGCGCGCGTGCTGACGAAGCCGCCCACCCAGCCGAGCGCCTCGTCGACGTCGCGCCCGTAGAAGACCGGCTCGGCGACGTCGGTGCACGTGACCTCGGCGAACCCGGCGGACTCCAGGACCGTCCGCACCGTCGCCGGGTCGGCCAGCGAGAACGGGTCGGACCCGGGGGAGGGGACGTGCTCCCCGATCCCGAGTGCGCCCCGTATCGCGACGTCCCACGCGTTGCGGTCGGCCGACTGCCAGACGAGCATGGCGAGCCGCCCGCCCGGGCGCAGCACCCGTCCGACCGTCGTGAACGCGGCGACGGGGTCGTCGAAGAACATCGTGCCGAACCGGCTGACCACCACGTCGAAGGCCCCCGGCGGGAAGGCGTGCGCCGCCGCGTCGCCGTGCACGAAGTCGACGTTCCGCACGTCCTCCGCGTCCGCCAGCACGCGGGCCCGAGCGATCGCCGGCCCGGACACGTCGATCCCGACCGCCCGTCCCGTTCCTCCGGTGCCTGGTCCTGCCCCGCCCGTTCCCGCGGTGCCCGGTCCCGCGTGACCGGCGTCGGCCTCCCGTGCAGCGCGTCGGGTCGTCCCGCCCGTGCCGCAGCCCACGTCGAGCACGCGCTCGCCGGGACGGACGCCCGCTGCCCGGCGCAGCACCACGTCGAGCCGCTGCAGCTCGGCGTCGTACGAGAGCGGGCCGTCGTCGGCCACGGCGGGCGGGCCGGTCAGCGCAGCGCGGCGGCGACCACGCGCGCCACAGGCCACGCGCCCTCGGACGTGTTGCTCACGACGGTCCACGTCGCGCCGGTCGACGGGGAGTGCGCGCTGCGGAACGACACCCCGGCGTCGGCGCCGACGAGCCCGATCCCGTCGCCGACCGGGTCGAGCCAGAAGCCCAGCCCGTACCGCGCGCCCTCCTCCGGGACGTCGCTGTGCGGGGCGGTCATCGTCGTGACCGTCGCGGCGGGCACGATCCGCCCGGCGAGCAGCGCCGTCCAGAACCGGTGCATGTCCGCCACGGTCGTGTGGGCGCCGCCGTCGCCCGTCGCGAGGACGGGCAGGTGCAGCACGTTGCTCCGGGTGACGCCGTCGACCTCGACGTACCCGACCGCGGCGTCGCCGGGCAGGTCGTCGCCGCGCAGGAAGTCGGTGTCCACCATGCCCGCGGGGCCGAGCACCCGGCGGCGGACCAGGTCGTGGTACGACGTGCCGCTCGCCCGCTCCGCGAGCAGCGCCAGCAGGACGTACCCGCCGTTGCAGTAGGAGAACCGCTCGCCCGCGGGGAACAGGGTGGGGTGGCCGTCGAGGACGGGCACGAACGCCTCGGTCGTCGCGAGCACGTGCACCGGGACGGGCATGAGGTACTCGCCGGGCTCGGCGTCGTCGTCGAGGTAGTCGCCGATGCCCGACCGGTGCGCCAGCAGGTGCTCGACGGTGACGTCGTCGGCGACCAGCGGCAGGTCCGTGCCGAGCAGCGAGCGTGCGGTCGTCGACAGGCTCAGGACGCCCTCGTCGACCAGCGACATGACGGCGAGCGCCGTGAACCCCTTGGACCCGCTCGCGACGCCCAGCCGGGTGTCGGGGGTCATCGGGACGCCGTGCGCCCGGTCGGCCAGCCCGAACGCCCGCACGAGCGTCGGTTCGCCGGGCCGGTCGACGCGCACCACCCCCGAGAAGCCCGTCTCGGTGGCGGTCGTCGTGAGGTCGTCGTCGAGGGTCGCCATGCCTCGGACCCTAGCCCGGGCCGCCGCGGGACGGCCGCGGGGCGGTCAGGCCGACGCCGCCGCGAGACCGTCGGCCAGGTGACGCAGCAGGCGCCGCCCGTTCCGGTCCGGACGCAGGACCCCCGACGACGGCCCGTGCGCGAACCGCCGGACGAGGCGCCGCCCGGCTCCGCGCCGGTAGGTCAGGCGGTGTGCGACGAGGAGGTGGCCGACCCGCGCGACGGCGTCGTCCGGGAGCGGACCCCGCACCAGACCGCGCGCACGCCCGTCGGCGCGGGCGCGTCGCGCGTGCGCGTCCACGAGGTGCTCGAGCAGCGACGCCAGGTTGCGGGGCGTGTCGGGCACCTCGTCGAGGAGCGCGCCGACCCGGGCGCCCGGGGCCGACACCGCGGCGTCGAGCCGCTCGCGGAACGCGGTCAGGCGGTCCGGGGACCAGTCGTCGCGGTGCTCGGGCAGCGGCGGGTCGTCGAGGGTGGGGCGGCTGCCGAACACGGGGTCCTCCTGGCGGGGGGGGGGGGGGGGGGGGGGGGGGGGGGGGG
>NZ_BIMR01000452.1 GCF_004306155.1 Cellulomonas biazotea
GCGGGGGCGCCCTCTCGTCGCGCGGCCGGGGCGTGCGGTCCGGTCAGGGGCGCCCGAGCGCCCGGTACGTCCAGCCGGCGGCACGCCACCGGACGGGGTCCAGCACGTTGCGGCCGTCGAGGATGCGCTTGTGCGCGACGACCGCGCCGAGCTCGTCCGGGTCCAGGTCGCGGTACTCCTGCCACTCGGTGGCGAGCAGCACGACGTCCGCGTCCGCCGCGGCTTCGAGCGCCGAGTGCGCGAACTTCATGTCGGGCCACTTCGCCTGCGCGTTCGCGACGGCCTGCGGGTCCGTGAGCGTCACGTGCGCGCCCTGGAGCTGCATCTGCGCGGCCACGGACAGCGCGGGCGAGTCGCGCACGTCGTCGCTGTCGGGCTTGAACGCCGCCCCCAGCACCGCGACCTTGCGCCCCACGATCGAGCCGTGGCACACCTCGCGGGCCAGGTCGACCATGCGCACGCGGCGTCGCATGTTGATCGAGTCGACCTCCGCCAGGAACGTCAGCGCGTCGCTCACGCCCAGCTCGCCCGCGCGCGCCATGAACGCCCGGATGTCCTTCGGCAGGCAGCCGCCGCCGAACCCGAGGCCCGCGTTGAGGAACCGGCGGCCGATGCGCGCGTCGTAGCCGATGGCGTCCGCCAGCCGCGTCACGTCCGCGCCCGTCGCCTCGCACAGCTCGGCCATCGCGTTGATGAAGCTGATCTTCGTGGCGAGGAACGAGTTCGCCGCGACCTTGACGAGCTGCGCGGTCGCGTAGTCCGTGACGACCAGCGGCGTGCGGTCCGCGAGCGGCGTCGCGTACACCTCGTCGAGCGCCGCCTTGGCCGCGTCGCCCGCCGCCGTCGGGACGCCCTCGTCGTCCGTCGGCAGGCCGTACACCAGCCGGTCGGGGTGCAGCGTGTCCTTGACCGCGAAGCCCTCGCGCAGGAACTCCGGGTTCCAGACGAGCGTCGCGCCGCTGCCCTCGAGCCGCGCCGCGAGGTTCTCCGCGGTGCCCACCGGGACGGTCGACTTGCCCGCGACGACGTCGCCCTCCGCGAGGAACGGCCGCAGCGCCTCGAACGCCGAGTCGACGTACGACAGGTCCGCGCGGAACTCGCCGTGCACCTGCGGCGTGCCCACGCACAGGAAGTGCACCTGCGCGCCCGCGGCCGCCTCCATGTCCGTGCTGAACGTCAGGCGGCCCGTCGCCTTGGTCTCGGCGAGCAGCTCCGGCAGGCCGGGCTCGTAGAACGGGGCCTCGCCCGCCTCCAGCGACGCGACCTTGCGCGGGTCGACGTCGATGCCGACGACCTCGTGCCCGAGCTTCGCCATGCACGCGGCGTGGACCGCGCCGAGGTACCCGCAGCCGATGACGGAGATGCGCACGTTGCCCCCTTTTGGGTGGTTGGGATGCGCCGAATGTACCCGTGCGCAAGGAGGTCCCAGCGGGTGATCCTTGCCTCACCGGCCAGGATCACCCGATCTGCCCAGGACCTGCCCGGCCTGCGGGAGCGTTCCGTTTACCGTAGCGCCATGGTCGTCACCGCTCGGGCCCGTCGCCGCGTCGTCGCCGGTCTCGTCGCCTGGTCGGCCGTCGTCGTCCGCGTCACGCTGTGGCCGAAGCCCGCGCCCGACGACACGTTCGACGTCGTGCGGGCGGTCCTCGCATGGCTGCAGGAGCGCGGCGTCGGGCTCACCTACGCGGTCGTCGAGGCCGTCGCGAACGTCGTGATGTTCGTCCCCTTCGGGGTGCTCGTGGGCCTCCTGCTGCCCCGCCGGTGGTGGGCCGTCGCGCTCGGCGCGCTCACGTCGGCGGCGATCGAGCTCGCCCAGCTCGCGTTCCTGCCCTCGCGCGTGCCGACGGTGCAGGACGTCGTCATGAACACCCTCGGCGCGGCCGTCGGCGTCGCGCTGCTCGCGGCGTACGGCGCGCGTCGGGCCCGCCGCACGCGGACCGACGACGCCACGACCACCGCCCGGACGCGCGACGGCCGGGTCCTCCCGCAGGAGGACCCGGCC
>NZ_BIMR01000453.1 GCF_004306155.1 Cellulomonas biazotea
GTCGCCGGCGTGGTGGCGGTCGCGGTCGGCGGGGCGGTCGTCGCGCGGCCGTCGTCGGCACCACCAGCCGGCACGCACCCCGCGAGCACCACGAGCGCCGCCAGCCCGACGGCCGCACGCCGGTGTCGACCGCGGGTGGGCGAGGACGGTGACGGCACGTCCCCGACGCTACCGGCCGCACGCTCGACGCCCCCGGCCTCGCATGTCGGGCCCGCCCCACTCGTCCCCGTCCGCCGGGCGGCTCCCGCCCGACCGACCGGCGGACGGCGTCCGTCAGCGCCGGTGCGCCGGCCCGGTCCCGCGCGAGCGGCGGTGCAGCGAGCGGAGCACGATCCCGGCGGCCAGGGCGGCCGTCCCGACGCCGAGGACCGGGATGAGCACGTCGCTGCCGGTGATCGCGAGCCCGCCGCGGGACGGGCCGTCGCCGGCGGCCAGCACCTCGGCGCGGGGGTCGGGGGTGGCGCTCGGGGTCGCCGAGGGCGTCGCGCCCGGCGACGTGTCGAGGACCGCGCCGCTCACGCTCGGCGACGGCTCGGGGGTGGGGGTCGGCGTCGGGGTCGCGTCGCTGCCCGGGGGGGTGGCGGGCTCGGCGGGGATCGGCGCGACGGGGACCGCGGTGCGCGGCGGCGGGGTCGTGTCCGACGTGCAGACGGGCCGCTGGCCGCCCTCGCCGAAGTGCTCGTTGTACCCGCTGACCTCGACCCACGTGACGCAGTACCGCTCGGGCAGCCCGAGCTCCGACCAGCGGACGTCGCCGCGCCCGGCGAACGCACCCTGGGCGGTCGCCGCCTGGACGTGCAGCATCGCGGACCGCGTCTCCCCGTCGACGACGTAGCGGACGTTGACGTGGTCGTGCTCGACGAACGTGCGGCCGGCGGGCAGCGTGAGGCCCTCGGCGGTCACGGTGTACGGCGTCGGGTCGTCGGAGCCTCCGGCGTGCGCGGCGGCGGCGCTCCCCCCGAGGAGCAGGCAGGCGAGGGAGACGGCGGCGGCGGCACGGTGGAGCATCGGACCTCGGGCTGGTTCGGCGACGGACGAGCGGCAGAGCGGGCACGGCGTCGCGCCACGGCGGCACCGTCAGGCGTGACCACTGGATCGGTCAAGATCTCGCCCGCGTCGACCCTAGGCGGGAATCGGACAATGCGGAGAAACCGGGCGATGAGAGTCGCGTGAGAACCTGCGCGCGCACCGCCCGTGGACGGGCCGGAGGCGTCCGGTGGCCGCGGGTACCCTTGTCCCCGTCTGCCGACCCCGCCGCGACCCCGGCCCCTCGCGCCGGTCCGCGCCCCACCGAGGGAATCGATGACCACCGCATCCCCGCAGGACCTCCCGCGCACCGCACCCACGTCCGACACCGTCGAGCACGCCGCGGCGACGCCCGACCAGGAGCAGCCGTTCGCCGAGCTCGGGCTCAAGCCCGACGAGTACCAGCGGATCCGCGACATCCTGGGTCGTCGTCCCACGGCCGCCGAGCTCGCGATGTACTCCGTCATGTGGTCCGAGCACTGCTCGTACAAGTCGAGCAAGACGCACCTGCGCCAGTTCGGCGACAAGACGACGCCGGCGATGAAGGAGCACCTGCTCGTCGGCATCGGCGAGAACGCGGGCGTCGTCGACATCGGCGACGGCTGGGCGGTCACCTTCAAGGTCGAGAGCCACAACCACCCGAGCTACGTCGAGCCGTACCAGGGTGCCGCGACGGGTGTCGGCGGCATCGTCCGCGACATCATCTCGATGGGCGCCCGCCCGGTCGCCGTCATGGACCAGCTGCGCTTCGGCGCGGTGGACCACCCCGACACGGCGCGCGTCGTGCACGGCGTGGTCGCGGGCGTCGGCGGCTACGGCAACAGCCTGGGCCTGCCGAACATCGGCGGCGAGCTCGTCTTCGACGCCTCGTACCAGGGCAACCCGCTCGTCAACGCGCTGTGCCTGGGCGTCCTGCGGCACGAGGACATCCACCTGGCGAACGCGTCGGGCGCGGGCAACAAGGTCGTCCTGTTCGGTGCGCGCACGGGTGGCGACGGCATCGGCGGGGCGTCGATCCTCGCGAGCGAGACCTTCGACGACACCAAGCCGTCGAAGCGGCCGTCCGTGCAGGTCGGCGACCCGTTCATGGAGAAGGTCCTCATCGAGTGCTGCCTGGAGCTCTACGCGGCGCAGGTCGTCGAGGGCATCCAGGACCTGGGCGCCGCGGGTATCTCCTGCGCGACGAGCGAGCTCGCGTCGAACGGCGACGGCGGCATGCACGTCGACCTGGAGAACGTCCTGCTGCGCGACCCCACGCTGACGGCCGGCGAGATCCTCATGTCGGAGTCGCAGGAGCGCATGATGGCGGTCGTCGCGCCCGACAAGCTCGACGCGTTCCTGGCGATCACCGGCAAGTGGGACGTCGAGACGGCGGTGATCGGCGAGGTCACCGGCACGGGCCGCCTGACGATCGACCACCACGGGCAGCGCATCGTCGACGTCGACCCGAAGACCGTCGCGCACGAGGGCCCGGTCTACGACCGCCCGTACGCGCGCCCGGCGTGGCAGGACGCGCTCAACGCGGACACGGTGACGGACGAGGCGCGCTTCGCCCGCCCGGCGACCGCGGCGGACCTGCGTCAGACCGTCCTGCGGCTGCTCGCGAGCCCGAACCTCGCGGACAAGTCGTGGGTGACGAACCAGTACGACCGGTTCGTGCAGGGCAACACGGCGCTCGCGCAGCCCGACGACTCGGGCGTCATCCGCGTCGACGAGCAGTCCGGCCTGGGCGTCGCGCTCGCGACCGACGCGAACGGCCGCTACGGCAAGCTCGACCCGTACACGGGTGCGCAGCTGGCGCTCGCGGAGGCGTACCGGAACGTCGCGACGACGGGCGCCCGTCCGCTCGCGGTGACCGACTGCCTGAACTTCGGCAGCCCGGAGCACCCCGACTCGATGTGGCAGCTCGTCGAGGCGATCCGTGGCCTGGCGGACGCGTGCCAGGTGCTCGAGGTGCCCGTGACCGGTGGCAACGTGTCGCTGTACAACGGCACGGGCGAGCCGGGGAAGATCGACTCGGCCATCCACCCGACGCCGGTCGTCGGCGTGCTGGGCGTGCTGGACGACGTCGCGGACGCGGTGCCGTCGGGCTGGACCGCGCCGGGCCAGGCCGTCTACCTGCTGGGCACGACGCGCGCGGAGCTCGACGGCTCGGCCTGGGCGGACGTCGTGCACGGCCACCTGGGCGGCACACCGCCGCGGGCGGACCTGGACGCCGAGCGTCGCCTCGCGCAGGTCCTGGTCTCGGCGGCGCGGGACGACCTCGTCGACGCGGCGCACGACCTGTCCGAGGGCGGTCTCGCGATCGCGCTCGTCGAGTCGAGCCTGCGCTACGGCACGGGCGTGCAGGTCGACCTGGACGCGCTGTGCGCGCGGGACGGCGTGACGCCGTTCGAGGCCCTGTTCTCGGAGTCGCAGGGCCGCGCGCTCGTCGCGGTGCCGCGCTCGGAGGAGGTCCGCCTGCTCGACCTGTGCACCGCGCGCGGGGTCCCGGCGCTGCGCCTGGGCGAGACCGCGGAGACCTGCACCCCGGGTGCCGGCACGCCGGTCGACGACGGCGACCACGTGCACGCGCCCGCGGTCGAGGTGCGGGGCCTGTTCACGCTCCCCCTCGCCGAGGCGCGCGAGGCGTGGTCGGCCACGCTGCCGGCGCACTTCGGCTGAGCCACCCCGCCGGCGACCCACCGCCGGCGTCGTCCGGACGGCCC
>NZ_BIMR01000454.1 GCF_004306155.1 Cellulomonas biazotea
GCGCAGTGCCGGGTGCTGCAGTCGCGCCGCGACCCGGGGGCGCTCGCACGGACGCACCGGGCGGTCGCCGAGCACCGGCGCGACACGGACTGGGCGGGTGCGGTCCGGCACGCGTGCGCCGCGGGCGACGGTGCGCTCGCGGTCGACGTCCTGCGCGCGCACTGGCCGGAGGTGCTCGTCGCGGGCGACACCGCGCTGCTGCGTCGGCTGTGCGCGCTGGTCGTCGGCCAGGGGCGCCGGGACGCGTGGGTGCTGCTCGCGCAGGCGGCGGCGGACGTGCTGGACGGCCGGGGCGACGTGGCGGTGTTCCCGCAGGTGCGTCGCGCGGTCGAGTCGTGGGGTGCGGACGACGACGTGCTCGCGCGTGTGCTGACGTCCGCGCTGCGCGCCGTCCCCGAGGAGGTCGCGGCCGCAGGCGTCACCTCGTCCGCCGGCGCGACAGTCGCGGGCGGTGCCGACGGACAGGGCGTGGACGACGCGTCGGACGCCTCGGCGGGCGGCACGGACGCGGCCGACCCCCAGGAGGCGGTGGTCGCGGACCTCGAGGCCGACGACGTCGACCCCCGGACCCGCGCGCTCGCGCTCTACCTGGTCGGCCGCACGCAGGCCCACGCGGGCGGCGATCCCGCGGACGCCGCGGCGCACCTGGTGCACGGCGCAGCCGTCGCGGACGCGTCCGGCCTGCCGACCGTCGCCGCCGCGTGCCGCGCCGAGCACGCGCTGCTGCTGGCGGACACCGACGACCTCGCGGTCGCCGACGCGACGGCCACGGACGTCCTCGAGCAGGGCGTCGGCGGGTCCGCGGTCCTCGCGCCCGCGCACCTGGCCCGGGGCGTCGTCGCGTACTGGCAGGACCGGTTGGCCGACGCGTGCGGGCACCTCGAGGA
>NZ_BIMR01000455.1 GCF_004306155.1 Cellulomonas biazotea
GGGCTGCGCGCCGGGATGCCGGCCCGCCCGCTGCGCGAGTCGCTGCGCGTCCCCGTGGGCCCCGGCCTGCTCGGCCGGGTGCTCGACGGCCTGGGCCGCCCCATCGACGGCCGCGGCCCGCTGCGCGCCCAGGCGTGGGTGCCGCTCGACGGGCGCGCCCCGCACCCGCTCGAGCGCAGCCGGGTCGAGGACTCCCTCGACCTGGGCGTGCGCGTCCTCGACACGCTCGTCACCGTGGGCCGCGGTCAGCGGCTCGGGCTGTTCGCCGGGTCCGGCGTCGGCAAGTCGAGCCTGCTGTCGATGGTCGCGCGCGGCACGGACGCCGAGGTGTCCGTCATCGCGCTCGTCGGCGAGCGCGGCCGTGAGGTCCGCGAGTTCCTCGAGGACGACCTCGGGCCCGAGGGGCTCGCGCGCTCGGTCGTCGTCGTCGCGACGTCGGACGAGCCGCCGCTCGTGCGCCTGCGCTCCGCGTTCCTCGCGACCCGCATCGCCGAGCACCTGCGCGACGAGGGCCGCCACGCGGTGCTCATGATGGACTCGCTCACGCGCGTCGCCATGGCGCAGCGCGAGATCGGCCTGTCGGTCGGCGAGCCGCCCGCGACCCGCGGCTACCCGCCGTCGACGTTCGCGCTGCTCGCCCAGCTCCTCGAGCGCGCCGGCACCGGCGCGACGGGCTCCGTGACCGGCCTCTACACCGTCCTCGTCGACGGCGACGACCACAACGAGCCGATCGCCGACGCCGCGCGGTCCATCCTCGACGGGCACGTCGTCCTCGACCGCCGCCTCGCCGTCGCCGGGCACTTCCCGTCCGTCGACGCGCTGGGCTCGATCAGCCGCGTCGCGTCCCGCGTCACCACCGCGGAGCAGCGCGACGCCGCCCGCCGCCTGCGGGCCGTCATGGCCGCCCGCCGGCAGGCGCAGGACCTGCTCGACGTCGGCGCGTACGTCGCCGGGTCGAACCCGCTCGTCGACGCCGCCGTCACGCACGGCCGCGCCATCGACGCGTTCCTGCGGCAGGACATCGAGGACGTCGTCCCCGCCGCGCAGGCGTGGGCGCACCTGTCCGCACTGGTTCAGCAGCTGGGAGACGTGCCGTGACCCGACAGTTCCCCCTCGCCGGGCTGCTGCGCGTGCGCGCGCTCGCCGAGGACCGTGCCGCCGCCGAGCTGGCCGCGTCCCGCCGCGCCGAGCGTGCCGCCGCCGAGCGCGCGCGCCAGACCAAGGAGCGCCTGGACGGCACGACCGTGCCCGACATCGCCGACGACCTCGCGTTCCGTGCGTCGGTCGCGAGCCGCGCGACGCTCGCCGCGCTGCTCGTCGAGCACCGTGAGCAGGTCGTGACCGCGCAGGTGCAGACCGCCGAGAGCACCGACGTGTGGACGGCGGCGCGGCGCGACGCCCGGGCCGTCGAGCGGCTCGAGGAGCGGCACGACTCCGCGGTGCGCGCCGAGGAGCTGCACGCCGAGCAGGTCGTGCTCGACGAGGTCGCCGGCCGGCGACCGGCAAGGGAGGACGCATGACGCTCGACGGGATCGCGGCCGTGCAGTCGCGCATGGCCGAGCTGCGGGCGCTCGTCGCGCCCCCGACCGTGACGGCGACCCCGACGTCCGCGTCGACCGCGACGACCGCCACGACGGACGACTTCCAGACACTGCTCGCGTCCCTCACCGGGTCCGGCGCCTCGACGGCGTCGACCGCGACGGGCGGCGCGACCGCCCAGTCGTTCATCGCGGCCGCGCAGAAGTACGTCGGCGTCCCCTACGTGTGGGGCGGCGAGTCGCTCTCCGAGGGCGGCCTCGACTGCTCGGGCCTGGTCATCCGGTCGCTCGCGGACGTCGGCGTCACCGACTTCCCGCGCGTCGCCCGTGACCAGCAGACGATGGGTGAGCCCGTCGCGTCCCTCGACAAGGCGCTGCCCGGCGACCTCGTCGTGTTCGGCGGCGGCTCGCACATCGGGATCTACCTGGGCGACGGCAAGATGATCGACGCCCCCAAGCCGGGCGCGTCCGTCGTCGTGCGGGACGTCTACACGACGCCCACCGCGATCCGGCGGATCCTGCCGCAGGCGGCCGACGTGTCCGCCGTGGCGAACCCGCTCGCGGGGATCGGGGGCCTCGCCGGTCTCACAGGGCTCACGGGTGCGTCCGGCTCGGCCGGTGCGACGGCCGCGAGCCAGCGGGCCGCCCTGGAGCTGCTCGCGTCGCTGTCGTCGGGTCAGACCGGTGCGCGCAGCGGCTCCGCGCTCGGTGCTTCCGGCCTTGCGGGCCTCGCGGCCTCGCTGGGGGTGGCGTCGTGAGCGCGCACCTGCTGCCGCCGACCGTCGCCCCCGCGGCGACGTCCCGCCCCGGCCGTGCCGGTGCCTCGGGCGTCCCGGGTGCGGGGGAGGCGTTCGCCCGCACCTTCGAGTCCGTCGCGGGCCGTCCCGCCGACGACGCGCGGCCGCGCACCCCCGACGCCGACCGGGGTCCGCGCTCGTCGCGCGACGACGCGGGCCGCCCCGACGCCACGCGTGCGTCGTCCGGCTCGCGTCCCGC
>NZ_BIMR01000456.1 GCF_004306155.1 Cellulomonas biazotea
GGCTCCTGCTGTGGCGCGGCGTCCCGCCGCTCGTCGGCGTCGCGCTGGGCGCCGCACGCCGGTCCCGCACGGCCGGTCCGCTGCTCGCGATGGCGCGCGCCCGCACCACGGGCGCCGTCCTGCCGTTCGTCGCGCTCGTCGTCCTCACCACGCTCGTCGCGCTGTGCGCCGCGCTCGCCGGCACCGCACGGGCCGGTCAGGTGGACGGCGCGTGGGACGCCGTCGGCGCCGACGTCGTGGTGCGGACGACGTCGCCCGACGCGTCCCTGGAGGACGTCGCCGCGGCGCTGACGGCGGCCGACGGCGTCGACGCGGTCGCCGTCGGCCGGGCGCAGGACGAGCGCCAGCTCTTCGGCGTGCGCGGCGTCGACAGCGTGCGGGTGCTCGTGGTCGACCCCGTTCGCTACGCCGACCTGCTCGCCCGCACGCCGTTCGGTGCCGCAGACCAGCTCACGACGCTCGCCGACGCGTCCGCCGACGCGCGGACCCGCACCGCTCCCGGGCCGCTGCCCGCGCTCGTCCCCGCCGGGCTCCTCGGCGCCGAGCCGTCGCTGCGGTGGGGGGACGTCACGGTCGACCTCGAACCCGTCGGCGAGGTCCCCACGCTGCCCGCGCAGCAGCCCGCGAGCGCCTCCCCCACCGTCGTCGTCGACCGTGCGGCGCTGACGTCGGTCGTCACGGCCCTCGTGGAGGTGCGGGCCGAGCGGACCACCTCCCGCCCCGCCGGGACCGCGCACACGGCGGTCGACCCGGACACGGTGTGGGCCGTCGGACCGGGAGCGGCGACCGCAGCCCGGTCGGCGGCGAGCACCGTCGGCGCCGAGGACCTGAGCCGAGCGCAGTGGCTCGCCGACCGGCGGTCGGACCCCCTCGGCAGCGGGCTGGTCGGGCTCGTCGTCCTCGCGGCAGCGGTGTGCGCCGCACTGGCGTCGACGGTCGTCGTCCTCGATGCCGCCGCCTCCGCCCCCGGGCGCGCCCGGTCCCTCGCGACGGCCCGCGTCCTGGGTCTGCGCGGTCGGGCCGCGGGACGGGTCGCGGCCGGCGAGCTGCTGCCGCCGCCGGTGGTCGCCGCGGCCGGGGGCGTCGTGATCGGCGTCCTGCTCGTC
>NZ_BIMR01000457.1 GCF_004306155.1 Cellulomonas biazotea
CCCCCCGCCTCGGCCGTGCCGGTCGCGACCGGACCGGTCCGGTCAGGCCGGGACGACGGGCTCCAGCGTCGACCACGCCCGGCTGCGGGCGGCCGCGGCGGCGAGCACGCCCGTCGCGGTCGTCGGGCTGTGCAGGCGCCCGTCGAGCACGGCGTCGACCGCCTCGTCGAGCGGCACCCACACGGGCACCATCGTGGCCTCCTCGTCGACCCGCTGGTACCGGTCCGCGTCGGGCACGGGCGACAGGTCGCGCGCGAGGAAGACGACGATGCGCTCGTCCGACCCGCCGGGGCTCGTGAAGAACTCGACGAGACGCCACCACGAGCCGGCGACCAGGTCGGCCTCCTCCGCGAGCTCGCGGGCCGCCGCGAGCGCGGGGTCCTCGCCCTCGACGTCGAGCAGGCCCGCGGGCGGCTCCCACAGCTCGTGCCGCACGGGGTGCCGGTACTGCGACAGCAGCAGCACGCGGTCCTCGTCGTCGAGCGCGATGACCGCGACCGCTCCCGGGTGGGCGACGTACTCCCGCAGCACCTGGGACTCCCCCAGGTCCACGACGTCACCCGCGAGGTCCCACACCTTGCCCTCGTGGATGACCTCGTGGGAGACGACGGGACGCGGTGCGTGCCGGTCGGCGACGGTCACCCCTCAGACCTCGTCGCTGCGCAGCGCGAGCGCCGCACCGACGAGACCGGCGAACAACGGGTGCGCGCGCGTCGGGCGGGACTTGAACTCCGGGTGCGCCTGCGTCGCGACGAAGTACGGGTGCGTCTCGCGCGGCAGCTCGACGAACTCCACGAGCGACGTGTCGGGCGAGGTGCCGGAGATGACGAACCCGGCCTCCTCGAGCTTGTCGCGGTAGGCGTTGTTCACCTCGTAGCGGTGCCGGTGCCGCTCGGACACCTTCTCGCTGCCGTACGCAGCGGCGACGACCGAGCCGGGCTTGAGGTTCGCCTCGTACGCGCCGAGCCGCATGGTCCCGCCGAGGTCGCCGGCGCCGCCGACGATCGCGAGCTGCTCGGCCATCGTCGCGATGACCGGGTGCGCCGGGTCGTCGTCGAACTCGGACGACGACGCGCCGTCGAGGCCCAGCACGTTGCGCGAGTACTCGATCACCATGCACTGCAGGCCCAGGCAGATGCCGAGGGTGGGCACGAGGTTCTCGCGCGCCCAGCGCAGCGCGCCGAGCTTGCCCTCGATGCCGCGCACCCCGAACCCGCCGGGCACGAGCACCGCGTCGACGCCCTCGAGCGCGAGCCGCGCCCCCTCGGGCGTCTGGCAGTCGTCGGAGCGGACCCACCGGATGCTGACCTTCGCGTCGTGGTGGAAGCCGCCCGCCCGCAGCGCCTCGGTCACCGACAGGTACGCGTCGGGCAGGTCGATGTACTTGCCGACCAGTGCGACCTCGACCTGGTGCGCGGGCTGGTGCACGCGGTGCAGGAGCTCGTCCCACCCGGACCAGTCGACGTCCCGGAACGGCAGGCCCAGCCGCTGCACGACGTAGGCGTCGAGGCCCTCGGAGTGCAGGACGCGCGGGATGTCGTAGATGCTCGGCGCGTCCTTCGCGGTGACGACGCCCTCGACGTCGACGTCGCAGAACAGCGCGATCTTGCGCTTGGTGCCCTCGGGCACGTCGCGGTCGGCGCGCAGGACGATCGCGTCGGGCTGGATGCCGATGCTGCGCAGCGCGGCCACCGAGTGCTGCGTCGGCTTCGTCTTGAGCTCGCCCGACGGGCCGATGTACGGCAGGAGCGAGACGTGCAGGAAGAACACGTTCGAGCGGCCGAGGTCGTGCCGCACCTGGCGGGCCGCCTCGAGGAACGGCAGCGACTCGATGTCGCCGACCGTGCCGCCGATCTCCGTGATGATGACGTCGACGTCGTCGTCCGCCTGCGACCGCATGCGGGTCTTGATCTCGTCGGTGATGTGCGGGATGACCTGCACGGTGTCGCCCAGGTACTCGCCGCGACGCTCCTTGGCGATGACCTGCGAGTAGACCTGGCCGGTCGTCACGTTCGCGGAGCCGACGAGGTCGACGTCGAGGAACCGCTCGTAGTGGCCGACGTCGAGGTCCGTCTCCGCGCCGTCCTCGGTGACGAAGACCTCGCCGTGCTGGAACGGGTTCATCGTTCCCGGGTCGACGTTGAGGTACGGGTCGAGCTTCTGCATGGTGACCCGCAGGCCACGTGATCGCAGGAGGCGGCCGAGGCTGGATGCCGTCAGACCCTTGCCGAGGGAGGAGGCGACGCCCCCGGTGACGAAGATGTGCCGGGTCGTGGAATCCGACCGCCCGGAGAGTCGATGCGCGCGCTCTGTCACGGGCTTCCATCTTACCGGACGCGCGGCGTCCTCCCGAGAGGCGCACGGGGTGAGTCCCGACACGATCCGTCGGGACGGCTACTCCGTCGGGTCGGGCACGGCGGCCGGCACCCCGGCCTCCGGTGCGGGCTCGCGCTCCAGCCGCACCATCTGGGTGACGGTCCGGCGGTCGAGCAGCGCGACGGCACCGGCCATGACGACGACCGCGACGACCGCTCCGCCGGCGGCCGCACCGATCGCCGACCACACGCCGGTCCCGGTGAGCGTCTCGACGGCGTCGACCACCCAGCGGCCGGAGGCCGCCGCGACCACACCGGCGATGACGACGACCGTCGTGGTCCGGGCGAGCCCGACCACGGCCTCGCGTCCCGCGGCCCGGGCGAGCCCGACGACCGCGGCCGTGCCGCCGACGAGCATGCCGACGCTGCTCGCGACCGCGAGCGCCGTCAGGGTGCGTGCCGGGTCCCGTCCGTCGGGCACGAGGACCGCCCCGAGGACGAGCGAGCCGACCGCGGACGTGCCCCAGCCAAGGACGTTCGCGGTGACCGCGGCGCGTCCCCGTTCCAGCGCGTACAGCGCGCGGGAGGCGTGGAACATCGCGGCGAACCCGACGAGTCCGGGGACGAGCAGGGTGATGGTCGACGACATCGCGGTCGTGGAGCCGGCCCGGCCGGTGAGCGCGCCGAACACGTCGGCGACCGCGGGCGCCGCGGCGGCGACGGCGGCCGCCCCGACCGCCGCGGCGGTCACCACGGCGCGCGTGGTGGCGGAGGCCATGACGGCGTACTCCCCGAGGCGCCCTGCGGCGGCACGCGCGGCCAGCCGGGGGAACGTGGACGTCGCCAGCGGCACGACGAGCACCGCGTACGGCAGCAGGTACACCTGCTGCGACCACAGGTAGAGGGAGAACGTGGCGCCGCCGCCGCGCGCCGAGGAGACGACGACCACGACGAGCATCGCGAGCTGCTGCGCGACGAGCGACCCGACCCCGGCGAACGCGAGCGCCGCGAGGCGTCGTCCGACCCCGGCCGGGAACCGCAGTGTCGGCCGCAGCCGCACCCCG
>NZ_BIMR01000458.1 GCF_004306155.1 Cellulomonas biazotea
GGGAGGACGGCGTCGGACCGGCCGACGCACGGCCGCGGCGGCTCGACGGCGCGTGGCACACCGTCGAGACCAACGCGTTCGGGCTGCACGAGTTCGTCGACTGGTCCCGCGCCGCGGGCGTCGAGGTGATGGAGGCCGTCAACCTCGGCACCCGCGGCGTCGAGGCCGCCCGGCAGCTCGTCGAGTACGCCAACCACCCCGGCGGCACCGCGCTGTCCGACCTGCGCCGCGCGAACGGGCACGCCGAGCCGTTCGACATCAAGCTCTGGTGCCTCGGCAACGAGATGGACGGCCCGTGGCAGATGGGCGCCAAGACGGCCGAGGAGTACGGGCGGCTCGCGCAGGAGGCCGCGAAGGCCATGCGGCTCGTCGACCCGTCGATCGAGCTCGTCGCGTGCGGCTCGTCGAACTCCGGCATGCCGACCTTCGGGTCGTGGGAGCAGACCGTCCTGCGGCACGCCTACGAGTACGTCGACTACGTGTCGCTGCACGCCTACTACCAGGAGCACGACGGCGACCACGCGTCGTTCCTCGCGTCGGCCGTCGACATGGACCACTTCATCGAGTCGGTCGTCGCGACCGCCGACGCCGTGCGCGCCGCCGGGAAGCACACCAAGCGCATCAACCTCTCGTTCGACGAGTGGAACGTCTGGTACGCCAGCGGCAAGGACACGCCCGACCAGCCGCACGTCATCGAGCGCGAGGGCGTCTGGCGTGAGCATCCGCGGATCATCGAGGACGAGTACTCCGTGACCGACGCCGTCGTCGTCGGGACGTTCCTCAACTCGCTGCTGCGGCACGGCGACCGCGTGAAGATCGCCAACCAGGCGCAGCTCGTCAACGTCATCGCGCCCATCCGGTCCGAGGCGGGCGGTCCCGCGTGGCGGCAGTCGATCTTCTGGCCCTTCGCGCGCACCGCCGCCCTGGCCCGTGGGGAGATCCTGCGGGTGTCGGCGCGGTCCGACCGCTACGACGCCGGCAAGTTCGGCGACGTCGACCTCGTGGACGTCGCGGCGACCTGGGACGCCGAGCGGGGGCGGGTCGCGCTGTTCCTCGCGCACCGCGGGCTCGACGAGTCCGCCGACGTGACCGTCGACCTGCGCGGCTGGACCGGGGCGCGCGTGACGACGGCCGAGGTCCTCACGGTCCCCGAGGGCGGCGACCGGCACACCGCCAGCACCCAGGACGCCCCCGACGCGGTCGGCCTGCGCCCCCTCGACGACGTCCGCACCGACGACGCCACCCTCACCCTGCGCCTCCCCGCCCTCTCGTGGGCGGTCGTCGAGCTGGAGGTCACCCAGTCCTGACCCGTCGCCCCGTCTCCGTCCGGTCACCGCCGAGGTCGCCGGTCCGCGCCGAGGTCGTCAGCTCCGACCGGCGACCTCGGCGCCGAGTGACGAAGTCGCGTGCGGCAGGCGGGTCCGGGCCGGTCGGGTGCGCGGGATGATCGGGGCATGACGCAGCGGACGGTCGTGGTCGTGGGTGGGACGGGGCTCGCCGGGCGGGCCGTCGTCGAGGAGGCGCTGCGACGCGGCGACCGCGTGCGTGCGGTGTCCCGGCACGTGCCGCCCGCCGCACGGCAGGTCGTCGGCGCGGAGTACGTCGCCGCCGACGCGCTGGCGCCCGACGCCCCCGACCTGCTGCGGGCCGCGTTCGACGGGGCCGACACGGTCGTCGACACCGTCAACGGGCAGACGCCCGCCGCCGCGAAGGTCCTCACCGCCGGTGCGGCGTCGATCGCGCTCGCCGCCCGCGACGCCGGAGTCGGCCTCACCGTCGTCCTGTCGATCCTCAACGTCGACCGGGGCACCGCCGTCGGCTACTACCGCACCAAGCTCGCGCAGGAGCGCGTGCACCAGGCCGGGGCGGTGCCGTCGACGGTCGTGCGTGCCGCGCAGTTCCACGACTTCTTCGACACGTTCTTCGGGAGCCCGACGCTCACCGGCGCCCTCACGCGCGTCGGCACCGTGCCGTACCTGCGCGGCGGGCGGTTCCAGCCCATCGACGTCACCGACGTCGCCCGGGCCGTCGTCGACGCCGCCCAGGGCCCCGACGCGACCGTCGACGGCGACGTGCGCGACGAGGGCGAGCCGGGTCGTCGCACGATCTCCGTCGCCGGGCCCGAGGAGATCGCCGCCGCCGACCTCGCACGGCTCTGGGCCGACGCGCACGGCAGCCGGCGCATCCCCGTCGGCGTGCCGCTGCCCGGGTGGGGGCCGTTCTTCGCGTCGGGCGCCGCCGTCGCCCCCGACGCCCGCTACGGCCGGGTCACGTACGCCGACTGGCTCGCCCGGACCGCCGAGGCGTCCCCGGCGTGACGGCGGAGCACCCGTCCGACGCCCCCGCGACGACCCACGCCGACGGCCCTGCGGCGACCCACGCCGACGACCCCGCGACGACCCATCTCGACGACACCGCGGCACCGGGCCGGCCCGGCCACGCCGCGGCACCCGCCCGACCCGGCCACGCCGCGGCCGACGGGCGGGTCGTCGACGACGTCGGCGTCGGCCCGTGGCCCGGC
>NZ_BIMR01000459.1 GCF_004306155.1 Cellulomonas biazotea
CCCGGCCACCGGCCTCGACGCGCTCCGCACCTGGCTGTCGCTCGCGCACGACGCCCCCACCCGCACGACCCTGCACGCCGCCGTACGCGGGGGCGGAGCGCTCACCCTCGGGCTCGTCCACGTCGGCCCGCCCGACGACGTCACCACTCTCGTCGCCGCCCTCGACGGCCTCGGCACTCCCACGGCCCGACGCGTCGAGACCCTCACCTACCTCGACCTGCAGCGACGGTCCGACACCCCCACCGCGCACGGCTTCCGCCGCTACGGCAAGAGCCACTACCTGCCGGACCTGCCCGACGTCGCCCTCGACGCCTTCCTCGCCCACGCCGAGGCCGACCTCGGTGCCGCGAGCCTCGTCGCGTACGGCGGCGCGATCGCCGACGTCGACCCCGCCGCGACCGCCTTCCCCCACCGCACCGCACGGTTCGAGTACGGCATGGGCGCCCGCTGGGACGACCCCGCCGACGACGACCACCACGTCGCCACGTGCCGCCGCCTCGCCGCGACCCTCGACCCGTGGAGCAGCGGTGCCTACGTCAACGCCCTCCCCGACGAGGGCGACGCGGGCGTGCACCGCGCCTACGGCGCCGCGACGTACACGCGGCTGCGGCAGGTGAAGGCGGTCTGGGACCCCGCCAACGTCTTCCGCCTCAACCAGAACATCCCGCCCGCCTGACACCCGCAAAGGCGTGGACACGTCCGCCCGGTGTCGGCGAGCGTCGGGGGATGCGTCAGGAGGACATCTGGGACGACGAGGTCGCCGCGCAGTACGACACCCCCGGGGTCGGCATGTTCGCGCCCGAGGTGCTCGGGCCGACGGTCGACCGGCTCGTCGCGCTCGCGGGAGGCGGGCGGGCGCTGGAGCTCGCGGTCGGGACGGGGCGGGTCGCGGTGCCGCTCGCCGCACGCGGGGTGCCGGTCGCGGGCATCGAGCTGTCGCGCCCGATGCTCGCCCGGCTGCGCGCCAAGGTCGACGAGGAGACGCTGCCGGTCGTCGTCGGCGACATGGCGACCGCGCGGGTGCCCGGCGAGTTCTCGCTCGTATACCTGGTGTTCAACACGATCGCGAACCTGCTGACGCAGGACGAGCAGGTGGCGTGCTTCCGGAACGCGGCACGGCACCTGCTGCCCGGCGGGAGGTTCGTCGTCGAGCTGTGGGTGCCCGAGCTGCGCCGGCTGCCGCCCGGGTCGGACGCCCTGGTGTTCCACTCCGGGCCCGGGTACCTCGGCGTCGACACGTACGACGTCCTGGAGCAGCAGGTCGTGTCGCACCACGTCCGGTTCGGCGACGGCCGGGAGGCGCGGGTGGGGCGGACGCCCCACCGGTACGTCTGGCCCGCGGAGCTCGACCTCATGGCGCAGCTCGCCGGGATGATGCTCGAGAGCCGGCACGCGGACTGGGCGGGGGCGCCGTTCACGGCCGACTCGCCGTCGCACGTGTCGCTGTACCGGGTGGCCGGCTGACCGGTGCGGGCAGATGCACAGGCCCCTCCCAGCGGAGAGTCCTAGCCTGCAGGTGAGCAGTCCCAGCGGCTCGAGGAGGCACCGTGACCACGGACCCGCACGACCCTTCCGGCACCGGTCCCGCCGGTGACGCCCAGCCGACCGTGCCCCTCCCGACGGCCGGCCCCACCCCGGCGGCGGGACCCGTGCCGGCCGCCGCCGCCGCACCCACCGCCGCAGGTCGACCCGCCCCCGGACCTGGCGCGTATCCCGGTGCGGTCCCGCCGCACGGGCCGCCGCCCCCGGCGGGCC
>NZ_BIMR01000460.1 GCF_004306155.1 Cellulomonas biazotea
CCGCTGGTGGTGGCCCGGCGCGCCGGGCGCCGTCGGCGTCGTCCGCCGCGTCGGGGGCTTCCGCGGCTTCGGCGGCCCGTGGCTCGCCGTCCCGCGCGTCTCGTCCCCGGCGCCCGCGGGCTGCCACGTCCGCGCCGACGGGCTGTGCTGGGTCGTGGTCGCCGACGCGCACGGCAGTGCGGTCGTCCGGCTCGACGGCCCCGACGAGCAGGTCCGCGCCCCCGCGCCCGCCCTGCCCGTGCCCTGGGACGACGAGGTCACCGGGTGGGCCGCCGCCGGTGGGGACGCCCGGGTCCTCGTCGTCAGCCGGCGTCACTCGTACGCGCTCGACGTGGTGCGGGTCGCGTGAGTCCGCCCTCGCTCCCGTGGCGGCGTCGCACCGCCGCGCCGGCCGCACCGCCGCGACCGGCGGGGCAGGGCGCGCCCGGCGGCGGTACGCCCGTCGCGCCCTCGGCGTCGG
>NZ_BIMR01000461.1 GCF_004306155.1 Cellulomonas biazotea
GTCGTGCTCGTGGCCACGCCCGAGGCGCCCGTCACGGCCGAGCACGTGGCCCGCGCCGTCGCGGACACCGGCGCCCCCGACGTCGCGCTCCTGCCCGGGGGCGTCGTCGCGGCCGACGCGCTCGTGGACCACCCGGGGCCGGTCGTCGAGGTCCTCGACGCCGACGACGAGCTGCGCGCGACCGTCGCCGCGCTCGCGTTCGCCACGTCGTCGACCGCCGTGGGCCTGCACGCCGCGGTGCGCGCCCTCGGGCGCCTGCGCGCCGTCCGCGTCGAGCACGCGGACGCGCTGCCGGCCGGGCTCGCCGAGGTGCTGCACGACGCGCACGGCGAGAGCCTGACGGTGCTGCACCGCGAGCCGCTCGACGCCGCCGCGGCCGCGCACCTCGACGCGGCGCTCACGGGTGCGGACGCCGAGCACGTGCTCGTCGGGCCGACCGGCTCCGGGCCGGCGTTCTTCCTGGGTCTGGACTGAGCGGAGGTGGGCTGAGATGGCACGCGACGGCCAGGCCGGCGGGCAGCCCGGTGCGCAGGGTGTGCGGTACGTCGACGGCGTCGAGCCGCGCGGGACGTACCTCGAGTCGCCCGTGAAGACCGTCGCGCCACGGGCGGGCAAGCCGTTCGCGGCGCTCGGGCTGCACACGCTCGGCGACCTGCTGCGGCACTACCCGTTCCGGTACGCCGACCCGGGGACGCTCACGGACATCGCGAGCCTGCGCGTCGGGGACACCGTCACGGTCGTCGCGGACGTCCGGCAGGCGGTCGTGCGCCGCGCGCGCTCGACGAACGCCGCGCGCCT
>NZ_BIMR01000462.1 GCF_004306155.1 Cellulomonas biazotea
GGCTCGATCGCCGCGATGGTCGCTCCTCTCAGAACAGCGTCGACTCGGCCGGGACCGGCGGGCGCTCCAGGTCCAGCAGGAACCGCTTGCGCTCGATGCCCGCGGCGAAGCCGGTCAGGGTGCCGTTCGCGCCGATGACGCGGTGGCACGGGACGACGACGGCGATGCGGTTCGCGCCGTTCGCGGCGCCGACGGCGCGGGACGAGGTGCGCGGGTCGTAGCCGATGTCGGCGGCGAGCTCGCCGTAGGACCACGTCTGCCCGTACGGGATGCGGAGAAGGCCCTCCCAGACGCGGACCTGGAAGGCGGAGCCGACGAGGTGGACGTCGAGGTCGAAGTCGCTCCGCTCCCCGGTGAGGTACTCGGTGAGCTGGGTGCGGGCTGCGGTGAGCGCGGTGTCGTCGCGCGGGCCGTAGGCGCCGGCGGCGGTGACGTTGCGCTCGCGCGTCGCGGGCAGCAGCAGGCCGGTGAGGACCTCGCCGACGCCGATCAGCGTGACGGCACCCATGGGCGAGCCGACCTCGGTGTGGACGGTCGGCCCGTCCGGTCGTGTCGCCAGCACCCGCACGGTCATGGTCCTCATCCTGCCCTCCTGCTCCGACACGGCGGCGGGGGGGGGGGGGGGGGGGGGGGG
>NZ_BIMR01000463.1 GCF_004306155.1 Cellulomonas biazotea
GGGTGGGCGCGCGCGTGCCGGGCGCTCGCCGCCGCCGCGCTGCAGCTTCCCGACGCCCGCCAGGAGGCGCAGAGCGCGGAGGCCGTCGCGCGGGCCGCGGGGTCGCCGGGGGCGCTCGCCTACGCGTACGCGGCGCTGGCCGCGACCGACCCCGACGGTGGTGCGGAGCTGCGCGCGTTCGCGGTCGCGACGGCCGACGAGCACGGCGTCGACGTCCGGCCGTGGGCGGCGCTGGCCGCCGCGACCCCGGAGTCGCCGGTGCGACGTCCGCGGGCCGTCGACGACCCCGTGTGGGGCGGTGTGCCGCTCGTCGACGTGCGGTGCCTCGGGGAGTTCCGGCTGCGGGTCGACGGCGTCGACGCGGACCTGTCGGGCGTGCGTCCCCGGGCGCGCGCCGCGCTGCGGGTGCTGGCGCTGCACGCGGGCCGTCCGGTGCACCGCGAGCTCCTGGCCGAGGCCCTGTGGGGCGACCTCGACCCCCGGGCGGCGCTGCACAACCTGCACGTGAGCCTGTCGGCGGTGCGCCGCGCGCTCGAGCCGGGCGTGCCGACGCGCAGCAGCCGGCTGCTGGTCCGCGACGGCGAGACGTACACGCTCGTCCTGCGGCCGGGGTCGACGAGCGACGTCGCCGCGCTGGACCGGGCGGTGCGGGAGGCGGCACGGCTGCGGGCCGTGGGCGACGACGCGGGCGCGCGCGCCGAGCTGACGTGCGCCGTCGACCTGTACCGGGGCGACCTGCTGCCCGAGGACGGTCCGGCCGAGTGGGTGGTCGGCGAGCGTGAGCGCCTGCGCCTGACCGCCGCCGACGCGGCCGTCGCGCTCGCCGAGCTGGAGCTCGCGCACGGTCGGTACGACCAGGCGGTCGCGGCCGCGACGCGGGGCATCCGGCTCGACGAGTGCCGCGACCACGCCTGGCGGGTGCTCGTCGCGGCGTTCACGGCCGCGGGCGACGCGGCCGCCGCGCACCGGGCGACCCAGGGGTACCGCGCGATGCTCGACACGCTCGGCGTGGCGGTCGGGGGCACGCCCGGCGTCGGGGCCGCGCGCGGCGGCACCCCGGTCGTCCCGACGCCGATCCGCCGGGCGCACCCCACGGACGTCGGACCGGCGCCCGACGGCGTCAGTCGCGCCCGCGGAACTCCACCTCCGCGATCGCCACGTGGGTCTCCGGCGTCGCCCGGAACGTGGAGCTGATCGTCAGCCGGACTGCGACGACGTCGTCGATCGCGGGGCTCGCGCTCTGCAGGCCGACGCGGTCGTCGAGCGGGATCTCGACGGTCTGCTGCGTGCCGGCCGAGGTCGTCGCGGTGAGCGTGAGGACCTCCGGGCTGGACCCTTCGAGGAAGTCCTTCTCGACGTCCGACGCCCCGGGGATGACGAGCACCCGGGTCAGCCGGAACGGCTGACCGAACGCGAAGTCGACGAACTGGCCGACCCCGTCGCCGGGGGTGGCGGGGGACCACGCGAGGTTCGTCGCGCCGTCGCGGATCTGCGCGGCGGGCCGGTCGGGCAGCTCGCTCGACGCCGCGATCGCGACGGGGTTCACGGCGGTGTTGCCCTGCACCCGGTCGACGAGCGCGATGCGGGCCCTCTCGATCTCGGGGCGGAACGCGAGGACGACCGCGACGAGCGCGCCGATGACGAGGATCACGACGACCGGTCGGGTCGGGAACCGTCGACGGCGCGGCGGCCGGTACCCGGCGGCCCGGGCGACCCGCGGGTCCGGGCGCCACAGCCGGCTCCACCACGACCGGCGCTGCGCGACGGGTGCGTCGGCGAGGCTCGTCCCGCAGGCGCGGCAGAACCTGCGCGTCGGGGTGTTGCCCGCGCCGCACCGGCCGCACACGAGGTCGCCGGGCTGCGGCGGGGTGTCGTCGGCCTTCGGGGCGGGACGCTGCGGGCGCGGTGCCTGGGGGGTACCGGGCTTGACCGGTGCGGGCTGGGTGGGTGCGACGGCCGCGGGGGCGGGCTTGGGGCGCGGGGGAGGGGCGAGCATCGCGGCCGCGGTGGCGCTGCGGGCGGCGGCCTGCTCGGCGGCCTTCCGCTCGGCGGCCTCCTGATCGGCCCTTCGCTCCGCGGCCTCACGCTCGGCCTCGCGTGCCGCTGCTTCGCGCTCGGCCTGCTGCTCGGCCTCGCGCTCGACGACCTCGTCCTCGGCGGCCCGTCGTGCGGCCGCCTCCTGGTCGGCGGCGGCGCGTGCCGCTGTCTCGCGCTCGGCGGCCTCCCGCGCAGGCGTGCCCGACGGCCCGGGCTGCCGGTCGGGGAGCGTCGGCCCGTCGTCCGACCCGGTCGCGGCGGGTGCGGAGGACGTCCCCGGCCGGTCCGGCGTCGCGGCTGCGCGCCGCCCCGATGACGGAGCGACCGGGGTATCGGGGGTGACGGTCGTGGCGGGGACGGACGTCGTCGTCGCCTCGGCACCCGCGACGGCCGCGCCGGTGGTCGTCGTGCCCGAGCCGCCGCTCCCGACCGTCAGGTCGTCGGTGCCCGGCGCCGTCGGCGGCTCGGGGCGCGGCAGGACGGCGGTCGTCGCGGGCGCGTCGCCCCCGGTCGCCCCCGTCGCCCCGGTCGTCCCGGACAGCCCGACGGCCCCGGCCGTCGCGTGGTCGTCGGCGGCGGCCGCGGCGGCGGGCTCCTCGGCGACGGCAGGCTCGTCCCACTCCAGGTACGAGCCGCACCCGCCGCAGAACTGCTCGTCGTCCTCGTTCCGGGTGCCGCACGACGGGCACACGATCATGGCGTCTCCTCCTCGATGTCGAGCGTGAAGGGCACGTGGGCGGCGGTGACGGCGGCGACGACCCGTTCGACGCGTCGCCGGTCGACGGGCCCGTGCGCCCGCACGTGGACGCGCACCGCGGGCACGGGGTCGCCGGGCAGGGTGCCGCCGGGGGCGGCGGACCAGGCGGCGCCGCCGCTGTCGGTCACCTCGACGTCGCCGTCGACGACGAGCCGGACGGCCTCGGCGACGCCGCGGGCGGTGCCGCGCCAGCGGTGCACGGCGGAGGCGTGCGCGACGACCTCGCGCCGCCGTTCGGTCGTCCAGGTCTGGTCGGGCTCGATGCCGACCCAGCCGCACAGCCACTCGAGGAAGTCGGCGGGCGCGAGGTGCGGGTCGACGTAGCAGGCGAGCGCGTCGAGGCTCAGGTAGACGGGCGCGAACGTGTCGTCGATCGCGGCGGCGAACCGCAGCAGGAAGTCGTCCTCCTGGAGCACGGCGGGGAGCCGGGTGCCGATGGGCACCGGGCTCGCGAGGCCGTCGACCATGCCGCGCACGTCAGCGCCTCGTGACCCGGACCTGGTGCCGGAAGGAGAACACCAGCGCGTGCTTGTCGATGTCGATGCGCTGGACGGCCTCGCCGCGGCGGCCGGTGATGGGGTCGGCGGCGAAGAGCTTGACGTCCTCGACGATCTCGGTGCCGGCGAGCTGCTGCAGGACGGCGTACACCTCGCCGGCCTGGACGGGCCGCCCGAAGGGCCAGCCGTCGCCGTCGGGCCCGCCCTGCAGGGGCTCGAAGTACCGGTGCAGGGCGCGCTCGGCGTCGGTCGCGAGCTGGGCGACGTCCGCGCGGGGGCGGGGCGAGAGGCGCGCGACGACGGTGACGCCCTGGTAGAACGGCGGCTCGACGAGGACCCGGACGCCGACGGGGCGGCGCTCGTCGAGGTGCTCGGCGATGGCCTGCAGGGTGTCGGCCTGCGGCACGAGGTCCTCGAACCGCAGGACGCCCGCGGCGTCGGGCACGGCGGTCGGGACGACGAGGACACGCACGGCCCCGGCGTCGGCGCCGTCGCCCGCGGCGACGCACCGCACCCGGGCGACGCCGGTCGTCGCGGCGCGCGCGAGCTCCTCGTAGTCCTCGGTCGTGACGGCCCGGTCGCGGACGCGCAGCGCGAGCGGACCGCGCTCCTTGGCCTCGTCGACGCTCTCCGCGGCGACCCCGCCGACGGCGGCCCGCCGGTTGGAGACGCGGTCGACGAACGGCACCGCGCCCCGCAGGACCTGCACGGTGCCGGGGGCGACGTTGCCGTCGGGACCGCCGCCGGTGCGGTAGCGGGGGACGCGCAGCGGGGCGCCCTTGGGTGGGACGGCGCCGTACCCGCGCAGCGTCCCGTCGGGCTCGCGGACGGCGGGCGCGAGCTGCAGCTCGCCTGCGGCGCGGTCGACGACGAACACCCGGTCGTCGGGCTCGTGGCCGGCGAACGACCCGACCTCGGTCCACGTGTCCC
>NZ_BIMR01000464.1 GCF_004306155.1 Cellulomonas biazotea
GACGTGAGCCCCGCAGTCGTGCGCGACGCCGCCGCCGCGTTCGCCCGCGTCGACGGACGCGCCGCGCACCTCGTCACCGACCTCGCGTCGGCCCTCCCGGGGGACGCCGCCGCCGCCGCGCAGGCCGTCGTCGAGGGCGTCGTCCTCGGCCGCTACCGCTACGACGCGCTGCGCTCCGAGCCCGACACCGTGCCCGTCGAGCGGCTCGACCTGCGGGTGCCCGACGACCGTGCCGACGACGCCCGCACCGGGGCCGCCCGCGGCCTGGTGCTCGCACGCGCCGCCGCCCTGTCCCGCGACCTCGCGAACACCCCCGCGGGCCACCTCACCGCGCCGGACGTCGCCGACGTGGCGCGGCGCCTCGCGGCCGACGCCGGGCTCGACGTCGTCGTGCACGACAAGGCCGCGCTCGTGGCGCTGGGGTGCGGCGGCCTGCTCGGCGTGAACTCCGGGTCGGCCGTCGAGCCGCGGATGGTCGTGCTGCACTACGTGCCCGACGGCGACGCGGCCCCCGGGCACCTCGGGTTCGTCGGCAAGGGCATCACGTACGACTCGGGCGGCATCAGCCTCAAGCCGTCGAACGCGATGCACGCCGCGATGAAGATGGACATGACGGGTGCGGGTGCCGTCCTGGCGGCGATGACGGTGCTGCGCGAGCTCCGGGTACCGGTGCGGGTCAGCGCCTACCTGGCCCTCACGGACAACATGCCGTCGGCGACCGCGACCAAGCTCGGCGACGTCCTGACGACCCGGGCGGGCCGCACCATCGAGGTCGTCAACACCGACGCCGAGGGGCGCCTGGTCATGTCGGACGCGATCACGCTCGCGCAGGAGGACGGGGTCGACGCGATCGTCGACATCGCCACCCTGACGGGCGCCTGCCTCGCCGCGCTGGGGCCGCTCACCGCCGGGCTCATCGGCACGGACGACCGCGTCCAGCGGCTCGTCGAGGACGCCGCCGACGCCACCGACGAGCGCGTCTGGCGGCTCCCGCTCGACCGCCGCTACCGGCCGTGGATGGACTCGGAGGTCGCCGACATCAAGAACCTCGGCGGGGAGTTCGCGGGGGCGATCACCGCGGCGCTGTTCCTCGCCGAGTGGGTCGGCGACACCCCGTGGGCGCACCTCGACATCGCCGGGCCCATGCGGTCGGAGAAGGACGACGCGTGGCGGACCAAGGGTGCGACGGGCTTCGGCGCGCGGCTGCTCGCGGAGGTCGCGGCGGCGTACCGAGCGCCGTGACGGACGACGCCGACGGCGACCGCGGCGCGCGCGGGGCGCCGGCGCCGCGAGCGGCGGCCGCGGGGCCCGACCC
>NZ_BIMR01000465.1 GCF_004306155.1 Cellulomonas biazotea
GCTGCGGGGTCCGCGGGGGCCGCCGTGGCAGCGGGGTCGGCCGCGGCGGTCGCGGGCGGGGCCGCCACCACGGTCACGCCGTCGGGCACGGGCGGCACGGCGCCGGCCGTGAGCACCCATCGGGCGTCCAGACGCGCGAGCTCCTCGCCCAGCACGTCGGGCGGGACCGCCGCGCCGGTGAGCAGGACGGGGGCGGCGAGCCGCGTCCCCTCGGCCACGGCGACCTGCTGCGCGGCCGGGTCGGCCGCGTCGGCGACGACCACGACGGGCGCCTGCGCGACGAACGTCCGGACGACCTCGAGGACCGTCGTCTCCGGGGTCGCGGCCGGCAGGACCGTGGTCGGCGTGGAGGGCAGGACGACCTCGGCCGCGACGGGCGTGGGTGACGGCGACGCGGAGACCGAAGGCGTCGCCGTGGAGGTCGGTCCGGTCCGTCCGTCGTCGGCGGTGCACGCCGTGACGAGCGCGAGGCACGCGGCGGTCGTGACGGCGACGACGGTGGGGCGACGGGTCGGCACGGCCCTCCTTCCGGAGTGCGCCACTGTACGTGCCGCGGCCGTGGACGGCCGGTCGCGGGCGACACCGGGGCTCGGCACCGCCCACGAGCGGCCCCGGGGCGACGGACGGGCGGCGAGTCGGGTGTGTGACGAGCCCGACGAGAGTGACGAGGCCGACGACCACGGAGCGGACCGGCCCTCCCGCCCGCGTCCGCGCGCCGCTACGGTCGTGCACGACAGAAGCCCCCGGGGAGCGCAGGAGCGCTGAGAGTGCGGCCGGACACCACGTCCCACCCGCAGACCCGTGGAACCTGACCTGGTTCGCACCAGCGTAGGGAGCAGGGCACTCGTCGCCGGCGGCGCGCCGGCGGTCGCGTCCCGTGGGCCGGCACGCCTGCGCGTGCCCGGCGCCGGGCGTGCGACCGGGGCGCCGCCGCGCGGCCTCGTGCGCTCGCCGGGGG
>NZ_BIMR01000466.1 GCF_004306155.1 Cellulomonas biazotea
CGTGCTCGTCGCCGCCTGCACGCCCGCGGACGTCGACCGCTCGACGCCGCCCACGCCCGCGGCGCCCACGACGTCACCGGCACCGGCACCGCGTCCGTCGTCGAGCGTCGCCCCACCGGCCGTGCCGGTCCGGGACGCCGCCCTCGACGCGCTCGCACCGCCCGCGGCCCCGCCCGTCCCCGTGCGGGTCACCGTGCCGTCCGTCGGGATCGACCTGCCCGTCGAGCCCGTGGGGGTCGACCCTGACGGTTCGATGGCTCTCCCCGGGTCGGCGGACGTGGCCGGCTGGTACCGGTTCGGCCCGGCGCCCGCGTCGCCCACCGGCAGCACGCTCGTCGCAGCGCACGTGGACGCCCGCAGCACCGGCGTCGGCCCGTTCGCTCGGCTGCGTGACGTGGCACCGGGCGCCCAGGTCGACGTCACGACCGCCGACGGGACGACGACGGCGTACCGCGTCGTCGACGTCGTGCGCATCGCGAAGGAGGAGGCCCCCGTGGAGACGTGGTTCGACCGCGACGGCGCGCGCCGGCTCGTCCTCGTGACGTGCGGCGGTGCGTTCCGGCGCGACGTGGGGCACTATGCGGACAACGTCGTCGTGACCGCCGAGCCGATCGGTGGTTGACCGTGCCGGTGCAGGCCGAGCTGCGACGACCGGGGCGCAGTGAGGAGCCGACAGTGACCGGACCGGGGCAGCCGCCCGCGGACCCGTCGCGCCCCCTCGCCTCGGTGCCGTCGCCCGGCGCACCGGCAGCCACCCCCGAGCCCGGTCGCCCGCCCGCCGCGGCGGCCCCGCAGGACCGGGACGGCGCTGACGTCGACGCGCTCGGCGCGGCCTTCGCCGCCGGGGACGAGCGCGCGGTCGGCGAGGCGTACCGCCGCTGGTCGGCACTCGTCCACACCGTGGCCCTGCGCTCGCTCGGCAGCCCGACCGACGCGGAGGACGTCACGCAGCAGGTGTTCGTCGAGGCGTGGCGTGGTCGGCACCGCTTCGACCCGAGCCGCGCGCGGCTGCCCGCGTGGCTGCTCGGCATCACCCGGCACGCCGTCGCCGACGCGCACGAGCGTCGGGCCCGTGACCGCAGGCTCGCCGACGCCGCCGCGCCGACCGTCGTGGCCGCGGAGTCCGGCGGTCAGCCGCGGGTCGACGAGCACGTGGTGGACCGGGTCCTCGTCGCCGACGAGCTCGACCGGCTGGGCGACCCGCAGCGCACGATCCTGCGACTCGCGTTCTACGACGACCTCACGCACGACCAGATCGCGACGAGACTGGACCTGCCGCTCGGCACGGTGAAGAGCCACGTCCGGCGCAGCCTCGCTCGCCTGAGAACCCGATGGGAGGTGGACGGTGCCGTCCGATGAGTCGCACGTGGACGACGACGTGCTCGCCCTGATCGCCCTCGGTGAGGACGTCGGGACGGCGGACGAGCGCGCCCACGCGGTGCGGTGCCTCCGGTGCGCCGACGAGGTCGCAGCGCTGCGCGGCGTCGTCGGGCTGGCGCGCGACGCGCGCGACGACGGTCCGCTCGTCGCTCCGCCGCCGCAGGTGTGGGACCGCGTCGCCGCCGAGCTCGGGCTCGGCGCCGAGGCGAGCGTGGCCGCGGCCGGGACCGGGACGGCGGGTGCGGCCAGCGCCCCGGCCGTGACCCGGGACCGCGCAGCCCGCACCGGCGAGGCACGGGACGACACCGCC
>NZ_BIMR01000467.1 GCF_004306155.1 Cellulomonas biazotea
CCGCACGGGACGGCGCGGTCCCGCGGGGCCGGACGCCCCGCCGCGGCCGGTGGGTCGTGCACCGCCGCCCGCGGGGCCGCGGCCCAGCGCGAGCGCCGCCGGCAGGACGACCTCGAGCCGCTTGCCACCGACCTCGACGACGACGCGCTCCAGGGCGGGCGCCTCCTCGTGCTCCTCGGTCGTTGCCGCGGCGGACGCGCCGAGCGTCGTGAGCCGGTCCGCGAACTCCGTCTCGATCCAACGGGTGTGCACCGAGAACGCCTCCGTCGGGTCCGCCGGGGCGAACTCGGGGGCGTCGAGGACCGCGCGGTGGAACGGCGTGACCGTCGGGATGCCGACGACCTCGAGCTCGGCGAGGGCGCGCCGTGCGCGCTCGATCGCCTGGGTCCGGGTCGCGCCCGTCACGACGAGCTTGGCGATCATCGAGTCGTACATCCCGGAGACGCTGTCGCCCTCGACGACACCGGAGTCGACGCGGACGCCCGGACCGGCGGGGAAGCGCAGCGTGGTGATGCGGCCCGGGGCCGGCAGGAAGCCGCGCGCCGGGTCCTCGCCGTTGAGGCGGAACTCGATCGAGTGGCCGCGTGTCTCGACGTGGTCGTACCCGAGGGGCTCGCCCGCGGCGACGCGGAGCTGCTCGCGCACCAGGTCGATGCCGCTGATCTCCTCGGTGACCGGGTGCTCGACCTGCAGGCGCGTGTTGACCTCGAGGAACGACACCGTGCCGTCGGCGCCGACGAGGAACTCGCACGTCCCGGCGCCGACGTACCCGGCCTCGCGCAGGATCGCGACGCTCGACGTCACGAGCTGGGCGCGCTGGTCGTCCGTGAGGAACGGCGCGGGCGCCTCCT
>NZ_BIMR01000468.1 GCF_004306155.1 Cellulomonas biazotea
GGCTCGGACGGTGAGCATCACCGGGCTCGGTATGGGCGGTTCTTCGCCGGTACGGGAATATCAACCCGTTGTCCATCGACTACGCCTGTCGGCCTCGCCTTAGGTCCCGACTTACCCAGGGCGGATTAGCCTGGCCCTGGAACCCTTGGTCATTCGGCGGACGGGTTTCTCACCCGTCATTCGCTACTCATGCCTGCATTCTCACTCGTGTGGCGTCCACCGCTGGGTTACCCCGCGACTTCGCCCGCCACACGACGCTCCCCTACCCATCCACACGACTGAACCACGAAGGCTTGTCGAACGTGTGAATGCCACAGCTTCGGCGGTATGCTTGAGCCCCGCTACATTGTCGGCGCGGAATCACTTGACCAGTGAGCTATTACGCACTCTTTCAAGGGTGGCTGCTTCTAAGCCAACCTCCTGGTTGTCTGTGCAACTCCACATCCTTTCCCACTTAGCATACGCTTAGGGGCCTTAGCTGGTGGTCTGGGCTGTTTCCCTCTCGACTACGGAGCTTATCCCCCGCAGTCTCACTGCCACGCTCTGGCTTACCGGCATTCGGAGTTTGGCTAACGTCAGTAACCTGGTGGGGCCCATCGGCTATCCAGTAGCTCTACCTCCGGCAAGAAACGCGTGACGCTGCACCTAAATGCATTTCGGGGAGAACCAGCTATCACGGAGTTTGATTGGCCTTTCACCCCTAACCACAGGTCATCCCCCAGGTTTTCAACCCTGGTGGGTTCGGGCCTCCACGCGGTCTTACCCGCGCTTCACCCTGCCCATGGCTAGATCACTCCGCTTCGGGTCTAGAGCACGCGACTG
>NZ_BIMR01000469.1 GCF_004306155.1 Cellulomonas biazotea
TGGTGCGGGCGCGCGCCATCGCGAGCAGCGGACCGGCCGTGCGGGACCGGCGTGCGGCGCCCAGCGCGACGCCGACGAGCGGCGGGACGCCGCGCCACAGCAGGAGCCCGCCCGCGGCGGCGACGAGCACGGGCGCGGAGGCGAGCACCAGGTCGGCGGGGCCCGAGAGCGACACGACCCCGCGCCGCAGCAGCGCGGCGGTCGCGCCGACGGCGAGCACGAGCAGTGCCGCCTCGAGCGAGACCTTGCGGACCGTACGGACGCGCTGGGCGAGCCGGCGACGGTGCCGGTCGGTCGGGACGCGGCGCGCGTCGCCCTGCCGTGCGGTCGTCGCCGCGAACGCGGGCGGTGCGAGCGCGCCGACCGTCACGACGACGAGGACCCAGGGCCAGGTCACGGTGCCGGGTGCCACGAGGGCGCCGAGCACCAGGCCCACCGCGGCCCCGACGGCGACGACGACCGCGGACTCGGCTGCCGCCGCCCCGGCGATCCTCGCGAGCGACCGCCCGCGGGCGCGCACCGTCCGCAGCGCGGTGGTCCGTCGCCTCGCGAGGAGGTCGGCGGCGACGAGCAGCACCAGGGCTGCGCCGGACGCCAGCCCGGTGAGCACGACGACGGCCTGCGACCAGGTCGCCCCGACCCGCGCACCGACCTGCGTGAGCAGCAGGTCCAGTCGTGACGTCACGCGCACGTCGGGCCCGGGGACGGTGAGCGACTCGGGCGACGCCTCGAGTGCCGCGACCTGCCGCACGAGGTCGCCCGACCCGGCGTGGTCGAGCGCCTGCGGGTCGACGGGGAGCCGGAAGGTGCGCGTCACGCCGTCCGGCTCGAGCGCGGCGCGGGCGGCGGGGAGCGACGCCGACGACAGCAGTGCGCCGACGACGGTCGTCCGCCCGGTGCTCGGGCCGTAGACGCGGGGCTCCAGGATCTCGGGCCGCTCCGTCCACACGCGGTCCTGCGGGTCGTCGGCGCTGAACACCCCGGTGACGAGGACGGGGACGGCGGTGCCGTCGGCCGTGCGCACCGCGAGGGTCCCGCCGGCGCGGACGTCGAGGGAGCGGGCGACGGTGTCGGAGAGTGCGAGCTGCACGGCGCCGTCCGGGCCGGGTCGGCCGGGAGCCACGCCGTCGAGCCAGCGGACCGCGGGTTCCTGCCCTGCCCACAGGTAGGTCATCCACAGCAGGCCGCCGGTCGGCAGCCCCGGGGTGCTGACCGCGAGCTGGGTGCTGCTCGCCGTGGCGACGGGTGCTCCGAGGACGGCGGCCAGCGACGGCGGCAGCCCGGCGTCGATCTGCCGCGCGACGTCGTCGACGCCGATCGTGGTCTCGGTGGCCGGCGCGGCGGGGTCCGACCCGCCCGCGCCGTACCTGCTCGTGACGACGAGGTCGGCGGCCGGGTCGGCCTCCTCGACCGCGGTCCGCACCGCGGTGTCGGCCTGCCGGGTGAGCAGCCGCGGGACCGCGTCGGTGAGGCCGACCAGCAGCGCCACGACGAGCGCGGTCACCAGCAGGGGCCACAGGTCGGCGCGGGCCCGGCGCCACGCGGCGCTCATGCGAGCGGCTCCATCCGGAGGCGGGCGATCGTCGAGCGGCGCACCGCGCGGGCCGCGAGCGGCACGACGATCACCGCGCACCCGACCAGGAGCAGCACGAGCGCCGTCGCCTGCGCGGGCCACGGCCACTGCGGGACGGCGGCGGGCACGGGCGCGAGCCCGTCGGCGGACACCGCGAGCAGCGGGCCGACGGACCAGCACGCGAGGACGCCGAGCAGGCCCCCGAGGAGCACGGGCGCGGCGGTGAGGAAGCCCTGCTCGGCGAGCACGGACGCGAGCACGGTCCGGCGAGGGGCGCCGAGGCCGTGCAGGCGGGCGACGTCGAGCTCGCGGGACTGCAGGGCGGTCGTGGCGTGCAGCGCGGTCCCCGCGAGGGCCAGGGCGAGGGCGGCGACCACCAGGAGCGCTGCGGCGCCCCGCTGCGCCGCGCGCAGGGGTCCGTCGACGGCCTCGTGCGCGACCTCGGCGCGTGCGGTGACGGGGCCGGCCCCGTCGGCGAGGAGGGCGGCGGCGCCACCGGGGTGGACGTCGCCACCGACCCACCACGCGTCGGTCAGGGGCCCGAGGTCTCCCTGGCTGAGGGCGACCCGGGACAGCGTGTCGACGTCCGCGAGCACGGCCGGCCCGCGCGGCTGCGACGGGACGTAGGGGAGGACGCGCTGCACGGTCGCCTCGACCCGGGTCAGACCCAGCGAGACCTGCACGCCGTCGCCTACGCCGACGCCGAGCTCGTCGGCGAGCGGCGCCGCCACGACGACCGGGACCTGGTCGACCGGCTCGAACGCGAGCGCGGTCAGGGTGCCCTCCGCCCAGAGGAGCCCGGGCAGCGCGACCGTGCCGTCCAGCGTGACCCGCACGCCGTCCGGCACGTCGTCGGCGGAGACCTCGTCGAGCGTGGCGACCACGAAGCCGTCGCGGGGCGGGGTCGCGACCGACCACGAGCCGCCGGGAGCCGAGGACGCGCCGCGCAGCGTCACGTCGAGGGCGAACCCGGGGGAGCGCTGCCGGTCCGGGTCCCCACCGGCGGCCGACAGCCGGGCGTCGACCGCCACCACGCGAGCGTCCTGCGGCACGGCGACGGACACCGTGGTCGTGCCGCCGTCCAGCGGGACGGTCCCGACGGCCAGCGCGGCACGCGCCCCGTCGCCGTCCTGGACCACGAGGCTGAGCGCGGCGGTGACCGGGACGCCGTCCTCGACCCGCCCCGACACCAGGACCTCCGTCGGTGTCTCGGTGAGCAGCACGCCGCTGACCGTGTCCGCCGGTGCCAGCCCGGCGGTCGCGTCACCCCAGCCGCCCGCCGGGGGTCGGCCGCGCAGGAGCCCGTCGGCGTCCCGCGTGTCCACGGCGACGAGCCGGACGGGCTGGTCGCCGCCGTTGGCGCGCGACCCGAGCACGGTCGGTCGGGTGGTGGCCGGGCTGACCCGACCGCCCGTGGCGGCGTGGACGGCGGCGCCCGAGCCGAGCGCGTCGGCAGGCGCCGCGACGGACAGGTCGGTGCCGACGGCCGCGGCGGCCTGGTCGTGCTGCGACCGGGTCCAGGTCGCCGCGAAGCCGACGCCGAAGGTCGCGCACGCCGTCGCGAGCACCAGCAGGAACGCCGCGGCGGCACCCTGACGGCGCCGCGCGACGCCCCAGGCTGCGAGCGGCAGCGTCAGCCTGCGGCTGGACCCGGCGCGTGCGTCGAC
>NZ_BIMR01000470.1 GCF_004306155.1 Cellulomonas biazotea
CGCGCAGGACGTCCTGCGCACCGCCCTGACCGGCCCGGGCGCCCCCGCGGGCGGCGCGTCCGTCGACGCCGCCTGGGACGTCCAGGCCGACCGCCCCGTGCGGGTGCGCAGCGCCGAGCTCACCGCCCGCGCGTGGACTTCGCAAGGACCCCGGGCGCTGCGCGCGGCGCTCGCCGTGCCCCCGCCGACGAGCGACGACGAGGGCCGGCCGCGCCGCTCGCGCGACGTCGCCCAGGAAGGCCGCCGACGGCAACGGGCCGAGCGGGCGCTGGGGGAGGACACCCTCGCCGCGCTGGCCCTCACAGGTGCCGCGGGCGTGGACGACGCCACCGAGCTCGTCGTCGACCTGCTCGGGGCGGCCGGTCGCAAGGCCGTCGACGACCTGCGAGCCGACCTGGAGTCGCGCGTCGAGGGGCAGGTCGCGCTCGAGCGGGCGTCCGTCGGCAAGGTGCTCGCCGACCCGGACCTCGCCGACGACGCCGCGTCGCTGCTGCGCCTGCGGCTGGCCGTGCTGAAGGGACTGACGTGACCGAGCGGACGACCAGCCACGCCGTGCACCGGCACGTCCTGGAGGCGGCCCTGCACGGCGACGAGACCGCGCGTCTCGAGGAGCGCGTCGGCGCCCTCGACCAGGCGCTCGTCGTCGGTGGTGCGCGGCTGGAGCCGCCCGTCGTCGCCCGCGTCGGGCAGGTCGTCGACCGCGTCCGAGAGCGTCTGGAGCTGGGCGTCGACCACTCCGTCGTCGCGCTCGTCGGCGGCACCGGCTCCGGCAAGTCGAGCATGTTCAACGCGGTGTGCGGGCTGCCGCTCGCCGACGTGGGCGTCAAGCGCCCCACGACGTCCGACATCACGGCCTGCGTCTGGGCGACCGACGGGGGCGCGCTCCTCGACTGGCTCGGCGTGCGGCCCGACCGACGCACCGAGCGGGAGAGCCTGCTGGACGGCGAGTCCGAGGCGGCGCTGCGCGGCATGGTGCTCCTCGACCTGCCCGACCACGACTCGATCGCGCCCGAGCACCGCGAGGTCGTCGACCGGCTGCTGCCGCAGGCGGACCTGCTCGTCTGGGTCGTCGACCCGCAGAAGTACGCCGACGACGCGCTCCACTCCGGGTACCTGCGCGGGCTCGTCGGGCACGAGTCGTCGATGGTCGTCGTGCTCAACCAGGTCGACACCGTGCCGCCGGAGGTGCGGCCCGAGCTCGTCGCCGACGTCGGGCGGCTGCTGCGCGAGGACGGCCTCACCGGGGTGCCCGTGCTCGAGGCGTCGGCACGGACCGGGGAAGGCGTCGCCGCGCTGCGCGAGCGGCTCGCCGAGGGCGTGAGCGCCCGCTCGCTGGCGGCCCGCCGCGCGAGCGCCGAGGTCAACGACGCGGCGACGCTCCTGGCGGGACAGGTCGCGCCGCGCGAGCCCGCACCGGCCGCGCTGTCGCTCGGGGGCGTCGTCGACACGCTCGCCGACGCCGCCGGGCTG
>NZ_BIMR01000471.1 GCF_004306155.1 Cellulomonas biazotea
CCCGCCCCCGCCCCTCACACGACGGCCGAGCCCCGGCCGACCTGCTGCGCGAACGACCGCGTCGCGAAGCCGCTGATCACCAGCACGACCCCGCCGACGAACGCGTACAGGCCCAGCAGCACCACGACGACCGTGAGCGACTCCTGCGGGTTGATGACGAGCAGCAGCCCGAACAGGAACGCGACGAGCCCGAACGTCAGCACCCAGTACCAGCCGATGTCGCGCGCCCGGTACAGCACCACCGAGGCGATGACCGCGAGCACGCCCAGCACCAGCACCCACAAGGAGATGAGGTAGAAGATCACCGCGATCGTCGGGCCCGGCCACACGAGCGCGATCACGCCGAACGCGATGCCGACGAGCCCGGCCACGGCCCACCAGCCCGCCCCCTTCTCCTTGCGGTTGCCGAGCCACTGGCCCAGCGCGATCACGCCGTCGATGATCGCGAACAGGCCGTAGACCCAGACGAGCGCCTTCACCGTGCCGAGGGGCTGGATGAGCATGAGCAGCCCCAGCACCAGCAGCACGGCTCCGCGCAGGACGGGCAGCCACCAGATCTTGCGGAGCGTCGTCTCGACGTCCGCCCCCACCTCGTCGACCACGTGACCTCCAGCGGGCACCAGCCCACGGGGCACCTCGCGGGACCGCACCCGCTCGCCACGGTGACCCTCGTCGCCACGCTAGACCCGACGATCCGGACCAAGCGCGACGAACACGCCAGCCCGGGGAGTCCACATCGGCGCAGGTCCCGGCCAGGCCGGGCCGCCCTGCCTAGACTCGCCGGTATGCCCGCGACGCCGACGCCCGCCGGCCGTGCGGCCGCCGTCGACGCGGACCGTGCGGCCGTCGCGCGCACCCCGGGCGGGACGCCGTCGGCGGACGACACGCAGGTCGTCGTCGAGGACGTCCCCGCGGTCCGGGTCCACCACCCGAGCGACCT
>NZ_BIMR01000472.1 GCF_004306155.1 Cellulomonas biazotea
GGGAGGGGGAGCAGGTGCCCGCTGTCGGGTCCTGCGACGACGGCGACGTGGTGGTCCGCCCGGACGGCGGCCCGCTCGACGGGCGGGTCGCCGGCGCCGTGCCGCACGGTCGCGCCGGGCACGAGCGGGTGGTGCCCGGCGCGGTGGGTCTCGTCGAGCAGCGCGTCGTCGACGGCGAAGCGCACGGCGGTGCTCGCCCACCCGGCGTAGCCCGTGAGCCGCGCGAGGTGGGGCCGGAGCTCGGCGACGGTCGTGCCGGGCTCGACGTCGACCTCGGTGGTGGCGAGGCCGGGTCCGCGGGCGGGGTCGGGGTGCAGGGCGAGGAGGCGCACCGGGCGAGGATGCCCGCCCCGGGCAGGGTGACGGCCGGTGGACCTGCTCGGACGTGGATGGCCACGTCGTCCACAGGCCCACCGGCCGCCTCGGTGCGTCGACCCGTCCGGCCCACGCCTCCGTTCTCGGGGGCGTCCGTGTCGCCCGCCCAGGCGAGGGCGGCCGCTGTGGGTTGCCCTCGCCGGGTCAGTCGACCGCGAGCGCCGCCACGGGCGACGTCCGCGCCGCCGCTCGCCCGGGCAGCACCGACGCGAGCAGACCCGCCGCCAGCGCGACCACGAGCACAAGCAGCAGGTCGCGCCACGGCACCGACAGGTGCATGTCGCCGCCGGCGTTGCCGAGCACGATCGCCGCACCCGCCCAGCCGTACAGGAGCCCCATCCCGACGCCGAGGAGCGCACCGATGCCGGCGATGAGCATGCCCTCGACGGCGAGCATCAGCCGCAGCTGGCGGCGCGTCATGCCGATCGCCCGCAGCGTCGCCGACTCGCGGCGGCGCTCGATGACGGACAGCGACAGGGTGTTCGCGACGCCGACCAGCGCGATGACCACGGCCACGCCGAGCAGCCCGACGACGACCGCGAGCAGGCTGTCGATGACCTTCGCGTACTGCTGGCGCTCGGAGGCGGCGCTCTCGACCACGAGCCCGCCGTCGCCGACGGTGTCCATGACCGCGAGCGCGGTCGTCGCGCCGTCCGCGCCGGGCTCGAGGCCGACCCACAGCATCGAGGTGGGCGCTTCGGGCGCGATCCGGGCCAGGGTGTCGGGCGTGACCACCATGTCGACGCCGGCGAGCGACGTGTAGACCGCGGTGAGCTCGACCGGGGCGGCGGGCTCGTCGGCCTCGTCGCCAGGCACGGACGTCTCCCGCGAGGACGTGTCCTCCACCACCGAGACGACCGTGCCGTCGAGCTTCTCGTCCCGGTAGGTCGGCACGACGATCGTGTCGTCGTCGAGGTGGGTGAGGACGTCGGAGTTCCGCAGCACGGTGGCGGCCTCGCTGGGCTCCGGGGCACGCAGGACGACGTACTCGTCGTCGACGAGCGCGGCGACGGACGGCACCTCGACGACGCGGGCGACGCCGTCGACGGCCTCGACGTCCGCGATGGTCGACGCGGGGATCGCGTCGGACCCGAGCGTGCTCGCGACCGTGAGGTCGACGGGGTAGTGGTCGTCGAGCTCGGCGAACAGCGACTGCCGGGCGCTCGCCGCGCCGGTGCTCATGAGCACGACGAGCGTCACACCGATGAGCAGCGCGGTGCTGGTCGCCGCGGTGCGGCGCGGGTTGCGCACCGAGTTCGCCGCGGCGAGCCGCGTGCTGGTCCCGGTGGCGGCGAGCGCACGGCCGACGAGCGAGACGACGCGCGGCAGCCAGAACACGGCGCTGAGCAGGACCCCCACGAACGACAGGGCGCCGGCGAGCACGCCGCCCGCGAGGGCGAGCATGGGGTCGCCCTCGCCACCGACGGACGCGACGACGGCGAGCAGGAGCCCGCCGACGCCGCCGACGACGAGCAGGAGCGAGAAGACGAGCCGCACGAGGCCCGCCCGCGCGGCGACGGTCGGGGCGTCGACCGGGCGCAGCGCGGCGACGGGGGAGACGCGGGTCGCGGCACGGGCGGGCACGAGCGAGGCGAGCGCCGTGACGACGGTGCCGACGAGCAGCGGCACCGCGATGACGACGACGGTCACGTCGATCCCGGTGGGCATCGGGACGCCGGTGTCCATCCGGGCCAGCACCGCGAGGGTCGCCTGCGAGAGGCCGAGCCCGAGGAGCACGCCGATCGCGGACGCGACGATGCCGAGGATCCCGGCCTCG
>NZ_BIMR01000473.1 GCF_004306155.1 Cellulomonas biazotea
GAGCGCCACCGCCCGACCGCCGCGGCGGCCGACGACGGGTCGAGCGCGACGGTCTCGGCGACGGGCGCGGGCAGCCCGAGCCGCTCGCACGCCTGCGCGACGCCGGCGAGCCGCCGGTCGGCGAACGCCGCGAGCCGCTCGTCGTCCGGCGCGGCGTACCCGATGACGCGGTGCCCGCGCTCGACGAGGTGGTCGACCTGGACGCGGCCGATGCCGTCCTGCGGGACGGAGAAGATCTCCGGGTGCGGGTCCTCGTCGAGGGCGCTGCCGACGACCTGGATGCCGGCCCGCCGCATGGCGTGCACCTCGTCGTCGGCGAACGGCTCGAGCCCCAGCACGGCGCGCGGCGTGACGGCCCGCCACAGCTCCGCGAGGGGCCGGGCGCTGCGCGCGTTGTGCACCAGCAGCGACAGGCCGCGGTCGGCGAGCTCGGTGCCGAGGTGGTCGATGAGCGTGTCGATGACCGGCCCGACGGGCCAGTCGGGCAGGACGCAGAGCACCAGGTCGCTGCGCCCGGAGCGCAGGGTCCGGGCGGCCGCGGACGGCAGGTAGCCGAGCCGGGCCGCGGTGTCCTGCACCCGCCGACGGGTCGCCTCGGTGATGGCGACGCCCGTCTTGTCGTTGAGCACGTAGCTCACCGTCGTGCGCGACACGCCGCTCTCCCGGGCGACGTCGGCACTCGTGACCCGCGGCACGGTTCCCTCCTCGTCACCCGTCTCGAACCTGCCCACCTTAGTCGCCGCCCAGCCCTGTGGGCAGGCACGACGTCCCCGGCGGCGTCACGCGGCGGTGTCAGACGATCCCGAGGTACCGGCCGACCGCGTGCTCGAGCTCGTGCAGCGCGTCCCGGTCGAGGAAGCCGACCGGGTCGCCGACGACGTACGAGGTGTCGAGGGCCCGCATCTGGTCGACGAGCAGGACGGTCGGGACGCCGAGCAGCTCGATCTCGGGCCGGAACCGTGCCGCCTGGGCGTGCGTCGACGTCGGGACGACGACCACGACGGACCACGCGGTCCCGTCGGCTGGCGCGAGCACGACGCCGTAGCGCCGTCCGCCCTGCTCGTGGCCGCGCGGCCGGCCGAGGTCGATGCGGTAGACCGCCCCGCGGATCACCAGGCGTCGGGCTCGGTCGAGAGGTCCTCGCCGGCGAGGCGCTCCATGTCGGCACGCGCGTGGCTCCACCAGAGCTCGCGGTCGAGCAGGGCCAGGCCGCGCCGGATGGCGTCGCTGGTCGACGTCCCGTCAGCCGTCGCGCGGGCGAGGATGTCCTCCTCGGCCGGCGTGGGCCGGAACCCGATGGTCTTCGCCATCGCCCCAGTGTTCCACATCTGTGCAACAGGTCGACGCCCGGGAGGTCCCCCGGCACCCACCCGGCCGCGGGGCGACGGGGCCTCAGCGGCCCAGCGACGACAGGACCTCCTCCGCGCGGGCGTCCTGCCCGGTGCGGCGCAGCAGCGCCACGAGGTCGTCGGCCGCCTGCGCCCGGGTGTGCCGGTCGCGCGCGACGGTGAACCCCTCGACGGCCGACTCCAGGTGCCACGCGGCGTCCTCGGTGCGCCCCCGCCCGTCGAGCAGCCGCCCGGCCAGCCAGAACGCGTGCGCGGCGTCCGGCACCGCACCGACCCCGGCGTACGTCTCGGCCGCGCGCGCGGCGCGCGTGACGGCCTCGTCGGTCGCGTCGTCCTCGCCCAGCGAGGCGAGCAGGCGGGCGGTCGCGTCGTCGAGGTCCGCGGCGGCCCGACGGCGCTCGACGCGCAGCCGCTCCGCGAGCGCCTGCCCCTCGGGCCCGGCGGGGTCGGTGTCCGCGGTCGCGTCGTCCGCGAG
>NZ_BIMR01000474.1 GCF_004306155.1 Cellulomonas biazotea
GCCCCGCACCTCGGCGCCGACCCGGCCGGGCCGGCGAGCGCCGCCGTCACGACCGTCGAGCTCGCGGCCGTCGCGGGCGAGCTGTTCGCCGCCGAGCGGCCGCGCGTCGACGCCGCGCTGCGCACCGTCGCCGGGGCCGGGGTCCTCGTCGTCGCGACGCCCGTCTACAAGGCGTCCTACACCGGCCTGCTCAAGGCGTTCCTCGACGCGTACGGACCCGACGGGCTCGCGGGCGTCGTCGCCGTCCCGCTCGTCGTGTCCGGGTCGCCCGCGCACGCCCTCGTCGGCGAGGCCTACCTGCGGCCGCTGCTCGTCGAGCTCGGCGCGACCGTCCCGACCCGCTCGCTCACCGTCACCGAGGCCGAGCTCGCCGACCTCGACGCCGCCGTCGACCGCTGGCTCGAGAAGGCCGCCGAGCCCCTGCGCCGCGCCGTGCGCGACGCCGCCGACCTCGCGGAGGTGCTCCGATGACCGCCGAGGTGCTGCGCGCGCTCGACGCCGACCTGGCCCAGCAGGACGAGGTCCAGCTCACGCCCGACGCGTACAAGGAGGTGTTCCGCCGGCACCCCGCCGGGGTCGCCGTCGTGACGCTGCGCGACGAGGACGACCGGCTCGTCGGCTTCACCGCGACGTCCGTCATCTCCGTGTCCGCCGCGCCGCCGCTGCTCGCGTTCTCCCTCGCGTCGACGTCGTCGTCGTGGGGGGCCGTGTCCGCCGCCCGGACGCTCGCGATCAGCTTCCTGTCCGGCGCTCAGGACGACGTGTCCGCGCGGTTCGCGACCAGCGGGATCGACCGGTTCGCCGCGGGCGGCTGGACCGCGCTGCCCTCCGGCGAGCCCGTCATCGACGGCGCCGTGTCGTGGGTACGGGGGCGGGTCGTGCAGCGCACGCCCGTCGGCGGCTCCTACCTCGTGTCCGTGCGGGCCCTGGAGCACGGCACGACCGACACCGTGACGCCGCTCGTCTACCACGACCGCACCTACCACCGGATCGGCGACAGCACCGCGATCTGACGACCTTTGCGGCGGCGGGGGCGCGGGGCGGACGATGGGGGGACCACCGACCGGAGGTCCGTCCCGTGCCGTCGCCCGCCCGCTCCCGCCGCCGTCGCGGTCGCCGTCGCACCGGCGCGCCCGGCGACGCGGTCTCGGCGGCGCGACGCAGCGGCCCGCTCGCGTCCGCCGCGCTGGTCGTCGC
>NZ_BIMR01000475.1 GCF_004306155.1 Cellulomonas biazotea
GCGACGTCGTACGTGACGGCGTACCCGGCGGGCGTGGCGCGGCCGCTGGCCAGCAACCTCAACACGGTGCGCGGCGTCGACCTCGCGAACAGCGCCGTGGTCGGCCTCGGCGCGGGCGGGCACGTCCTGTACAACAACGCGGGGAGCGTGCTGCTCCTGGAGGACATCCAGGGCTACTTCGCGCCGGGCCCCCTCGACTGACCCACCCGGCCCTCTCGGCGCGTGCGGTGAGCGGTGGCGTCAGTGCGTGCCGCAGGAGACGGCGGTGACGCCGCTCCCGTTGCCCGTGCCGATGAAGCCGGCGGTGGCGGTGCCGCCCGCGGGCAGC
>NZ_BIMR01000476.1 GCF_004306155.1 Cellulomonas biazotea
CCCCCGGGCAGGAGCGCGACGTCGGGGGCGCCGGTGTCCGCGACGGCGCGGGCCACGTGCTCGGCCGTGACGGGCGCCTCGGGCGTGGCCACGAGCACGACGGCGCCAGCGGCGGCGTACCAGGCGGCCAGGGCGGGCGCGGCGGTGCAGACGACGAGGCCCCAGCGCGCCGCGCCGCCGTCGACGTCGCCGCCTACCCCGTGCGGGGCGTCGAGCAGCCGGACGACGACCTGCTCGCGCACCCCGACGTCGGCGGCGGCGAGCGCGAGGTCCGGGTGGTCGGTGTGCACGTGGACGTGCCACACGCCGTCCGCCCCGACGACGGCGACGGAGTCCCCGACGGCCCCGACGCGCTCGCGCAGCACGCCGCCGAGGTCGTCGGACGCCTGCGGGGTCCGCACGACGAGCATGACCTCGTAGGCACCGCCGGACCCGTGCACACCGCGCGCGTGCGGTGCGGCGGCGGGCAGCCAGTCCGGGGGCCCCGTCGGCTCGGGCGCTCCGACGACCGCGCGGTGCAGGGCGTCGAGCAGCACGAGCAGCGCGCACGCCCCGGCGTCGGGCACGTGCTCGCGGTGCAGGACGGGGTGCGCGTCGCTGATGGTGCCGAGCTCGACGCGCCCGCGCGCCAGGACGGCCCCGAGGACGTCGGACGGCGCGCCGCCCGACGGGACGTCGCCGTCGCCGCCGTGGCGACCGTGCGCGCC
>NZ_BIMR01000477.1 GCF_004306155.1 Cellulomonas biazotea
CGACGTCGTGGCCGGTCGTGGGCGCGTCGAGCAGCACGAGGCGCGGCCGGCCGACGAGCGCGAGGGCGACGGCGAGGCGCCGCTTCTGCCCGCCCGACAGCCCGCCGGTCTGCCGCTTCGCGAGGTCCTCGAGCCCGAACCGGGCGAGCACCTCGGCGCGCGGCATGGGCGCCGGGTAGTGCCCGGCGACGAGGTCGACGACCTCCCCGACGGTGAGCGTCGGGGGCAGGCCGGTCTCCTGCGGGGTCGTGCCGAGCCAGATGCGGGACGCCGCGTCGCGGGGGTCGCCGCCGAAGAGGCGGACGGTCCCGCTGTCGGCCTTGCGCAGGCCGCTGACGAGGCTGAGCAGGGTCGTCTTGCCGGCGCCGTTGGGGCCGAGCAGCCCGACGAGCTCGCCGTGCTCGACGCGCAGCGACACGTCGTCGAGGGCGGTGACGGCCCCGAACGTGCGGGTGACGCCCTCGAGCTCGAGGACGGGTCCGGTGGTGGTGGTCATGACGTCTCCCCGAGCAGGGCCCGCAGGGTGCGGGTGTAGCGGTGGAACGCGGCCCGGCCGGTCTCGGTCAGGTCGACGTAGGTGGCCGGGGTCCGGCCCTCGTGGGTCTTCGTGATGCGCACGTAGTCCGCCTCCTCGAGTCGGCGCAGGTGGGTGGAGAGGTTGCCCGCGGTCATGCCGAGCAGCTGCTGGAGCCGCGGGAAGCTGATGCGGTCGCCGCGGGAGAGCGCGGCGAGCGCGGCGACCACCCGCAGGCGTGCCTGCGCGTGGATGACGGGGTCGAGCTCGGTGTCAGTCACGACGGACCCGGCAGCGGACCCAGACGACGGTGCCGGCGACGACCATGCCTCCGCCCCCCGCGAGCGACATCGCGAGGTAGGTGCCGGGCATCCCCACGAGGGCGCTGGCCGCACCGACGAGGGTGATCCAGGCGCCGAGCAGGTACATCGGCAGGTCGTCCCACAGCGCGCCGCCCGCGAGGTAGAGCAGCCCGACGACGAGCGCGGCGAGCGCGTTGCTCGCGAGCGACGTCACCTGCGACGACGCCCCGGCCTGTGCGAGGGAGGTGACGATGAGCGCCTGCGCGAGGAAGCCCACGGGCCAGGACCAGCCGTACAGGGCGCCGGTGCGGGCGCTGGTGCCGGTGACGCCGCGGCTGCGCCGCAGGACGTGCCAGAGGGTGAGGCCGAGCCCGGCGACGCCGAGCCCGATCGCGACGACCGCGGCGGGCAGGCTCGGGGTGTCGCGTCCCGCGCCGGCCGCCGTGGACAGCCAGAGGGCGCCGTAGCCGACGAGCCAGACGGTCCCCCACAGCAGGAAGAGGAACGCGCCCGACGGGTACGTGGTCCGGGCTCGGCCGCTGGCGGCGGCGATGATCGCGAGCGCGTCGGCGGCGTCGGCGGGCGGCTCGTCGCCCGGGTCGAGCGGTCGCACGGTCGGGTCGAGCGTCTGCTCGTCGGCCGGGTCGGTGCGCCGGTCGTCCATCGTTGCTCCCCTGGGTCCAGCGTCGGACCTTGCATCGGACTTTGCGTCACAAACTACTTTGTGACGCACGCCGCGCACAAGGGGTTTCCAGCACCCGTCCAGGCTCCGCGCCTACCCTCGGACGCATGACGACGACGGCGCCCGACGACGCCACGCCCGCGTCGCCGTCCGGGTCGACGCCCGGGGCGACGTCCGCAGCCCTCGACGCGACGCGGACCGACCGGTCCGACGACCCGCCCCCGTACGCCGCGCTCACCGGCGAGCGCGCGGTCCGCCGCCGCCTCACGACCGAGATCTGGATCGTCCTCGGCCTGTCCCTCGGCCGCTCCGGCCTGTACGCGGTCGTCGCGATCATCGACCGGCTCACCGCGGGCCCGCCCCTCGGCGACCAGACCGCGACGCTCAACCCCAGCCGCTCCCCGCGCCCCTGGCTGGACCTCACCTACCAGCTCCTGCAGCTCGGGCTCGCGCTCGTGCCCGTCGCGCTCGCGCTCTACCTGCTGTCGGCCAACGGGCGGTCGGCGGTCCGCCGCATCGGCCTCGACGTCACGCGACCCTGGCGCGACCTCGGCGTCGGCGCGGGGCTCGCGGCCCTCATCGGCATCCCCGGCCTCGGCCTCTACGCGGTCGGCCGGGCCCTCGGCATCACCGTCGAGGTGCAGGCGTCCGCGCTCGACGCCGCGTGGTGGACGATCCCCGTCCTGCTCCTGGCCGCGATCCAGAACGCGCTGCTCGAGGAGGTCGTCGCCGTCGGCTACCTCATGGAGCGCCTGCGCGACCTGCGGTGGCGCGCCCCCGCGATCGTCGTCACCAGCGCGCTGCTGCGCGGGTCCTACCACCTGTACCAGGGGTGGGGGCCGTTCTTCGGCAACGTCGTCATGGGGCTCGTGTTCGCCGAGTACTACCGCCGACGACGACGCGTCATGCCGCTCGTCGTCGCCCACACGATCATGGACCTCGTCGTGTTCGTGGGGTACGCGCTCGTGCCGGCCGAGTGGCGGGACGCGCTCCACCTGTCGTGACGCGCGTCCCGCCCCCGCCCCTCACACGACGGCCG
>NZ_BIMR01000478.1 GCF_004306155.1 Cellulomonas biazotea
GGCCCGAGGTCGGCGTCCTGCACGCGCTCGGCGTCCCGCCCCGCACGCAGGCGCGCGGACGGGCCGCGGAGACCGGTGCGGTGCTCGCGCTCGCGGTCGTGGTCGGCACGGCCGGCGGGCTGGTCCTCGGCGCGGTCCTCGCGCCCGCGCTCGTGCGCGTCGTGGGTGTGGCTCCCGCGACGCTCGCCACGGTGCCCGCGCTGCAGCCGGTCGTCCTCGGGGTGCTCCTCGGCGCGGTCGTCGTGGGCTGCACCCTGGTCGCGCTCGACGACGCGGCGCGCGTGCGACGGCAGGCCGCCACCGCGACGGTCCGGGAGGACGCCCGATGAGCCGCCCCGTCCTGTCCCGCGCCCGGCTGGTGGGCCGGCAGCTGCGCACCGACCCCGCGACGGTCGTCCTCGTCGTGCTCGCGACGTTCGTCACGGCGTGCGTGCTGGCGGCGTGGCCGCGCACGGTCGACCGGGTCGTCGGGGCGGACCAGGCCGACGCCGTCGGGCGGCTGTCTGCCTCGCAGGTCGACCCGACCCGCTCGGGGTCGTGGCTCGTCGACACCGGTGCCGGGTCGGCGCAGGCGCTCGACGACCTGCGTGGGCTGGACGCGAGCCTGCGGGCCGTGACGGCCGACGCGGGGCCGGCCCTGCGCCCGCTGCTCGCCGAGCCGCGCGCGGTGCTCTCGACCGACCGCTGGCCCGCCGACCGCGGGCCACGCCCCGCCGGCATCGCGGAGCTGTCCGTGCGGATCCGGGTCGACCCGCTGCTGCCCGACCTCGTGACGGTCGTCGAGGGACGGCTGCCCGCGCCGACGGACGTCGCGCCCGTCCCGGCCGACGGCGCGCCGCTCACCGGGAACTCGCCGGACGCGCCGGTCGAGCTCGCGATGTCGGTCGCGTCCGCGGAGCGGATCGACTGGCATGTCGGGGAGACCCGGCTGCTCGGCGGGGGGACGGGCGTGACCGCGGTCCTCGTCGGCACGTTCGAGGCCCGCGACCCCGACGACCCGACGTGGACGCACCTCGACTCGACGTTCGCCCCGCAGGTCGTCGAGCACCCCGACAAAGGCACCCTCGTCGACGTCTTCCCGTACGCCGACGCGAGCGCCCTGCCGGTCCTCGCCGTCGAGGGACCGCTCGCCCTGACCACGTGGTTCGCCGTCGACACGGGCCCCACGGCGACCGCCGACCGCGGCGCCCTGCTGCGCGACCTGCGGGCGTTCCGCACCGCGACCGCGACCGACACCGAGCTCGACGCCGCCCTCGCGCAGCTCGAGCCCCGGCAACGGCTCGTCGTCACCGTCCTCGGCGTGCTCGCGGCCGGTCCGGCGGGGGTGGCCCTCGGCGTGCTGTGGCTCGCGGTCACGCTCGCGGTCGAGCGTCGGCGGGCCGCGCTCGTGCTGCTGCGTGCCCGGGGTGCGTCGGGGTGGTTCACGGGCGGCCTGTGCGCGGTGCAGGGGCTCCTGCTCGGCGTCCCCGCGGCGCTCGCCGGGACCGCGGTCGCCCTCGCGGCCGTGCCCGGTCCGGTCTCGTCAGGCGACCTGGTGCTCCCGCTCGCGACCGGCCTCGCGCCCGCCGTGCTGCTCGGTGCCGTCGGCGGGCGAGTCAGGGCGACCCGCGCAGCCCTGGCCGGGGGTGGGCGCCCGGCCGCCGGGGGAGCGGCGCGGACCGCCCGCTGGGTCGCCGAGGTGTGCGTCGTCGCGCTCGCGGTCGTCGCCGTCCTGGCCGTGCGGCAGCGCGGGCTGCAGGGC
>NZ_BIMR01000479.1 GCF_004306155.1 Cellulomonas biazotea
GCGCGGTGCCGAGCGGGCGCCGGAGCGCGCCGGGACGGGCGGGGCCCGCCGGGGTCGCGGCGGCGTGCAGGGCCGCGCCGTGGTCCGGTCCGACCGCGGGCTCGGTGTCGCGCGGGACGAGCGCCACGATGCGCGGCACGAGGTCGTGCGCGACGCGGGCCAGGGCCTCGTGCACGGACCCCTGCCCGGCGGGCTTCGTCACGTAGTCCGTGGCACCCGCCGCGAGGGCGTCGAGCGTCGCGATCGCGCCGCGCTCGGTGAGCGTCGAGAACATGACGATCGGCATGCGGTGCCCGGCGGCGCGCAGGGCGGCGACCGCCTCGATGCCGTTCATCTCCGGCATCTCGATGTCCATCGTCACGAGGTCCGGCTGAAGCTGCGCGACCTTCGACTGGGCGAGGCGCCCGTTGGCGGCGACGCCGACGACCTCGATGCGACGGTCGGCGGCAAGGACGTCGCTGACGATCCGGCGGACGACGACGGAGTCGTCGACGACGACGACGCGGATCCGGCTCACGCGGCACCCCCGAGCGCGACCTGCACGTCGGTGGCGACGTCGGGCTCGTAGGGGACGACGACGACGCCGCGACCGCGGGCCTGCTCGAGGACGGCGTCGAGCGAGCCGGCGTCGACCGGGACGGCGACGAGGGCGTCCGCACCGCCGTCGAGCAGCGAGCGGACCTGCGCGACCTGGGTGGGCGCGTCGGACGCGTAGTGGACGCGCACCCCGTACCCGAGCTGCGCGAGGCGCTGCACCAGCACGTCCCCCTCCTTCGCCCAGCCGGCAGCGGGCAGGGCGACCCCGACCAGCCGGGTCGCCTGCCAGCGCGCGAGCGCGTCGCCGGAGACCTCGCCGCCCCCCGTCTGGTGGGCGAACGCGGCCGCCACGGCGAGCGCCATCACGGACGCTGCCCAAGCCTGTCGTCGCGACATCCCTGTCTCCTTCGTTCCGCCGGGCCGTCCGTGGCCCGGTGGTTGCCCACCTTCGTCAGAAGGTGAACGCTGACACCCGTTCGCGCAGGTCGGCCGACATCTTGGCGAGCTCGGTGACCGAGTCGCCCATCTGCGTGAGGACCTGCGAGCTGGACGCGGCCGAGGTGGCCACGCCGGTGATGTTCGCCGCGATCTCGCCGGAGCCGGTGGCGGCCTCGACGACCCCGCGGGACATCTCGTTGGTCGTCGCGGTCTGCTCCTCGACGGCCGACGCGATGGTCATCTGGTAGTCGTTGATCGACGCGATGATCGTGCCGATCTCGCCGATGGCGGCGACGGCGCCCGTGGTGTCGGCCTGGATGGCCTCGACCCGGCGCGCGATGTCCTCGGTGGCCTTGGCCGTCTCGGACGCGAGCTCCTTGACCTCGCCGGCGACGACCGCGAAGCCCTTGCCGGCCTCCCCGGCGCGCGCGGCCTCGATCGTCGCGTTG
>NZ_BIMR01000480.1 GCF_004306155.1 Cellulomonas biazotea
GGGTCGTCGTGCGCCCGGGGCTCGTCGCGCAGGCCGAGGTCGGCGCACGGGCCCCCGACGGGTCCGCCGCCGGGCTCGTCGGCGCGCCCGTCGGCGGCGTCGTCGGCGTCCGTCCCGGTGTGCTCGCGCAGCCGCGCCGCCAGCGCCTCGGGGCCGACCCGTGCCCAGGACTCGTGCGGCCGCATCGTGTAGCGCTGGCACCAGCACCGTCGACCGTCCGCGCGCGACTCGAAGACGGCACGCAGGTCGTCCCACGCGACGTCGCGCGCGGGCACGACGATGAGCCCGTGCGGCGCGTCGACCGGCATGCCCGCACGGTACGCCGCGCTGCGGCCGCCGGTCACGGGTCGGGACGACCAGGCGGGAGTGGCGCCGACGCCCGGCCAGGACGACGATCGGGGTGCCCGACCCGATGAGTCCGCGCGACGTCGCCGGTCCACCCAGGCGAACGGGCACGCGCCCGACGACGACCGTCCCGACCCCGAGCGCCAGGAGCACCGCGATGACCACGAGCACCGACGTCCGCACCCTCGACGTGCCGGGCGCGACCCTCACCTACGACGTCCGCGGACCGCTGCCCACGGCGGACGGCACTCCCCCGCTGGTGCTGATCGGTCAGCCGATGGACGCGAGCGGCTTCGGCACCCTCGCGTCGCTCCTCCCGGACCGGACGGTCGTCACGCCCGATCCGCGGGGTCTGGGCCGCAGCACGCGTCACGACGGCTCGCAGCAGAACGACCCGGTGCAGCAGGCGGCCGACCTGCACGAGCTGCTCGTGGCGCTGGGCGCGGGCCCGGTCGACCTGTTCGGGTCGAGCGGCGGGGCGGTCACGGGTCTCGCGCTCGTCACGGCGCACCCCGAGGACGTGCGCACGCTCGTCGCGCACGAGCCGCCGGTCGTCCCCCTGCTGCCCGACGCCGCCCAGGCGGCCGCCGCGGGTGCGCGCGTCACGTCGACGTACCAGGAGCGCGGCTGGGGTGCGGGGATGGCGGCGTTCATCGCGCTGGCGTCGTGGAAGGGCGAGCTCCCCGACGACTTCGGCAGCGAGCCCGTCGACCCCGCCGTGTTCGGGCTGCCGACCGAGGACGACGGCAACCGCGGCGACCCGCTGCTGTCCGGGGTGTCCGACGCCGTGACGGCGTACCGTCCGGACGTCGCGGCGCTGGCCGCGGCGTCGACCCGGGTCGTCGTCGCCGCCGGGGTCGAGAGCGCGGGGTTGCTCACGTGGCGCGCGTCGCAGGCGCTCGCTGCCGCGCTCGGCCAGGACCTCACCGACTTCCCGAGCGACCACGGCGGGTTCCTCGGCGGGGAGTTCGGGCAGCGGGGCGAGCCGGCGGCGTTCGCCGCGCGCCTGCGCGAGGTCCTCGCCGCGGGCTAGGCCGACGACGGCTCAGAGGACGGTGAAGCCCTCGGGGAGGCCGGCGCGTCCGGTCGAGGCCAGGAGCAGCGCCCCGGCCCGGCCGTCGGCGGCCGCGAGCGCGCCGACGAGCCGGAACGCCGCGGCGGCCGGCCCGGGC
>NZ_BIMR01000481.1 GCF_004306155.1 Cellulomonas biazotea
CCTGCGCGTCGCGGGCGACCTGTTCGACGGTGTCGCCTACGGCGGCGTCGCGGCGACGGCCGAGGACGACGCCCGGCTGCGCGACGTCGACGCGCGCGTGCGCGCCACCCGGCCGACGTCCCCGTCGCGCGAGCCGTCGGACCACCCGGCGGTGCCCGCGTGAGCGTCACGACGGCCCCCGTGGTGGGCGACGGCACGACGGCGGCCTCGCGTGCCCGGCGTCGCTGGCGGCGGCTGCGTGCGCCCCTCGTCGTGCTCGTGCTGCTCGCCCTCGCGGGTCTGCTCGCGGCGCTGCCCACGCCCCGCACGTCGGCCGACCCGCTGGCGCCCGACAACCCTGACGGCGGCGGTGCGCGCGCGGCCGCGCAGATCCTCGGCCGCGAGGGGGTCGACGTCGAGTACGTCCGCCGGCACGGTGACGCCGTCCGGCTCGCGGAGGAGGGCACGACGCTGCTCGTCATCGGCGGCGACCTGGTGCTCGAGGACGCCGTCCTGGAGGAGCTCGTCGCGACCGGTGCCGACCTCGTGCTCGTCGACGCGGTGCGCGCCCTGTCCGTCGCGACCGACGCCGTGACCGCGGCAGGCGCGCCGTTCGCCGACGACGGCGTGGAGCGCACCGCGCAGTGCGACGACCCCGATGCGCAGGCGGCCGGGTCGATCACCGCGAGCGGCGGGCTCCAGGCGCTCACCGACGACGCCGTCGTGTGCTTCCCCGGCCCGGGCGACGCACCGGGGTCCGGCGCGTACGCCGTCGTCGACGGCCCGCAGCGCGTCACCGCGCTCGCCGACAGCGCCCCCCTCACCAACGACCACCTCGCCACCGCCGGCAACGCCGCGCTGGTGCTGCGGATGCTCGGCCGGAACGACCGCCTGGTCTGGTACATCCCGTCGTACGACGACGTCGGCGCCGGGAGCGAGGCGAGCGCCGGACCCGGGCTCGGCGCCCTGCTCCCCCCGGCCGTCCCGCTCGTCGCGCTCCAACTCGTCCTCGTCGTCGTCGCGGCCGCCGTGTGGCGGGGCCGGCGACTCGGCCGCGTCGTCGCCGAGCCGCTGCCCGTCGTCGTGCCGGCAGCCGAGACCACGCGCGGGCGCGGGCGGCTGTACCGCCGGTCGCGGTCGTACGGCCACGCCGCCGCCGCGCTGCGTGCCGGTGCGGCGTCGCGGTGCGCGCAGCGCCTCGGGCTCGCCCGGTCGGCCGACGCGCACACGCTCGTCGACGCCGTCGTCCGCGCCACGGGGCGCCCGACGACGGAGGTTGAGGCTCTGCTGTACGGGCCACCACCCCACGACGACCTGGGACTCGCGCGGCTCGCGCAGGCCCTGGACCACCTGGAGAGCGAGGTTCACCGACCGTGACCGACGAGACCACCGGCACCCCGCCGGTCCCCGCACCGGCGGCACCGCCGACGTCCCCGAGCCCCTGGCAGACGACCGCGCCGGGCGCTCCTGCCGCGCAGGCGGACCCCTTCGCGAAGCCCGCCGCTCCCCCGGCTCCGGCCGCGGACGTCCCCCCGGCACCTCCCGCGCCCGCGGCACCCGCTCCCGCGCCCACCGTCGCCCCGGTCGCGGCGGCTCCCGCGGCAC
>NZ_BIMR01000482.1 GCF_004306155.1 Cellulomonas biazotea
CGGCCAGCGCGACGCCGTCGGCCCGGGCGGCGCGGACGGTCGCGAGCGACGTCCACGCGGTGCCGCCGTGCACGACGACCGCCGCGGCACCGGAGCCGCCGGCCCGAGCACCGTCGGCGACCGTCGCGAGCCGCTCGGCGGCCACGGGACCGGGCACGGCGCGCAGCGCGGCGTACCCCGAGAAGGTCGGCAGGACGCCCGCGACGACCTGGGCGAGCAGCGGCTCGTGCAGCAGGACGGTGACCTGCGCCCCGGGCACGGACCGGTGCACCGCGGCGACGTGCTCGCCGATCCCGACCGCGAGCGACTCCGCGAGCTCCCGGACGGCGCCCGCGTCGGACAGCACCCGGTCGCCGCGCGCGAGGTACAGGCTCGCCGCCAGCGTCAGGGGTCCGGCGACGGGCAGCACGAGCGGGCCCGTGTACCCGTGCGCGGCGACCGCGAGCGCGTCGAGGTCCTCGCGCACGTAGGCGCGGGCACGACCGAGGTCGCCCCCGGGTCGGTCGGCGAGCTTCCAGCCGTGCGGTCCGAGCTCGGCGGGCAGCTCCGCGAGCAGGGCGGCGGCGTGGCCGACGCGGTCGCCCCACGGTCCGCGCGCGGGCAGCAGGACGGTGAACGGCAGGCCGGCGACCTCAGACGGCGCGTCGACGAGGTCGCCGACGACGGTCGACTGGGCCTCGAGCACGTCGGTGC
>NZ_BIMR01000483.1 GCF_004306155.1 Cellulomonas biazotea
CCCCCCCCGGGCCCGGGCGCCGCCGCGTCCCGGTCGCACCCGCCGGCAGCACCAGCGCACCGACGCGCGATCCAGACCCGGGCCTCAGGCGACGCACAGCGAGCACCCAGGACCGCACGGCTGACTGGTCACCACGCCCGACCAGTCAGGAGCCACCGCATGTCCCCCACCGTCCTCTACGCCGTCGACCTCGTCGCGATCCTCGTCCTCACGTTCGCCGTGTACCTGCCCCGGCACCGCCGCCGCGACCTCGCGGTCGCCTACCTCGGCGTCAACGTCGGCGTGCTGGCGGTCGCGGCCACCCTCGCGACCAGCACGGTCGGCGCGGGCGTCGGGCTGGGGCTGTTCGGGGTCCTGTCGATCATCCGGCTGCGCTCCGCCGAGCTCAGCCAGACCGAGGTCGCGTACTACTTCGCGGCCCTCGCGCTCGGCCTCATCGGCGGTCTCGGCGCGACGACCGTCGCCGTCGGCGCGGCGCTCATGGGGCTCGTCGTCGTGGTCCTCGCGGTGGCCGACAGCCCGCGGGTCCTCCCCCGGTACCGGCAGCAGACGATCGTCGTCGACCGGGCGATCACCGACGAGGCCGCGCTCGCCGCGCACCTCGAGCACCTGCTCGGCGGCCGCGTGCGACGCGTGAGCGTGCAGCGCCTCGACCTGGTGAACGACACCACCACGGTCGACGTCCGGTACGAGGCCGGCGCGCGGCCCGCACGCCGCGACGACCACGTCCCGCAGCCCACGCCGCTCGACGACGCGGACGCCGCGGACCCCCGCTGGGCGGCGGCGCAGCGATGACGTCCGCCCTGCACCGGCTGCCCGCCGTGACCCTCGACGACCTGCAGGCCGACGCCGCGCTGCAGACCCGCGTGGACCGCAAGTACGTCGTGCCGCTGCCGACGCTCGGCGGCCTGCTCGACGAGCTGGACCCCGCGGCGCGCGTGCTCGACATCGGCGGCCGGCGCACCTTCACCTACCGCTCGGTGTACTTCGACACGCCCGCGCTCACCAGCTACCTCGGGGCGGCCCGCCGACGCCGTCAGCGGTTCAAGGTGCGCACCCGCACGTACGTCGACGACGACCTGTGCTGGGTCGAGGTCAAGACGCGCGGGCCCCGCGGCACGACCGTCAAGGACCGCCTGCCGCACGAGCCCGCGGCATCCGCGACGCTCACCGACCCGGCGTGGTCGTTCGCGACGACCGTGCTCGGCGACGAGCGCGCCGACCGCCTCGACGGCCCCCTGCGTCCCACGCTCGTCACGACCTACGACCGCATCACCCTGCACGTCCCCGCGGACGACGGCGGCCCGGCCTCGCGCACGACCGTCGACACCGGCCTCGTGTGGACCGACCCCGCCGACGGCCGCGAGCGCGCGCTGCCCGGCCTGGCGGTCGTCGAGACGAAGACCGGCTCGACCCCGTCGTCGACCGACCGCCTGCTGTGGCGGCACGGCCTGCGCCCCGTGCGCCTGTCGAAGTACGGCACCGGCATGGCCGTGCTCCACCCCGACCTGCCCGCCACGCCGTGGCGCCGCGTGCTCGACCGCCACGTCGAGCCCGCCGCCCGCTGACCCACCGACCTGACACCGCAGAGAACACGGAGAACCCCATGCGACGCACCACCGGGCGCCTCGTCGCCCGCACCGCCCTGCTCGCCGGCCTCGTGGCCGCGACCCTCGTCGGCTGCTCGGCCGCCGCGGCCG
>NZ_BIMR01000484.1 GCF_004306155.1 Cellulomonas biazotea
GGCGAGCACGTCGTGCGGCTCGTGGCCCGCGTCGCGCACCTGTGGGAGCGGCAGCCGGCGCCCGTGCTGCGCTCGGGCGGGCTCGGTGTGCGCGAGCTGCGGCGCGTCGCGGCGACGCTCGAGGTCGACGAGGCGGAGGCCGCGTTCGTCGTCGAGCTCGCGGGTGCCGCGGGGCTGGTCGCCGACGACGGGGAGGAGTCGCCGTCGTTCGTGCCGACCCTGGAGCTGGACGACTGGACGGCCCTCGACGTCCCGCAGCGCTGGTCGGCGCTCGCGCGGACGTGGCTCGCGACTCCCCGGACGCCGTGGCTCGTCGGAGGCCGTGACGAGCGCGGCGCGGTCCGGGCGGCCCTCGACCCCGAGCTGCACCGGGCGTGGGCGCCGCGGCTGCGCTCCGCGGTCCTGCAGGTGCTCGCCGACGTCCCGGAGGGGGTCGCCCCGACCGCGCACCAGGTGCTCGACACGCTGCGCTGGCGCACGCCGCGCTCGGTGCCGCCCGCGTCCGCCGTGACGGCGGTGCTCGCGGAGGCGGGCCGGCTCGGTGTCGTCGGCGCGGGAGCCCTGTCGCCGGCCGGTCGTGCGCTGCTC
>NZ_BIMR01000485.1 GCF_004306155.1 Cellulomonas biazotea
GGGTCGCGGCACGTGGGGCAGGTCCCCGAGGTCGACGGCACCCGGCGGCGCGAGGTCGGGGGCGCCGTCCGCGGCGACGGCGCGGGCGGCGTGCGCGCGCACGAGCTGCGCGCGAGCCCGGTGCTCCCGGACGGCGTGCAGCGGGACGGGGGAGGACGCCCCGGGGGCGTGCAGCGTCGCGCCACGGTGGTCGACCTCGACGACGTGGCGGCACCACGCGGGGACGGCCCCGCGGTGCGGCAGGACGAGCAGCAGCCGGTGCCCGGCCGGTGTCGCGGCACGCCAGCGGGCGAGTCCGCCGATCGCGTCGGCCGTGTCGCAGACGACGACGCACGCGCCGGGGTCGCCGGTCTCGTCGGTCGCGGGCAGCGGTCCCGTCCCGGCGACCGTCGCGCACCACTGCCACGCGCGCTCGTCGGCGGTCCGCAGCACGACCCGCGCGTCGAGGTGCGACCCGAGCTCGCCGAGCAGGAGCCCGCGCGCGACGTCCCGGGCGGCGCCGGGAGGACCGACGACGACCAGGGTGCCGTCGGGCGCCCAGGGGGCACCCCCGCGGACCCGCGGGCCGCCGTCGAGGATCGCGTGCATGGTCGCGGCGACGAGGTCCGCGGGGTCGGTCACCGCGCGCGCGACGACGGTCGCCCCACCCGGTCCGGAGGTCCCACCCAGGCCTGACGCCCCGCGGCCGCCCGTCGCCACGGGAGGGCCCGTCACCCCGCCTCGGCCGGTCGCGCCGCCACGACCGGACGCGTCACCCGACCCGGACGGACCACCGACCCCGGAGGCACCCCCGGACCGACGACGTCGCGCGCCCACCAGGTGCGTCGCCAGCGCCACGAGCGGGGTGACGAGCCCGACGACGAGCAGGAGCGGCTGCCGCACGACGGCGGCGAGCACCACGCTGCCGACGACCGGGCCGACCCACAGGGCCGCCGTGGCGGGGTCGCGCTCGCGACGCCTGCCGTGCGGATCGCCCGCGTCGTGGGGGCCGGCCGCTCCGGGTGCGGAGGCAGGCGGGCGGCGCAGCACGAGCGTCGTGCGCCCGACGTCGACGTGGTCGCCCTCGCGCCACCGGCGCCACCGCCCCGGGTGCAGCGGCCGGGC
>NZ_BIMR01000486.1 GCF_004306155.1 Cellulomonas biazotea
GGCGGGAGGTCGACGTCGACCGCCCCGGGGACGCCGCCGGGGGCCGTGACCTGGCCGGGGAGCTCGGCGAGCTCGTCCCGGTGGTCGAGGTCGACGGGGTGCGCCAGGGCTACTGGCGGATCGACGGGGGACACCTGCTGCGGGCCCTTTCACGGCCACGGCCGACGCCCTAACCTGTCCCCACGGTCGGGGCCCCGGCCGTGCGGGGGCTTGCGGGAGTCGACGTGGACACGCATGGCAGGACGCCCGGGACGCGGGGTGCGGTGACGGCGCCGGGCGGGACCGGCGAGCACGGGGACACCCGTGGACGGGACGCCGGGCAGGGTCCGGCGCGCGCGGTGCCGCCGTCGACGGTCGCGCGGCTGCCCGGGTACCTGCGGGCGCTGCACGCGCTGGCCGCCGAGGGCGCGGTCCTCACGTCGTCCGACGAGCTCGCGGCGCGGTCCGGGGTGACGTCGGCGCAGCTGCGCAAGGACCTGTCGTTCCTCGGCTCGTACGGGCGCCGGGGCGTCGGCTACGACGTCGCGCACCTGTCGGAGCGGGTCGAGGTCGTGCTGGGCCTGACGACGCAGCGTCGCGTCGTCATCGTCGGGATCGGCAACCTGGGGCACGCGCTCGCGAACTACTCGGGCTTCGCGGACCGCGGGTTCGCGGTCGTCGGGCTCGTGGACGCCGACCCGGACGTCGTCGGCACGACGGTCGCGGGGCTCACGGTGCAGCCGTTCGCGGAGCTCGCGGGGCTCGTGTCGGGCACGGGGGCGACGATCGGCGTCATCGCGACGCCCGCCGCCGGGGCGCAGGTCGTGTGCGACGCCCTGGTCGACGCGGGGGTCGTCGGGATCCTCACGTTCGCGCCGCGCGCGCTGCGGGTGCCGGCGCACGTCGACGTGCGGGCGGTGGACGTGGCCTCCGAGCTGCAGATCCTCGCGTTCCACGACCGTCGGCGGACCGGGACCTGGGAGGTGTGAGGGCCGTCCCCGGGAACGCGACGGCCGGCGTCCGCGGGTCCGGTGGGACCCGGCG
>NZ_BIMR01000487.1 GCF_004306155.1 Cellulomonas biazotea
CCGTCGCACCGGCGCGCCCGGCGACGCGGTCTCGGCGGCGCGACGCAGCGGCCCGCTCGCGTCCGCCGCGCTGGTCGTCGCCGCGCTCGTCGTCGTCGCGGGCTGCGCGCCGGTCACCGACCCGCCCGTCGTCGCGCCGGTCGTCGTCGCGCTGCCCGTGGCCGTCGAGAAGGTCGCCGCCCCGCCGCCACCCGCCCCCGTCGACCTCACGACGCTGCCCGTCGTCGACGTCCTGCACGTCGTGCCCGGGCTGCCCGGCACGGACGGGCTGAGCCCGCTCGAGAACTCCGACACGGCCCTGGGGCGGTGGCGCACCGTGACCGTCACCGAGCCGGCCGCCGCGTACGCGACCGTCGGCGGGCCCGCTGTCGGGGTCGTGCCGACGACCGTGCTCGGCGCCCCGCACGTCCTGCCCGTCGTCGACGAGGCGTCCGGGTGGGTGCGCGTCCTGGTCGCGACCCGCGGCGCGCTGCCCAGCGAGGACCGCGCGCAGGTCAACGGCCGCACCGCGTGGATCCGCACGTCGGCGACGCAGCCGTCCGGCACCGACTGGTCGGTCGTCGTCGACGTCGCCGCGCAGACCCTCACCGTCGACGACGGCACGTCCGTCCGCACGTTCCCCGTGCTCGCGACCGGCGCCCCCGACACCCCCACCCCGCACGGCCTCGCGTTCCTGCTCGGCCTGCGGTGGGAGGAGCCCGGCACGACGACGCCCCGCGTCCTGCCCCTGTCCACGCAGAGCGAGACGATCGACCACTACGACGTGCCCACCGGGACCGCGGTCACCGCGATCCACACGACGACCCTGCGCGGGCGCGGGCCCGTGTCGAACGGGTGCGTGCGGGTGACCGACGACGTCGTCGACGTGCTGTGGCAGGCGCCCGCGGGGACGGTCGTGACGACGGTCGGCTGAGCCGGGCCGACCCGTGGCACGGCCCGCGAGCGCGGGTGCCCTACGACGGTCAGCTGACCCCGGCCCACCCGTGGCACGGCCCGCGAACGCGGGTGGGCCGCGGACGCGAGCGGCGCCGGCGGGGAGCTGTGCACCGGCCTGACCTGCTCGCCGCGCGGGCGCGCGCGCCCGCCCCTACCCTCGGCGGATGCACGCCACGACCGTCCGCCGCCGGGCGCTGGTGCGCGCCGCGGTCCTGGGCGCCGCCGTCGCGCTCCCGGTCGTCGTGCTGGCCGTCCTCGTGCGCGGCGAGGTCACCGCGGTGCTCCGGTTCGACGAGGACACCATCCGCGCCGCGACCGACGTCACGCGTGAGTCGCCCGCGTTCCGCTCGGTGCTCGTCGGCTGGCAGACCGCGTTCCAGGCCGTCTGGGTCAACCTCGCCGGGACGCTCGTGTGCGTCTGGGTGTGGCGGCGGCACCAGCTCGGCGCCCGCGCCCTGTGGGCGTTCGCGACGATCATGGCCGGCTGGGTCATCCAGCTCGGCGTCAAGGGGCTCGTGCAGCGCACCCGGCCCGTCGTCGAGGACGCCGTCGCGCACGCCCCCGGGTCGAGCTTCCCGTCCGGTCACGCGACGAACACCGCCGTCGTCGGCGTCACCCTGACGCTCCTCGTGTGGCCGCTGCTGGGGCGCGTGGGCCGTGTCGTCGTCCCGGCGCTCGCCGCCGCCGCCGTGCTCGCCACCGCCGCGGACCGCGTCCTGCTCGGCGTGCACTACCCGTCCGACGTCGTCGCGGGCATCCTGCTCGGCTGCGCGATCGCCGGCGCGTCCTACGTCGGCTACCGAGGCTGGGGCGCCCCGACTCCCCCACCCGCCGACGTCCCCGACGTCCCCCACGGCGGCGACCCCGTCGACGCCCCGACCCGACCCACCACCCAGGAG
>NZ_BIMR01000488.1 GCF_004306155.1 Cellulomonas biazotea
GGCGGCACGTCAGGCCGCCGCGCGCGCCGCGACGAAGACGACCGTGCGGCCCAAGACGTCGCGCGGCACGACGACGTCGCCGCAGCCGTCGGGCGGGTCCGCCCCGGCCGCACCCGCGCCGGGCGGCGTCCCCGCCGGCGGGAAGGTCTGCCAGGGGTCCGGCGGGGCCGCGTCCGAGGCGAGCGCCGGGGCCATCGGCGACGCCATCAACGCGTACCGCTCGGCGAACGGCCTCGGCACCCTGTCCGTCTCGCGCTCGGGCGGGCTGACGTCGCACGCCCTCGACATGGCGGCGACCGGCGGGATCTGGCACTCCGGGTCCGACAACATCGTCGGCTGCGTGAGCAACGGCAGCGCGTCGTCGCTGGTCTCCGCGTGGTCGAACTCGTCCGGGCACAACGCGCAGATGCTGCGCACCGACGTCTCCAGCATGTCCGTCGGCGCCGGGTCGAGCGCCGGCTGGCTGTTCGGGGCCGTGCGCTTCAGCTGACGGCCCGCACGCCGGTCGCACGGACGGCGCGCCGCACCCCGGCTTCGGGGGCGGCGCG
>NZ_BIMR01000489.1 GCF_004306155.1 Cellulomonas biazotea
CTCGTCGACCGCGGCGCGCAGGTCGCCGACGGCGCCCGACGCGGCGGACGCCGCGTCCTTCGCGGACTGCGCGGCCTGGTCGATCTCCGCGTCGGTGCAGCCGGCGAGGCCGACGGCCAGTCCGGCGACGAGCACGGGGGCCGCGGCGCGCGCGAGCAGGCGGCGGCGGGCGGCGGGGCGGGGCAGGCGGTTCACGTGGTCCTCCAGGGGCGACGGCGGCCGGGGCGGGCCGGGGTGGGGCTCCGGATCGGTGCCACAGTCTGCCCGGGCCGGACGTCGACGGCACCCCGTGCGGCAGGTTCGGGGCGTGCACCCGGCGCGTCGCCCGCGAGGTCCGGCGTGTCGCGCGCGGTTCGTCCTGTTCGCGCCGTGCGCCCCGGACCCCGGGACGGCGCGGTCGACGGACGACCCCGTGCGTCCCCGGAGAACGACGACGCCCCGTCCGGCTGCAGCGGGGGCTGGCCGGCGGGGCGTCGGGGCGAGCAGGGCGTGGGGGGGGCCCCCCCCGGGGGGGGGGGGCG
>NZ_BIMR01000490.1 GCF_004306155.1 Cellulomonas biazotea
GGCGACGTCCGTCCAGGGCGCGGCGCCGTGCCGGGGCGTCGACAGGGGCGGGCCGTCGACCACGGCGCGCCCGGGCAGCGCCTGGCCGAGCGCCGCGACGGCGACGGCCGTGAGCGCGCCGGCCGCGTGCCAGGCCGGGTCCGTGGACGACAGGGCGGCCGTGAGGGCGGTCGCCGCCGCGGTGGCGGTCGTCAGGACCGCGAGGACTCCGAGCGTCCGCCGTTCGGCGACGAGCGTCGCTCCGGGCAGGAAGCGGACGGAGGACACCGCCGTCGAGGCGAGCAGCAGGAGCGTCGCGGCGGTGGGGCCGTCGGCGTGGGGGAGCAGCACGACCGGGACGGCCGGGGCGAGGAGCGCGGCGGCCACCGTGCCGGCGCGGACGCCGCTGAGGCGCCCCCACGTGCCGAGGACCACCGCGCAGACCGCGCAGGCGACGGCGGCGTAGTCGAGCCCGTCGACCGACCCGACGAGCCCGGTGGCGTGCACCGCCCAGGCGTCGAGCCCCACGAGGACCGCCCCGAGCGCGCCGACGGCCTCGGCGGACTGCGTGAGCCGGCGACGGCGCAGCCAGGACGCGAGGCCGAGGACGACGAGCGTCCCGGCGGCGACGGCCGCGGCGCGCGCCGCGAGCGAGAGCAGGCCCCAGCTGAAGACGAGGAAGACGATGCTCGCGGTCGCGAGGAGCCCCGCGCCGAGCACCTGGAGGACCGTCTGGACGCTCCACCCGCCGCCGGGGCGCGCGACCGGCTCCGAGGGGCGCACGGGCGGGCGGGGCGGGGTCGGTCCCGCAGGCAGCGTGGCGCCGACGGGTCGCTGCGGGGGTGCCGTGCGCGCCGGTCGGGGAGCCGAGGGTCCGGCCGCGGCGGGCACGCCACGGTCGTCGCGGGTGCCCGACGG
>NZ_BIMR01000491.1 GCF_004306155.1 Cellulomonas biazotea
GTGCGACGCCGGCGGGACGAGCCGCGCCCACGACGGGACGGCCACCGGCGCGACCGCGCCCGCGGTCGCCGTCGAGCGGACCCGCCACAGCGTGCCCGCCGGGGTCTGCGTCACCCGCTCCAGGCCGGGCGTCGAGTCGAGCCGGCCCACCAGGTCGTCGCGCAGCGCGCGGGCCGACGTCGCCGTCCCGGCGTCGGTCGTGGTCGACGCCACGGCCGGGACCAGCACGTCCGCGACGGCGAGGGCCGCGAGCTCGCCGCCCACGTCGCCGCCGGAACCAGCAGCCAGGCGGGCGACGAGCGCGTCGACCTCCTGCGTGGCGGCGTCCGGGCCGGTCGCCGTGGGCGCCTCGAGGTCGCCCGTGAGCGTCCGCGTCGTGGCGGCCGCGGCGACGTCGTCGAGCCGCGGCCCGTCGTCCCGCATGAGCTGCCAGGAGACGACGGGGTCCGCATCGCCCGCCGGCCGCACCTCGAGGGCGAGCACGCGTGAGCCGAGCACCGACGTCTGCGCCTGCTGCCCCACGGCCGGCACGACCGCGGAGTCCTGGGCACGCAGCGCGAGCGCGTCGCCCTCGCGCGCCTGCCACGCCCACCCGCCGAGCGCGAGCAGCGGCGCGGCGACGGACACGGCCACGACGAGCGCCGCGACGGGCTGCCGCCAGCCGAACGTCGCGGCGGCGAGGCGCTCGCGGAACCGGTCGACACCGACGACGGCGGCGGCGAGGAACCCCGCCCACGCCAGCGAGAGCGCAGGCCCGGGCCAGCCGCGCACGGCGGAGCCCTCGTCGAGCGCGACGACCACGGTGGTGCTGACGGTCGCGGCCGCGAGGCCGAGGGCCGCCACGAGCCACGACGTGCGGACCGCGCGGGCCGCGGGCCGCCCGCGGAGCAGCGCGAGGAGCGCGAGCAGGAGCACGGCCCCGCCCGTGAGCAGCGGCCACACGACGGCGGGCGTCCCCTCGACGCCCGCCGGGACGAGCGCCGCGGGGTCCGCGGGCACCCCCAGCAGCCGGGACAGGGAGGAGGCCGGTGCGGCGCCGAGCGGCAGGCCCGGGTCGGCCAGCAGGAGGCGCCAGCCGCCGAGCCCTCGACCGGCAGCCTCGACGAGCAGGGGTCCGGTGAGCGCGAGGGCCGGCAGGGCCACGAGCAGCACGCGCCCCCGCCGGCGGGGCACGGCGAGCGCGACGACGAGCAGCGCGAGGACCCCGGGCACGAGCAGCGACGGCGCGCCCGCGACGACGACGGCGAACGCGAGGGCGGCGGCCGCGGCGGCTGCGATCGAGCCCGTGGGGTCGGGGGCGCCGACGAGGAGGCCCGGCTC
>NZ_BIMR01000492.1 GCF_004306155.1 Cellulomonas biazotea
GGGGGGGGGTACTGGGGTGGTCTTGACACGTCAGCCGGGGGTCGGTTGCCTGGCGTCGTGCGGACGACCCGGGCACCGGCGTGACGGCCCCCGGCGAGCACGTCGCCTACTGGGACCAGCAGGCGCCCTCCTACGACCGCACGACGGCGTGGATGGAGCGCCGGTTGCTCGCCGACGCGCGCGCGTGGGTCGCGGAACGGGTGCAGGGCCGCACGCTCGAGGTCGCCGTCGGCACGGGCGCGAACCTGCCGTACTACGCCGCGCGTGCGACCGACGTGACGGTCGTCGACCAGAGCCCCGCGATGCTCGACGCCGCCGCGCGGCGCGCGCGGACGCTGGGGCTGCACGTCGTGGCGCTGCGGGCCGACGCCGCGGCGCTCCCGTTCCCCGACGCGTCGTTCGACACCGTGCTGTGCACCTTCTCGCTGTGCTGCGTCGACGACGAGGTCGCGGTGCTGCGCGAGCTCGCGCGCGTCGTCCGTCCCGGCGGGCGGGTGCTGCTCGCCGACCACGTCGAGTCGTCCGCGGCCGTGTGGCGCGTCGGGCAGCGGCTGCTCGACCTCACGGGGCGACGGCACGGCGAGCGCTACCGGCGGCGGCCCCTGCTGCGGCTGCCGGAGGCGGGGCTGGTCGCGACCGAGCACGTGGCGTCGCGTCGGCGTCTGGTCGAGCGGGTCGCGGCCCGCCGCGCCTGAGGGCGCCCGTGCCCACTGGCGCGCCCGACGTGCTCGACGACCTCACCGACGTGCTCGACGACCTCACCGACGTGCTCGACGACCTCACCGACGTGCCCGACGACCAGACCTGTGCGGCGATCACTGCCGCGCGGCCGCCGACCTCGTCCGGTCGACCCGACGGCTCGGGCGGCGGTCAGGGCAGGGGGCGGCGCATCGCGTAGTTGGTCAGGGTCACGCCGCGGCGCACGGGGTGGTGCTCCTGCTCGACATGGAACCCGTGCGCCTCGAAGAAGGGCCGGGCCGTGATGCTCGCGCGGGTCGTCATGGACGTCGCGCCCAGGCGCACCGCCTCGTCGTGCGCCCACGTCAGGAGCGCGGAGCCGACGCCCGTCCGGCCCGCCCAGGGCGCGACGAACATCATGTCGACGTACCCGTCGGCGTCGACGTCGCTGAACCCCGCGACCCGCCCGTCGACCTCGGCGACGACCGTGCGCAGCGCCGCACGTCGACGCCCCCACACCTCGACGTCCAGGTCGTCGGGGGCCCAGGCGGCGACCTGCTCGGGCGCGTAGTCGGCGGCGGCGGTCGTGCGCACCGCGGCGAGGAAGACGTCGAGCGTCGCCTGCGCGTCGTCGTCGGCGTAGGGGCGCAGGAGCGGCGTCACCCCGTCACCGTAGCCGCGGGCTGGGTGACGGGGTGACGGTGCGACGACCTCGGTGGGATGTCCCAGGGTGACGGTCAGGCGCGGCGCCGACGAGCCAGCACGACGCCCGCCGCACCGAGCAGCAGCAGGACGCCGGCCGCGGCCAGGGTGGGCCCGACCGCCGCGCCCGTGCTCGACAGCCGACCGCCGGCCGCCGACGCGCGCGTCGTCCCGGTCCCGCCCACGGCCTGGCCGCCCGACGCCCCGCC
>NZ_BIMR01000493.1 GCF_004306155.1 Cellulomonas biazotea
GCGCTGGGCGGCGGCGTCCTGCCGGGCCCGCTCGGCCTCGGCGTGGACCTCGCCCGGCGCGGCCGGGTGCGGCGGCGTGAACGGGTTCGTCGGGTGCCCGGCGGCCGGGGCCGCGTCGGTGGCCGGGGTCGCGGGAGCAGCCGGCAGGGGCTGCGTCGCGCCGATCGGGGGGATCGGCTGCGTCGGCTGCGCCTGGGGGTGGTTCTCGTCCGCGGGGTGCTGAGGGGTGGTCGTCATCGTCAGTCCTCCTTGTCGACCTCCATGGAACGACAGCGCGCTGAAGAGACCCTCCGACGAACCTGGGAGTTGGCTGTCAGTTCCTCATGAACCGCGGGCAGGGGTCCGCGTGCCGCGCACGGGCGTCCGGACGCCCGTGCGCTGCCGCTGGTCGGCCGCTGGTCGGGCGCCGGTCAGCGCAGGGACTCGTCGACCGCCCGGGCGACGTCCTCGGCCAGCCGCTCCCCCAGCGCCCGCCGACCCGTGCGGTCCACCCGCACCTCGACGACGCTCAGGCCGGGCCCGGGCGTCGCGAGCGCCGGCAGCAGCCCGTCGACGTCGCCCACGCGGGTGTGCCGCACGCCGTACGCCGCGCACAGGGCCGCGACGTCGACGCCGTGCGGGGTGCCGAACACGCGCTCGAAGACCCCCGCACGGTCCGGCTCGCCCGGCTCGAGGGTCGAGAAGATCGAGCCGCCGTCGTCGTTCGCGACGACGAGCTGCAGGTCGACGGCGTGCTCCAGCGGACCGCGCAGGAGTCCGCCGACGTCGTGCAGGAACGTGAGGTCGCCGAGCAGCGCGCGGACGGGGCGGTGGGGCAGGCCCAGCGCGACGCCCACGGCCGTCGACACGACGCCGTCGATCCCCGCGAGCCCGCGGTTGGCGAGCACGAGCGGCGGGGCGTCCCAGCGGGCGACGAGGTCGAGGTCGCGGACCGGGTTGGACGACCCGACGACGAGGACGTCGCGCGGTTGCAGCACTCCCGCGACGACGCGCGCGAGTCCCGGGCCGGTCACGCGCGCGCCGCTGCGCGAGCGGCGGCCGTCGCTCTCGGGCGGCCCGTCGAGCACCGCGTCGAGCGCCGCGTCGGCCGCCTTGCCGGCGGTCTGCCACGCGTCGAGCCAGCCGACCGGCGCCGGCAGCCGGCCGCGCAGCATGCGGGTCGGGACCTCGGTGAGCACCTCGGCGGCGTTCCGGGCCGCGTCGGGCCAGGCACCGCCGTGCGGCGCGACGACGACGACCTCGACGTCGTCGCGGGCGAGGAGCCGCTGCACCGGGCGCGACAGCGTCGGCCGGCCGAGCACGACGACCCGCCGGACCGCCCCGCCGAGCCGAGGGTCGCCGAGCAGCAGGCGGTAGGCCGCGATCGCGTGCGTGCCGCCGCGGGCGCCGGACGACGG
>NZ_BIMR01000494.1 GCF_004306155.1 Cellulomonas biazotea
GTCCGGGTGGTCCTGGGGAGGGCCGGCCAGGCCGCCACGAGTGCCCGGGCCGTCGACTCGCCGCGCGGCACGAGGGTCGGCACGACCCCGGCGTCGCGCAGTGCGCGGGCCGTGCCCGGCCCGACGGCCGCGACCTGGACGTGCGCGTCGGCGACGATCCCCGCGAGCGTGCGTCCGGCGTGCGCGGCGCGCGCCTCCAGGACGGGGACCGCGGCCTGGCTCGTGACGACCAGCCACCGGTACCAGCCCGCGCCGAGCGCCAGCAGGACGTCGTCCAGCGGCCCCAGGTCCTCGGGCGGGACGGTCTCGACGAGCGGCACGACGACGGCCTCCGCGCCAGCGGCGGCCAGGGCGATCGCGGCCGGGCTGACCCCGGCGGCGGGTCGGGGGACGAGGACGCGCCAGCCCGTGAGCGGCAGGCCGACGGCGTCAGGGGCGCTCATCGCGTGCTCCGCGGGTCGGCGAGGTCGGGGGTGCTCACCGTGTGCTCCGCAGGTCGGCGAGGTCGCCCGCACCCGCGGCCAGCAGGTCGTCGGCGAGGGCGACGCCGAGCGCGTGGGCCGCGGCGGCGTCGGCGGCACTCGTGGCCTCGTCGGACGCGCTGACGGCGCCGTGGCCGTCGGGACGGGCTGCGGGAGTGAGGGCAGCGTGACCGGAGCGGCGCAGCGAGGCCGTGCCGTCGGTCCGTACGACGACGGCCTCGAGGGTCAGCGTCCCGTCGTCGGCGAGCACGGCGAGCGTGCCGACCGGGGCGGCGCAGCCGGCCTCCAGCCGGGCGAGCAGCGCGCGCTCGGCGAGCACCGCGAGGCGGGTCGGCCGGTGGTCGAGCGCCCGCAGCGCGGCGGCGAGCGGCGCGACGACGTCGGTCGTCAGGCCGCCCGCGCGGGTCTCGACGGCCAGGGCGCCCTGCCCGGGGGCGGGGAGCATGACGTCGGGCCCGAAGAGCTCGGTCACGGCCTCCAGGCGGCCGATCCGGGCGAGACCGGCCCGCGCCAGCACGACGGCGTCGAGGTCGCCGGGTCCGGTCGTGGAGCCAGCGACGCGGCCGAGGCGGGTGTCGACGTTGCCGCGGATGTCGACGACGTCGAGGTCGGGCCGTGCGGCAAGGAGCTGGGCGGCCCGGCGCGGCGAGCCGGTGCCGACGCGCGCGCCCTCGGGCAGCCCGGCGAGCGTGAGCCCGTCGCGCGCGCACAGGGCGTCGCGGGGGTCCTCGCGGGGCGGGACGGCGGCGAGCACGAGGCCCGGGGCGTCGGCCGTCGGCAGGTCCTTGAGGGAGTGCACGGCGACGTCGCACCGGCCGTCGAGCAGGGCGTCGCGCAGCGCCGTGACGAACACGCCCGCGCCGCCGAGGCTCGCGAGCGAGCCCGTGAACCGGTCGCCGTCGGTGCGGACGCGGACCGTCTCGAGGTCGAGCCCGCCGTGCGCGGCGAGCGCGTCGGCGACGTGCCCGGTCTGGGTGAGGGCGAGGGTGCTCGCGCGCGTGCCGATGCGGACCTGCTGGGGCATGCCGCCCAGTGTCCAACGCGGTGCGGGTCCGTGTCGAAGCGTGCCGGACGACCCCGGGAATGCGTCCCGTCGGGCGGCGCGACGGCGACCTGACAATCCGTCAGAAAATATCGGGGAACCGCTGGTCGAACGACACCCGGAATGGTGCCGGTCACATTCTTCGCGACGATCCGGCGAACTGTCAGAAAAGAATCGCGAGGAAATGTGACCGACGACTCCCGACCCGGCGCGAGGGTCAGAGGAGGGTGCGGGCCGCCGCCTGCGCGTCCGGGACGACGGACGCCAGCCCGTTGCCCGCCGCCCACGCCCCGCACACCGCGACCCCCGGCAGCGCCGCCGCGGCCGACCGGACCTCGGTGACCGCCGCCTGGTGCGCCGCGCTCGGCCGGGGGAGGGCCTGCGTCCAACGGACGACCGCGGTGCCCTCGACGGCGTCGGCGGGCAGCGGGACACCGAGCAGCACCGCCGCGTCGCGCAGCGCCAGGTCGACGAGCGCGTCCTTGTCGGCCGGCACCGCGGACGCGTCGTCGCCCGCGCGCCCGTACGACAGCCGGACCGCGTGACGGCCCGGCCCGGCGGCACGCGCCAGCCACGGCCACTTCGCGGTCCCGTGCGTGAGGGCCTTCGCGGTGACGTCCGTGGCCTCCTGCGCGACGAGCACGCCCGTGCCGCGCGGGGCAGCGTCGAGCGCGGTGCTGCGCAGCACGAGCGTGACGAGCGTGACGACGGCCCCCTCGTCGAGCCCGTCGGTCGGGTCGGCGGGCGTGCCGGGCACGTCGTCCGGGCCGTCCGACGCCTCCGGCGTCGCGGCGAGCAGCGGGCGCAGCAGGTCGCCGGTCGTGGGCGTGGCGAGCACCAGCCGGGACGCCCGGAGCACCGCGCCGTCCGCGAGGACGACCTCGTAGCCGGTGGGGTCGTCGCCGGCGGGACGGACCTCGGTCACGCGGGTGCGGGTCCGCACCTCGCCGCCGTGCGCCTCGACGTCCGCGACGAGCGCGTCCACGAGCAGGTGCAGGCCGCCGTCGACGCCCTGGACGGCCGACCCCGCGGGCGCGGCGGCGCGCAGCGACCGCACGGCCCGCGCGAGCGAGCCCTTCGCGTCGCGCAGGGCGGCGGGGAGCCCGGGGG
>NZ_BIMR01000495.1 GCF_004306155.1 Cellulomonas biazotea
GCGCCGAGCGCCGGACCGCGTCGACGACCAGCGGGACGCCGGCGGCGACCTCGAGCGCGTCGACGAGCCGCTGCACGCTCCGTTCGGGGGCGCCCGGCGCACCGGCCGTGCCGCACGCGTCGCGGAGCACGGCCCCGGCGGCGCGGACGTCGGCGAGCACCCGCTGCGTCGCGGCCGCACGACGGCGGGACGCCTCGACGAGGTAGGCGCGCAGCGCCTCGACGCCCTCCCCCGTCGCCGCGCTGACCGGCAGCACCGTGACGTCCCGCAGCCCGTCCTGCGCCGCGATCCGGCGGACGTCGGCGACGACCGCGTCGACCTCCCGCGGGGCGAGCCGGTCGGTCTGGTTCAGCGCGAGGACCAGCACCGACGCGTGCCCCGCCAGCGGGCGCAGGTAGCGGACGTGCAGCGCGGCGTCGGCGTACTTCTGCGGGTCGACGACCCAGACGAGCAGGTCCGCCCGTGCGTACAGCCGCTCCGCGATGGCCCGGTGCTCCGCGACGACCGAGTCGTGGTCGGGAAGGTCGAGCAGCACGGCACCGGTCGGCAGTCGCGGCCCGGCGAGGGCCGGCGCCGGGTCGCCGCCGTCGCCGTCCTCGCCGCGCGCGCGGACGGCGTCACCACTCCAGGTCTCGCCGAGCGGTGCGTCTGCGCGGGTCGTCGCGCCGTGCGAACCAGCCGCGCGAGGCGGGGCGACGAGCGAGGCGGTCCTGGCGCGCCGCCACCACCGCGACGCGCGACGCTCCGCGACGGGGACGTCGTCCGCCGTGACGACGTGCCGGTCGGCGACGTCGAGCCAGTCGAGCAGGTCGTGCGGACCGGAGCCGTTCGCCACCCCCGTCGTCGGGCGTCCCTGCCCGGGCACGGTGCCGTCTCCCGGCGGCACGGGCGCCTCCGCGGTGGGTGGCGGCAGGACGACGGCGAGCGGGCGACCGGTGGTGGGCCGCATGACGCCGGGACGCGCGACCTCGCGCCCGACCAGCGCGTTCATGAGCGACGACTTGCCCGACCCGGTCGCGCCCGCGAGCGCGACCACCGTGTAGTCGCCGGACAGCGCGAGCCGCTCGCGCGCGCGACCGAGGACCTCGACCGCGGGCTCCTCGACCTCAGGGCCGAGCCGCCCCGCGGCGAGCCGCACCGCCTCCTCGAGCGCCGCGACGCGACTCGCCGGGTCGTCCACCCCTCGCCGTGGCGTCGGGCTCACGAGCGTCCGCCTCGACGCACGCGCGCCCACCACGCCCGCAGCCCGCGACCGGTGTCGTCGCCCGTGTCGCCCCCGTCCTCGCCGCGACGCCGCGCGTGCCGACCGCTGCCGACGTCGACGCCGGCGGCACCACCGGCTGCTCCGAGACCCGCGCCGCGCAGTCGGCCGGTTCCCGCTGCACCGTCACCGGCCGGACCCGCAGCACCGTCGCCGGCCGGACCCGCCGTGCCGTCGCCCTTCGACAGACCGAGAGTGCCCGATCCCTCGACGGTGCTCCCGGTGCCGGGACCGTCCGCGGCTCCCCCGGCGCCGGTCCCCGCCGTCGCGCGCCCGGCCGCCTCACCCACGCCCCCGCCCGCCGCCCGTCGCGCGGCGACCTCGACGAGCGC
>NZ_BIMR01000496.1 GCF_004306155.1 Cellulomonas biazotea
GTGCGGCGACGGTCGTCGGGACGGGCGCGCTCGACACCGCGCTCGGCGTCCCGCCGGGCCCCGCCGTCGCACCCCCGGCGGCCGCGGAGACGGTCGGCCCGGCGACCGGGGTCGACGCCGCCCCGGTCGACCCGCCGTCGCCCGACGGTGCGCTCGACGCGGAGCTCGTCCGCCGGTTCGAGGAGGCGCGGGCTGCCGCGGCCGAGGACGGTGTCGAGCTCACGATCACGTCGGGCCGCCGGACCGCGCAGGAGCAGCAGGCGCTCGTCGACGCGACCCTCGCGCGCTACGGCACCGAGGAAGAGGCGCACCGGTGGGTCGCCCCGCCCGACGGGTCCGCGCACGTCACCGGGACAGCGATCGACGTGGGGCCGACCGCGGGCGCGTACTGGCTGCAGCAGCACGGGTGGCGGTTCGGGCTGTGCCAGGTGTTCGACAACGAGGTCTGGCACTACGAGGCGACGGTCGAGCCGGGCGGGACGTGCGGTCCGACGGTTCCGGACGCCTCCGGGCTGTGGCGCTGACCGGACGCGTCGGCCACGGCGACGCAGGGTCCTGCCGGGCCGAGCGACCGCGGGACGGACGACCGCGACGCGCATCGGGCACCCGCCCGTGGCGGGGCCCGACGGACGTGGCGGACGGGCGCTAGGCCGCCGTGCGGACGCTGTGGCGCCCGACGACCGTGCGGTCCGGCACGATCTCGTCGGGCGCGACGCTCGCGCCCGGTTCCACGACGACGTGCTCGCCGAGCCGTGCCCGGCTGCCGACCCGCGCGCGGTGCCCGACGCGGGTGCCGGGGCGCAGGTGGACCGTCGTCCCGATCGTCACGTCGCTGCCGACGGTGACGTCGTGGTCGATCCAGCTCCCGCTGCCCACGCGCGTGCGGGGCCCGACACGGGCCCCCGACTCGACGTACGCGGTCGTCGCGATGCTCGCGTCGTCGTGCACCCGCGCGCCCGGCGAGACCAGCCCGCCGCCGTTGGGGTGCCGGTCGTAGCGGACCGTGGTCCCGTGGTCGTCCTCGAACTCGACCCGGCTTCTCCTCGTCGCCATGCCACCTCTTCTCAGGAACGGTTCTCGCGAGACATAACGGGCTGGACGTCCGTCTTGTTCCAGCCATGCTCCGGCCCGGCCGGGCGCCGTCGCACGGCGCCCGGC
>NZ_BIMR01000497.1 GCF_004306155.1 Cellulomonas biazotea
GCGGGGCCGGCCTCCGCACGTTCCCCACCCCATCCCCAGAACCCCGCCCGGCCCTCGAGGTCGCCGCTCCCCGCCCAGGTCGTCAGTCGTGACTGACGACCTCGACGCCGGGTGACGACCTCGGCGCACGAGGCGGTCCGCCACGGAGGCGTCGATGATTCCCCGGCTCAAGTCGCTCAACTGCCTCGCCCACGACGGCGAGCTCGTCGTCAGCCTCGACCCGAAGGTCCGGGTCCGGGTGGCCGACCCCGACGGTCGCGTCCTCGCGCTGCTGCGCCTGCTGCTCGACGGGACGCGGGACGTCCCGGCGCTCGCGGACGCGCTGCGCGGGCAGGGGTTCGCCGCCACACCGCCCGACGTCCAGGGTGTCGTCGCCCAGCTCGACGGGCTCGGCTGGCTGGAGGACGCCGCCGCGCCCTCGACGTTCGACGACCACGACCGCGAGCGGTACGCGAGCAACCTGTTCTGGTTCGACGCGTTCACCACGCTCGACGTCCCGCGCGAGGAGCCGCAGCGGCGCCTGCGCGACGCGCACGTCCTTGTGCTCGGGGCGGGCGGGCTCGGGTCCGCGGTGCTCATGAACCTCGCCGGCCTGGGCGTCGGTGCGCTCACCGTCGTCGACCAGGACCTCGTCGAGCTCCGCAACTTCGCGCGGCAGTTCACCTACACCGAGGCCGAGGTCGGGCAGCCCAAGGCGCTGCGGGTCGCCGACTGGCTGCGGGCGTTCGACCAGTCGCTGCGCGTCGAGGCCGAGCGTCGCCGCGTCGAGTCGACGCAGGACGTCGCGGACCTGCTGCGTCGCGTCCGGCCCGACGTCGTCGTGTCCGCGATCGACGAGCCCGACGAGGTCGACCGGTGGGTCAACGCCGCCTGCGTCGCCGCGGGCGTGCCGTTCGTGCGGGGTGGCCTCGCCTACACGCAGGGCCTGTACTGGGCGGTGGACCCGGGCGTGAGCGCGTGCCGCGAGTGCCTGGAGCGGCACCGCGAGCGGCTCGCCGACGGCATCGACCGCGAGGCCGTGCAGTGGCCGCGCGTCCTGCAGCAGCAGCGGGTCAACCGGGCCATCGGGCCCGTCGCGCAGGTCCTCGGCGGGTTCGTCGCGCTGGAGGCGCTGCGCTTCCTCACCGCCGACCTGCCCGGGATGCCGCGGCCCGTCTCCGCCGGCCGCTACCAGCTCGTCGACCTCGCCGGGGACTGCTCGACGCGCGCCGACCCGTGGCCCGCCGACCCCGCGTGCCCGGTGTGCGCGACGGCCCCGGCGCGGCGCACGGCCGCAGCGGCGTGACGGCCCGGCGATGACGACCGCCGCGCCGGGCCCTTCGCCCACGACCGCCCCGGTGTCGGTCGTCGGGCCGGCGTCCGTCCTGCGCCTGCACGTCCTCACGACGACACCCCAGGGGGACCGCGTCGTCGTCGGCCGTCCGGACACTGGCCGGTTCGTGGCGCTGCCCGCGGTCGGTGCGGACGCGCTCGCGCTGCTCGGCGAGGGGCGGTCGGTGCAGGACGTCGAGCGTGCGCTCACGCCGCCGGACGCCACCGAACCCGTCGACGTGCTGGCGTTCGCGCGGTCGCTCGTCGCGCTCGGCTTCGTCGCGGCCGTCGACGAGGACGCCGTCGCGCCGGCCGACGCGCCGGCCGAGGAGCGGCCGCCGGGCGGGTGGGTCGTCGCGCCGCGCGCCCGTGCGCGCTGG
>NZ_BIMR01000498.1 GCF_004306155.1 Cellulomonas biazotea
ACGAGGAGCAGCGCGGGTCGCGTGCGCGTGCCGACCCACGGCGCGCTCCACGGCGGCGTGGCGGCGAGGCCCGTCCCGGCGACCACGGCCGCGGCGGCGGACGTCCAGGCGGTGCCGTGCGCGGCGCCGAACGCCTCGAGCGCCGACCCGAGCGCGCAGCCCGTGAACGCGGTGGCGACCGCGGCGAGGGCCGGGGCGGCGGCAGGGCCGGTCCACCACCGGCGGGCCAGGACCGTGGCGCCTGCCGCCAGGGTGAGCACCACGGCGGACGGGGCGGCTGCCCCGTCGGCGGCGACGAGTGCCCCGAGGAGGGCCACCGCGGTCGTCGTCCGGACCTGGACGCGACCCCCGCGCAGGACACGACCGACGAGGGGGAGCGGAGCGAGCGCGGGGCCCGAGGCGAGCACGGCGACGACGGCGAGCATGCTCAGCGCGACCACCACCCCCGTCGACGGGGCGGCCACGAGCAGCGCGCCGGCGACGGCCGCTGCCGCGACCACGGCGAGCTCGGTGAGCCAGGCGGCGCCCTGGCGGGCGAGCCACGCCCACGGGGCGGTGTCGGCCCACGACGCGAGCAGCAGCAGGGCGACCACGGCGAGGACCGACAGCACGTCGACGAACGCGCCGGGGGGCGCGGCGACGAGGTCCGGACGGGCGACGGCGGTGACGGTCACGGGCACGAGCGCGGCCGTGGGGACCAGTCCGAGCAGGACGGCGGTGACGGTCGACGCGTGGGCTCCCGTGCGGAGGTGGACGGGCAGCGGACGGGTCCGCAGTCCGGCGCACGTGGCAGCGGCGACGGCGACGGCGCCGAGCACGACCGGCACGTCCAGCGCGTGCGCGGCGGTCGCGCCGGCGGTCGCCGCGGCAGCTCCGGCGCCCGCGGCCCAGAGCCGACGGGCGACGTC
>NZ_BIMR01000499.1 GCF_004306155.1 Cellulomonas biazotea
GCGCTCGCCGCCCGCGCGGGGTCGTCCCGGGCGGTCGTCGCGGCGCGGGCCGTGGTCGCACTGCTGCCCGCCGACCCGGCCCCGGCCGTCGTCGCCCCCGCCCTGGAGCCGCCCACGCGCGCGTTCCTCGAGATCTGGCCGCCCGGCGCGGGCACGCGTCCTGCCGTCGAGGACGGCGCCACGCTCGTCGCCCGGTGGGTCGACCCGGACGTCCCCCGGAAGATGCTCGCCGTCGACCTCACCCTCCCGGACCGGCCCGACGCGACCTACCGGGTCGTCAAGGCGTGGTTCTACGACCTCGAGCACGAGGGCCAGTGCGCCGCGCTCTCGGACGCCGGGGTTCGCGCCGGCACGCGCGGGCTGGACGCGTGGCTGCGCTGGGACGACGCCGCCGGGCGGCTCGTCGTCGGGGCGCAGCGGGACTGGCGCGGCGGCACGGACGGCCCGCTGTCGGGCGGCGGGCCCGTGCCGCCCCTGACGACGTCGATGGTCGCGGCCCTCCTCGCGAGCCTCTGCCACGACGACCCCGAGACGTACCACCCGCGCGAGATCCTGCACGAGGGCCTCGTGGGTTCCGCCGCAGTGGCCGTCGCGGTGCGCGCGCTCGTCACGCAGCCCGACGTCAGCCCGGCCCGCATGGTCCGGCTGCTGGAGTCCCACCCGACCACGCTGCCCGTGCTGTGGCCCGTCCTCGTCGAGTCGGTCCGGCACGCCGCCGCGGTCGACGGCGCGCCGCCGCGCTGGCTCAACCGGGTGCTCGACGTCGCGCTCCTGCACGCCGCGCACCTGCGGGAGGCTGCCGACCGTGGGCTGCTGCCCACCGAGGCCGCCGCCTGGCCGGGACTCGCCGCGCTCGCCGCCCGGCCCGGGTCGTCCGCCGTGCTCCGCAAGGCGCGCGACCTGGCGGCGCGGCTGCTGACCGACGGCTCCTAGAGTCACGTCCATGGCGGGAACGACGGTCACGTCCACGGACGGGGTGACGGCGGGCGCCTGGGACGCGGCCCGACGCGACTTCGGCGACGCCGCGCGGTGGTTCGCGTCGGTCGTCGCCGACGCCGGTGCCGGCGACCCGTGGGCCCGGCCCGGGCTGGGGGAGTGGGACGTCCGCGCGCTCGTCGGGCACACCACCCGTGCGCTGCTCACCGTCGAGTCGTACCTCGCGCTGCCCGCCGACCGCGTCGAGGTCGCGTCCACCGCCGCCTACTACGTCGCGACGCGCGCGGTCGCCGCCGGACCGGACGTCGCCCAGCGCGGTCGCGACGCGGGCGCGGCCCTCGGCGAGGACCCCGTCGCGGCCGTCGCCGCGGT
>NZ_BIMR01000500.1 GCF_004306155.1 Cellulomonas biazotea
GCGTCGTCCCGCGCACCGGGCGACCCGCCCGACGCCTGCCCCGCCGCGCGCCGCAGCAGCGGCGTCCGGCCCAGCCGGTCGACGACCCGCGCCCGCAGGTCGCCGTCCAGGACCCCGTCCGGCAGCCCCGTCGGGACGAGCCCCAGCGCGTCACCGCCGTCGGCCGCGACCCGGCGGGCCAGCACCGCGTAGACGTCCGCCGCGTGGTCCAGCAGCGCGTCCGTCAGCGGACCCGCCGCGACGTGACGCCGGGTCGGGTCCAGCGGCAGCGTCGCGACCAGCAGCGCCGGCAGCGTCGACGGCTCGTCGGTCGGCGTCGGCGCGTGCACGACCCGCGCCGCGGGGTGCTCGCCCGTACGCGGCAGCGCCCACGTGACCCGCCAGTCGCGCGCGGCCCGCTCCTCGAC
>NZ_BIMR01000501.1 GCF_004306155.1 Cellulomonas biazotea
TCCCCACCGGACGAGTACCCACCGCTCCGCGGACGATCGCCCGCGGACGAGTGCCCACCGCGAGACCGATCGCCGCCGCCGGAGTACGCACCGCCCCGATCACGGCCGGCGCCGGTCGAATACCCACCGTCACGCCGATCCCCGCCACCGGCAGTACCACCACCACCTGACGTGCCGCCGCGCGGACGGTCGCCACCGCTCGCCGATCCACCGCTCCACGACCGGCCCTCGTGCGCGGAGCCGCCGCGTGCGGCATCGCCGCGACGGTCGTAACCGCCCGCGCCGCGGCCAGAGCCACCACGACCCGCACCGTCGTCGCGTCGATCGCCGCGGTCGCCCGGGGCGCCGCCACCGGTCCGCCGGTCGCCGCCCGAGGAACCGTGCCCACCACCGCCGCGCGGGTAGCCCCCACGGTCGGCGCTCCCACCGGAACGGGGGCGTGAGCCGCCGCCCCCCGGGCGCGACGAGCCGGACGAGCCGCCCTCGGTGCCGTCCGGGCGGCGACGCTCAGGGCGCGCGGAGTCGTGGTCGCTGTTCATGTGTGTGTTCTCTCCTCGTCGGAATCGACCGCACCATCGTCTCATCCCCGGCACGTCCCGGGCGGCCGGCGGGCACGTGGGCGGCGGCACACTCGCCGACCAGCTGGCCGCGTCGGCGCCGGCGCACCCACCGGACAGCCCGGTCCGTGGGCGCCGGCGCCGGCGCCGGCCCAGCGGCCGGATCAGCACGTGCGGCCAGCGGGCGGGACGTGCTGTCCCGGACCGAATCACCCCAAGACCATCGCGGCGGTCGCAGCCCCCGGCGATCGCCGACAGACGCCCCCAGGCACGGTCCGCCGTCGCTCGGCGCTGGTGCGCGAGACGTCAAGCCGGCCGCAGAGGCCGATCGCACAGGGCCCAATGATCGACAGGCGCGAATGTCGGGGAAACAGAAAGAGCCACCCCCGAAGGGGTGGCTCTTTCTGAATGAGTGTCCGGCGGCGTCCTACTCTCCCACACCCTGGCGAGTGCAGTACCATCGGCGC
>NZ_BIMR01000502.1 GCF_004306155.1 Cellulomonas biazotea
CTTCCTGCGCCGCCAGGTGCTCATGAGCCGCAACGTGCGCGGCGGGCGGTTCGTCGACCTGTTCATGGGCGGCCTGAACCACCAGATCGAGCACCACCTGTTCCCGAGCATGCCGAGCCCGAACCTGCGTCGCGTGCAGCGCACGGTGCGCGACTTCTGCGCGGAGCACGGGGTGGCGTACACCGAGACGACGATGCTGCGGTCGTACGGGATCGTCGTGCGGCACCTCAACGCGGTCGGCCTCGCGGCGCGCGACCCGTTCCAGTGCCCGCTCGCCGCGGAGCTCCGGTCGGCCCGGTAGCCGTCAGCCGACCGCGTGGTCCTTGCTCCCGCGGGCGCCCGCGAGGGCGCCCGACAGCAATGCGATCCCGTAGTCGAACGCGGCG
>NZ_BIMR01000503.1 GCF_004306155.1 Cellulomonas biazotea
GGTCCGGGGTCGCGCACCGTGAGGTGCAGGTGGGTGCCGGTGTCCTCGACGCGGACGTCGACGTGGGCGGCGTGGGAGTGCAGCAGCACGTTGGTGAGGGCCTCCTGGGCGATGCGCGCGACGGCGAGACCGACGTCGGCCGGCACCTCGCGCGCGGGTGCGGGCACGGCGAGGTCGACGGCGACCCCGGCGTCGCGCAGGCGCGCGGCCGCGCGGGCGACGTCGTCCAGCCCGGGGGCGGGTGCGAGATCGGCGGTCACCGCGGCCGACGCCGCCCCGGCACGGTCCGCGGCCAGGGCGGACGGCGCGACACGGTCGTCGGTCCGCAGCACGTGGACGAGCCCGCGCATCGCGGCGAGCGCCTCCTTGCCCGCCCCCGCGATCCACTCGGTCGCCTCGACGGGTGCCTCGGGTCGGCGCGCAGCGACCCGCGTCGCCGCCTGGGCGCGGACGACGATCGCGGAGACGTGGTGCGCGACGACGTCGTGCAGCTCGCGCGCGATGCGGGTCCGCTCGGCGAGCACGGCACGCTCGGTCCGTTCCGCCTGGAGCCTGCGCAGCTCCGCGTTGCGGGCCGCGAGGTCGGCGGACGCCGCCTCCAGGCGGTGCACGACGACGCCGAGCGCCACGGCCGCGCAGGCGAGGCACACGAGCGCGACCGTGTACGACGTGTCGAGCGCCAGCCGCCACGGTGCGAGCCCGAGCGCGAGGTCGCGTGTGACGACCAGGCCGCCGGGGACGAGCAGCGCGAGCGTGCCGCCCGCCGTCGCGAGCGCCCCGACGACCGGTCCGACGACGCCCGCACGCGCCCCGGCGAACGCCGCGACGAGGACCGGGGCGAGGTGCAGCTCCGACTGGAGGCCCGTCCGGTAGGCCAGGGGGTAGCCGACGACGACCGCCCAGAACGTCGCCGCCGGGTGCGTCCGGCGCCCCGCGACCGCGACGGCCAGCGCGGCGCCGCACCACCACCACGCGGACACCCACCGGGGGTTCCACCACTGCTCGGTGCGCAGCACGTCGACCGTGACGAACCACGCGAGGGCGAGCGCGGCCGCGAGCGCGACGTCCCGCAGCGGCGTGGCCACCGTCAGGGAGGTCGACGGGCGCGGACCCGTCACCGGGGTCGACGGCAGCGGGACCGCCGGCGGGAGGGCGGCCCCGCCGGGTGTCACGGAGTCCTGCACCGTCCCGACGCTAGCCGCCGGGCACGGGCGTCTCCCACCGCCCCAGGGCGGAGATCCACGGGCCGCGGGTCCCCCTCACGTCGCACCCGGCACGCCCGGTGCCCGCCGTCGGGTCGCGCACGGTTCGGCCCGGGCGGGGACGCGACGGACCGGCGCCGCGACGGAGGCTGGCGACCATGCACAGGACCACCACCACCCGCCGTCGTCCCCGCCGCCTCGCCGGGGCGATCGCGCTCGGGGTCGCGGTCGCCGTCGCGGCCGGTGCGGCGACGGTCGTCGGGACGGGCGCGCTCGACACCGCGCTCGGCGTCCCGCCGGGCCCCGCCGTCGCACCCCCGGCGGCCGCGGAGACGGTC
>NZ_BIMR01000504.1 GCF_004306155.1 Cellulomonas biazotea
GCCCGCGGCCGCGGCCGCCACGCCCGTCGCGACCCGGCCGGCCAAGGCGTCGCGTCCCGCCGGTCGGCCCGCGAAGGCCCGGCCCGCCCCGGTCTCGGCGGCGGTCCCGGTCGTGGCTGAGCCGGCGGAGCAGGCCGACGCGCCCGCGAAGGACGCGCCCGCGAGCGACGACAAGCCCGCCGACAAGCCCGCCGACAAGCCCGCCGACACGGTCGACGACGCCTCGACGACGCCCGCCGCGAGCGACGGCCGGGACGACGCCGCGTCGCCCACCGACGGTGAGCGCGAGGCGCAGGACGTGCCCGAGCCCGCGGACGCCGCCGGCGACGACGCGGCGCGCGCGTCGGCCGAGGAGCCGGAGCGCGAGCCCGCGCAGGACGACGAGCCCGCCGCCACCCGTTGACGTCGACGTGGGGGCGGGGGG
>NZ_BIMR01000505.1 GCF_004306155.1 Cellulomonas biazotea
GGCGGGGACGGCCGCGACCTCGGCGACGTCGGCCCGGACGGAGGTCGCCCGATGAGCGCCCGGGCACGGCTCACGCTGGCCGAGCTCGTCCTGCTCGCCGTCCTCGCGGTCGTGTTCGGGTTCCTCTACTGGGCGCTCGTGCAGGCGTGGGGTGCGCTGCAGCTCGCGATGGGACCGTTCGGCGACCTCGCGCAGCACGTCCTCATCGGCGGGTGGATGGTCGCCGCTCCCCTGGCGACCTACATCGTCCGCAAGCCGGGCGCGGGCGTCATGGCGGAGCTCGCCGCGGCGTTCGTCGAGGTGGCGTTCCTCGGGTCGCCCGTCGGGCCCATGCTGCTGGTCGTCGGCCTCGTGCAGGGCGTCGGCGCCGAGGCGGCGTTCGCGGCGACGCGGTACCGGCGGTACGGCTGGGGCGTGTTCGCGCTCTCGGGCGTGCTCGCCGGCCTCGCGAGCACCGTGCTCGGTGTCGTGCGCTTCGGCTGGCTCGGTCAGGACTGGTTCGCGTGGCGGCTGGGCCTGCAGGTGCTCAGCGGCCTCGTGCTGTGCGGGCTGCTGGCCCGCGTCCTCGGCGACGCGCTCGCCCGCACGGGCGTCCTCGACAACACGGCGCTCGGGCGGGCGCGACGCGCGGCGCACCCGACGCCGGTGCCGGCGGCGGCCCTCGCGCCCGCGCCGGCACCGGT
>NZ_BIMR01000506.1 GCF_004306155.1 Cellulomonas biazotea
GCGTCCAGCAGGGCCGCGGTCGCCGCGCGGGTCCGCCCCGACGCGACCGCGACCTGCGCCTGCACCGCGTGCAGGGCCACGACCAGCACCGGCTCGTCGCCGCCGACGTCGGCCGCCCACCCGTAGGCCAGGGCGCGGTCCGCCGCCCGCCAGTCGCCGCGTGCGAGCCCCGCGATCGCCGCGGCCGCGTACGCGGGCCGCAGCTGCTCGTACGTGGACCAGCCGGACTCCTCCGCGAGGCCGAGCGTCGCCGCGGCCCGGGCGTCGGCGGACGCGTACCGGCCCTGCACCGCGTCGCACAGCGCGAGGTACGCCTGCCCGTTGAGCGCCGTGAGGCCGAGCGCGGGCGTGTCGTCGTCGCGCAGCATGCGCTCCAGCTCGGTCCGGGCCGCGTCCACCCGACCGGACCAGAACAACCCGGTGGCGCGCAGGTCCCGCGCCCAGCCGCGGTACGTCGAGAAGGCCGGGAACGGCCAGGGCGCCCGCGCGAGCGAGCGGTGCGCCGCCGACGCGGCCGCAGCCGTCGCGGCGACGTCGCCGCGCCCCCGCGCGGCGTGGGCGTCGAGGATCTCCGCG
>NZ_BIMR01000507.1 GCF_004306155.1 Cellulomonas biazotea
CCGTCGCCCCGGCCACCGCGCCGACCCTCCCCGCGGCACCGGCCTCGGCCCCCGTGGCGGCCCCGCAGGCCCCGACGCCGGCGAGCACCCCGCTGCCGTTCGCCGAGCAGCTCGGCGCGCGCCTGACCGGGCTCGGCGGGCTCGCGCACGGGCGGCACGTCCTCACCGTCCCGGTCGACCCCGAGCACCTCGGGCCCGTCCGGGTCGTCGCGCACATCGGCCCCGAGTCGGTGCGCGTCGAGCTCGTCGGCGGCACCGAGGCGGCTCGCGAGGCGCTGCGAGGGTCGCTCGCCGACCTGCGCCGTGACCTCAGCCGCGACCTCGGTGCGGGCCTGGACGTCCAGGTCGGCGTGGGCGGCGACGCGCCGTCACGCGAGCGTCCGGACGCCGACCGCGGCCCGTCGCGCGCACCGACCCCTTCCGCTGCGGGCGAGGTCCGCGGCGCCGAGGTCGGCGGGGGCGCCCCGCCCGGCCCGTCACGGGCGTCGTCCGGGCTGGACCTCGACCTGTGAGGCCCGCCCCGCCCGG
>NZ_BIMR01000508.1 GCF_004306155.1 Cellulomonas biazotea
CCTCGGCGCGCACCTCGTCGGCGGTCTTGCCGAACGCGAGGGCCTTGGTCTGCGCGAAGTAGTTCGCGAGGAACAGGCCGTGCACGTCGGTGCCGCCGTCCTGCAGCGGGTGCGCGGGGTTCGCGACCGCGATGAAGTCCGCCGGGATCAGCCGCGTGCCCTGGTGGATGAGCTGGTAGAACGCGTGCTGGCCGTTCGTGCCGGGCTCGCCCCAGAAGACCTCGCCGGTCTGCGTGGTGACGGGCGAGCCGTCCCAGCGCACCGACTTGCCGTTCGACTCCATCGTCAGCTGCTGCAGGTACGCCGCGAACCGGTGCAGGTACTGCGCGTAGGGCAGCACCGCGTGCGTGTGCGCGCCGAGGAAGTTGACGTACCAGACGTTGAGCAGGCCCATGAGGACGGGCACGTTGCGCTCGAACGGCGTGCCGGCGACGTGCTCGTCGACCGCACGGAACCCGGCGAG
>NZ_BIMR01000509.1 GCF_004306155.1 Cellulomonas biazotea
GGAGGTGCCGCCGCGCGGGGCGGCGGGGCGGCCCTGGCGCGACGCCGAGGCACCGCCGGACGCGCCGGTGCGCGAGCGGTTCGAGGACGTGCGGGTCGCCATGGTCCTCACGGTAGCGGCGGGCGCCGACGGGCCCGGGGTGCGGGCGCGCGTGTCGCCCGGATGGTGCCCGACGCGGACCCGGCCCGCGATGTCGCACGCGCGTGGCACGCTGCGCGCATGGGCACGACGACGGCGACGCGTGAGCAGGTGCTCCGACGCCGCCTGCGCGTCCAGCAGCTCGACCGGGCGACCGACCCCGCACGCCCCCCGACGGACGCCGACGTCCTCGGCCTGGGGGTCCAGGACACCGGCCCGGACGGCGCGCTGTGGGCGCTGGCCCTGCGCGGCGTGCCCGTCGGGGCGCGCGCGTGGCCGCAGGACGACCTCGTGCTCGTCTGGTCGGTGCGGGGCGCGCCGCACGCCTACCGCCGCACCGACCTGCGCGACGTCCAGGCGGCCCTGCGCCCGTTCTCCGACGCCGACGCCGGGTCGCGCGTCTACGACGCCGCGAAGCCGATGCGCGCGGCGGGGATCCGACCGGTCGACGGCCTCGCGTTCGTCGCGACGACGATGCGGCACGTCGTGGCCACCCCGACCGTCAAGGGCGTCGTGTCGACACGGCTCACGCAGGAGGTGCCCGAGCCGTACCTGCGCTGGTGCCGCGCGTGCCAGGCGACGCACCTGTGGGAGATGCCGTTCCGGCTGGCCGCCCTCCATGCCGGCCTCGAGCTCGAGCCGGGCACCTCGCCGCCCGTCCTGCGCCGCATCCCCGGGTGGCCGTCGTCGCGGGTGGGCAGCGTGGAGCGCAAGCGCGGGACGCGCGACGACGGGACGCTCGACGTCGTGCGGCAGGTCCTGCACCTGCTGGGGCCGCTCGACGCGCGGCAGGTCGCGG
>NZ_BIMR01000510.1 GCF_004306155.1 Cellulomonas biazotea
CCGCGCGGGGCAACGCGCTGGGCGCGCTGCGGGCGGACGCGCGGGCGCTCACGGCCGCCGTGCTCGCCACGTCCGGGCCGGCCACGGGGTCCCGGACGGAGGTGCTCCGGGACGGGCTCGCCGCGACCGCCGACGCCCTGGCCGCCCGCGGGCTCGGCGCGGAGGCGTGGCCCGTCCGTCTGCAACGTGCCCGGCTGGACGTGCGGACGGGTCGCCTCGCGGAGGCGCACGCCGTGCTGCGGCGCGCACGGCCTGTGCCGGCCTCACCCGTCGCCGACCGCGTCCTGGCACGGGAGGTGCGGGCCGAGCTGGCCGCGGCCGAGGGGCGACGAGCACGCGTCCTGGCGCAGGCCACCGCGGGGCTCGACGAGCTCGAGCGATGGCAGGGGGCGTTCGGCAGCGCCGACCTGCAGAGCAGCGCCGCGGTGCTGGGCCGGCCGCTCGTGCTCCAGGGCGTGCGCGCCGCCCTCGCGCTCGGCGACCCCGTCCGCGCCTTCGCGTGGTCCGAGCGGGCCCGCAGCCTGGCCGGCCGCGTCGTCCCGCTGCGGCCGCACGACGACCCCGCGACCGCCGCCGAGCTCGCCGAGCTGCGCCTGCTGCGGCTGGCCGGCGGCGCTCCGTCGTCAGCGGAGGGACGACGCGAGGCGGAGCTGCGGGCCTCGGTGCGCCGCCGCGCGTGGGCGCAGGAG
>NZ_BIMR01000511.1 GCF_004306155.1 Cellulomonas biazotea
CGCGTCCCCCGCCCGCCTGCGGGAGGACGCGAACACCGAGGAGGACCACGCCCGCGGCTACTACCGCGACCGCGTGGTCGTCGAGCTCGCGCAGAACGCCGCCGACGCCGCCGCGCGGGCGGGCGTGCCGGGCCGGCTGCTGCTGCGGCTGGGGCGCACGGACGACGGCCGGCTCGTGCTGGTGGCCGCGAACACGGGTGCGCCGCTCGACGAGCAGGGCGTCGCGTCGCTCGCGTCGATGCGGGCGTCGTCGAAGCGGCCCGACGGCGGGACGGCCCCCGACCGCGGCGTCGTGGGGCGGTTCGGCGTGGGGTTCGCGGCGGTGCGGGCCGTCGCCGACGAGGTGTCGGTCGTCTCGACGTCCGGCGGGGTGCGGTTCAGCCTGCGGGACGCCACGGAGCTGCTCGCGGAGGCGGCGGCGGACGTGCCGGCGCTCGCCGACGAGGTGCGCCGCCGGGACGGCTCGCTCCCGGCGCTGCGGCTGCCGTTCCCGGCGGACGGGTCGCCGCCCGCGGGGTACGACACGGCGGTGGTGCTGGAGCTGCGGGACGAGGTCGCGGCCGACGAGGTGCGGGGCCTGCTGCGGGCGGTCGGCGACCCGCTGCTGCTGGCCCTGCCGGCGCTGGTCGAGGTCGTCGTCGAGGACCTCACGTCGGACGACCCGCCGCGCCGGGTCGCGGACGTCGGGCGGCGGTGGACGGTCGCGTCGGCGCAGGGCGAGCTGCCGCTGGCGCTGCTCGCGGACCGGCCGGTCGAGGAGCGGGCCGCGCGCGACTGGCGGGTCACGTGGGCGCTGCCGCGTACGGGCGAGCACCCCGCGGCGCGGGTCGTGCACGCGCCGACGCCGACCGACGAGCCGTCGACG
>NZ_BIMR01000512.1 GCF_004306155.1 Cellulomonas biazotea
GCGCTCGCCGGGCTCGCGGCCGCCGCCGCGTGGGCGCAGGCGCCGCGGCCGGTGCAGGCCGACGAGCTGCTGCCGGAGCGGGTCCTCGTGGGCGACGTCACCGCCCGGCGCGCGCTCGTGACCCGGGCGTACGCGCCGCTCGCCGCGAGCCAGGGCTCGCTGCTCGAGACGCTGTCGGCGTACCTGGGGGCGGGCCGGTCGCTCGAGGCGGCGGCGCGCACGCTCTACGTGCACCCCAACACCGTGCGCTACCGCCTGCGCCGCGTCGCCGACGTCACGGGCTGGGACCCGCTGGACGCGCGCGAGTCCTACGTCCTGCAGACGGCCCTCGCCCTGGGCCGCCTCGACGACGCCGGGGCGAGCGCGATCGTCGAGCGGTCGTGACGCACGTCCCACTTTGTAGGAGTCGTACAAGGCCTCACCCGAACGTTGGTGCGAGCCACGAGGCCGGGCGACCGGTCCGGCACGGTTAGGTGGTCAGGTGCTCGTCGTCGTCTGCCCCGGTCAGGGCGCCCAGTCCCCCGGCATGCTCGCCCCGTGGCTCGAGCTGCCCGTCGTCGCGGAGTCCGTCGACCGCTCGTCCCGGACCGCCGGTCTGGACCTGCGGACGCACGGCACGACCTCGGACGCGGACACGATCCGCGACACCGCGGTCGCCCAGCCGCTGCTCGTCGCGTCCGCGCTCGCGAGCCTGCGCGCGGTCCTCGACCTCGACGCCGACGCGCCGCTCGCGGGTGCGACCGCCGGCGTCGTCGGCGCGACCGCGGGCCACTCCGTCGGGGAGCTC
>NZ_BIMR01000513.1 GCF_004306155.1 Cellulomonas biazotea
AGCCGAGCCCGTCGGCGCCCTGACCGTGCCGTCCGCCGACGGCACCGACGCCCGCGCCGGGGTGCCGGTCGGCGCGACCGTGCCGACGACGGACGCGTCCGGACGGTCGGGCGGGACGACGCAGCGGCCCGCGGGCGGGTCGGCCGACGACGTCGCCGCGGACCTGCTCGCGCGGCACGGTGACGCCCTGGCGGCGCTCGTGGCCGTCATGGACCGCCTGCGCTCGCCCGGCGGCTGCCCGTGGGACGCGCAGCAGACGCACCGCTCGCTGGTGCCGTACGCCCTGGAGGAGGTCGCCGAGCTCGCCGAGGCGATCGAGCACGACGACCGTGCCGGGCTGCGCGAGGAGCTCGGCGACGTGCTGCTGCAGGTCGTGTTCCACGCGCGCCTCGCGCAGGAGGACCCGGACGACCCGTTCGACGTGCGGGACGTCGCCGCGGACCTCGTCGTGAAGCTCGTCCGCCGCCACCCGCACGTGTTCGGCGACGCGGTCGCGGCGGCGGACGCCGAGGGTCAGCACGTGGCGTGGGACCGCCTCAAGCGCGCGGAGAAGCAGCGGGAGTCCGCGTTCGACGGCGTCCCGCTGGGGCTGGGGGCGCTGGCGCGCGCGCAGAAGCTCGTGGCCCGCGCCGAGCGGGCGGGGCACGCGGTCGCGCTGCCCGACGCGGGCCCCGACGCCCCGCTCGGCGAGCGGCTCCTCGCGCTCGTGGCCGAGGCCGCGGC
>NZ_BIMR01000514.1 GCF_004306155.1 Cellulomonas biazotea
GTGCCCGTCGGTGTGGCGCCCGGAGGCGGCGTCGCGGGACCCGTCGGGCGGACCGGAGCCGTCGGCGGGACGACGCCCGTCGGCTGAGGTCCGGCCGTCGGCCGCGTCGCACCCGTCGGCTGGGTCGGGCCTGCCGGCTGGGCCGGGCCCGTCGGCTGGGCCGGGCCCGTCGACTGGGCCGGACCTGTCGGGGGTACCTGCGTGCCGGGGAGCACCGAGGTCCGGGGCGGGACCTGCGCCGAGGGAGGCGCCGGTGGTGCCGAGGGCGCCGGTGGTGCCGCGGGCGCCTGCCGCGTCGGGAGCGCCGACGCGGGCTGGGCCTGCGACGTAGGCGGGACCGGCGCGACCTGGACCGTCGGCGCGTCCTGCCCGGTAGGTCGACCCGGCGCGGGCTGACCCTGCGCCGTCGACGGGACCTGCGCCTCCGCGGCCGGTCGACCCTGCGCGGGCTGAGCCTGCGGCGTCGACGGGACCGGCGGGACCTGCGCCGACGGCGCGTCCTGCGCGGACGGCCGGCCCTGCGCGGGCTGAGCCTGCGCGGGCTGAGCCTGCGA
>NZ_BIMR01000515.1 GCF_004306155.1 Cellulomonas biazotea
CCCGACCGGTGGCGGTCGTGCGGGCGGCGCCGGCCGTCCCGCCGCCGCCCGTCAGGTCGACGGCGGCTCGTCGAGCACGCTGCGCTACTCGTCGGGCGGTCCGACGCCGTTCACCGCTCCCGCGGACGCGTCCGCCGGTGCCGGTGGCAACGGTCGCCGGGGCCGTCGCGGCGGTCGTGGCCGTGCCGGCCGTCCGGCCGGGGCGCCCTCGGGCGGCTGACAGCCCTACCCGGGACGACGGGCGGCTGACCGCTCCACCCAGCACGACGTCGGGCGGGCCTGCCGCGCGCACGGCCCGCCCGCTCGCGGGGTCACGGCCGCACGGTCCTCGGACCGCGGCGGCCGTGACCTGCCCGCGCGCTCTGGCGG
>NZ_BIMR01000516.1 GCF_004306155.1 Cellulomonas biazotea
GCGCACCACGGGCGCCAGGTGCAGGACCTCCCCGTCGGGTCCCTCGGTGACGGGCGCGAGGCCGTGCGTGCGCAGCGCGTCGACGAGCTCGCGGGTGCTCGCCTGCGCCGCGAGCACGGTGGGCGCGAGCGCGACGAGCCCGAGGTCGGCCAGGCGAGGGTCGTCGACGAGCCCCGCGAGCAGGGCCGGGTCGTCGGCGCGCACGTAGCTCGACGCGGTCCCCGCACGCAGCCGGCCGTGCCGTCGGGCGGCGTCGCGGACCAGGTACACGAGCGGCTGCGGGACGACGCCGCGGGCGTGCGCGGCGAGGTCCGCGAGGACCTGGTCGGCGGTCGCGCCGCCGTCGAGCGCGGCGCGCACGGAGTCCGGGGTGAACCGCACGGTGAGGGCGCCGCCGCGGGACTCGACGTGCGCGGTCGCGTCGAGCAGCGCCTCGAGCTCGGGGCTCGGGCGGCCCGGGACGATGCCCGTGAGGTCGCCCTGCAGCAAGATCTCGCCGACCGCCGCGGGCAGGGCCGCGGCGAGCGCTGCGCCGACCGGGTCGTCGGGCGCGGCGTCGCGCCGGTCACCGTCGCCCGCCGGTGCCCCGGCCGTCGCGGCGAGCAGCGCACGAC
>NZ_BIMR01000517.1 GCF_004306155.1 Cellulomonas biazotea
GTCGTGGTCGTCGGGCGCCGCCGCGAAGGCCGTGCGACCCCCGGTGGCGACCCGGCGGCCCGTGCCGCGGCGCACGACGAGCACCTCGTCACCTGCCGCGACGTCGTGCCACCCGCGGCGGCGGCCCGTGCGGTCGAACAGCGGCGACAGCAGGACCACGACCACGCCGACGACGCACAGCAGCACGCCCGCGCCGACGACCAGCCCGCGCAGCAGGACGCGCAGGACCCCGACGGGCTCGCGCGTCTCCACGTCGAGCGTCCGGATGCCGACGACGGCACGGCCGAGCGTCGCACCCGTGCGGCCGTGCAGCACCCACTGCACGACCCCGACGACCAGCACGAGCAGGGCACCGACCGCCACGCCCGCACCGGGTGCGGGCACCGTCTCGCCCGCCGTCGCAGCACGGACCGCGTCGACCCACCACGCGACGAGCAGCCAGCCGCCCAGCACGAGGACGACGAAGGCGTCGAGGGCGGCGGCCGCGGCCCGCCTGCCGAGTCCGGCGGGCGGCTCGTCGGCGGGCACCGCCGACCGGCTCGTGTGGCGGGGTGCGGGGACGGGCTGCACGTGGACTTCCTCGGATCGAGCGGGGCGGGGCACGGGACGGGACGGTGCGTCAGGGACCGGCGCGGCCACGGCGCGGGGCACGGCCGGTGCGGCGCGCACGGCCCGTGGCGTCGGGACGACCGGCGTCACGCGTGCGGCGGGCGTCACGCGCGCGGTGGCGC
>NZ_BIMR01000518.1 GCF_004306155.1 Cellulomonas biazotea
GCGCAGGCCCAGGCGTCGCGGCTGCAGGGCAGCGGAGGCGGGCTCTTCCCGCCCGTGGCCGCGGCCTACCGGGGACGTCGCCGGCGGCGGCCCGCGGGTCCGGCGCGCGGTGGGGCCGCTCCGACGGCGCCGTCGGGGCCGTCGGTGCCGTCGGCTCCGACCGCGAGCAACGGGTCGACCGCGGCGAGCACCGGCTCGGCCGGCACGGCCGCACGCTCGGCCGAGGGGGTCAAGGAGCACCGGCTGGGTGCCGCGGCGCAGCCGTTCACCGAGCCCTTCACGGAGCCGTTCACGGAGCCCTTCACCGAGGCGCTGGGCGCGAACCCGTTCACCGAGCCCTTCACGGAGCCGTTCACGGAACCGTTCACCGAGGCGCTCGGCGCGAACCCGTTCACCGAACCCTTCACCGAGCCGTTCACGGAACCCTTCACCGAGGCGCTCGGCGCGAACCCGTTCACCGAACCCTTCACCGAGCCCTTCACGGAACCCTTCAC
>NZ_BIMR01000519.1:0-229 GCF_004306155.1 Cellulomonas biazotea
CTGGCCACCACCAGCCCCGGCAACCCCTACCCCGACCACGACACCTTCCACCGCTACGAGAACCTCGCCACCGTCACCATCACCCTGACCACCACCTGGACCGGCCGCTACCGCGTCGACGGCACCACCGTCTGGCACGACATCCCCGGCACCGCCCAGACCACCACCACCAGCACCCCCTTCACCATCGAAGAACGCCGCGCCCGACTCGTCGACGACCTCTGCACCG
>NZ_BIMR01000519.1:239-880 GCF_004306155.1 Cellulomonas biazotea
CGGCGACGGGCTGCTCGCCTGCGGACCGTCCAACACGACCGTCCCGGTCCCTGCCTGCATCGACGGACCGCCCGTCCTGCCGCTGTGGCGACAGGCGCGCGCCGCCGCAACGGATCCGTGGCCCACCGACTGGACCCTCGCCTACGGGTACTCCTGCCCCGAGGACGCCGTGCCGCCCATGAGCGAGGCCGACTTCCGACGACTCCCCCTCGCCGCCCCCGTGCTGCGCCTGCAACCCGACCGCGGATGGGTCCTGGTCAACAAAGAGACCATCGTCATGACCGACCCCACCGCCCAGACCCTGCGCACCGACCTGCTCGGCTACGGCATCGACGTGATCGCCACCCCCACCCTCTACACCTACGACTTCGGCGACGGGCACACCCTGGCCACCACCAGCCCCGGCAACCCCTACCCCGACCACGACACCTTCCACCGCTACGAGAACCTCGCCACCGTCACCATCACCCTGACCACCACCTGGACCGGCCGCTACCGCCTCGACGGCACCACCGTCTGGCACGACATCCCCGGCACCGCCCAGACCACCACCACCAGCACCCCCTTCACCATCGAAGAACGCCGCGCCCGACTCGTCGACGACCTCTGCACCGACATCCCCCAGCCCACCGACTGCTGAG
>NZ_BIMR01000520.1 GCF_004306155.1 Cellulomonas biazotea
TCTCGTCGACGCGCAGCGAGCCGTCGGGCTCGCGGGGCAGGCCGGTGCCGACCCACGCGGTCGCGGGCCGCGCACCGACGGCCGCGAGCACGGCGTCGGCGACGAGCACCGTGCCGTCGGCCAGCCGGACGCGGTCGGGCCGCACCTCGACGACCTGGGCGCCCGTGAGCAGCCGGACCCCGGCCCGCGCGTACCAGCCGGTCGTCAGCGCGCCGACGCGCGCGCCGAGCGCGGTCGACAGCGGGGACGTGGCCGCCTCGACGACCGTGACGTCGCCGCCTGCGGCCGCGACGACCCCGGCGACCTCGGCGCCGATCCACCCGGCCCCGACGACGACGAGACGGCGCCCCGCCCCGACGACGGCGCGCAGCGTGTCGGCGTCGGCCGCGGTGTGCAGCGTGAGCGCCGCCTCCCAG
>NZ_BIMR01000521.1 GCF_004306155.1 Cellulomonas biazotea
GCTCATGCCCGACCTGGGCGCGCGCGGCGCGTCGGCGCTGCCGCCGTTCGGGCAGCTGCTCGCCGGGCTGCACGCCGCGGCCGCCGCCCGCTGGCTCGACGCCGCCGACGTCGGACGGCTCCGCCACGACGCCGCGCCGCAGGACCTCACGGGCCTCGGCGTCGCACCGGTCGGCGACGAGGTGGCCGCCCGCCTGGACCTCCTGGGCCGGACCGTCGCGACGACCCGCGCACCCGCGCTCGTCGTCGCGGCCGTCGTGCACGGCGAGCTGCTCGCGCTGCGGCCGTTCGCTGCCGGGAACGGCGTCGTCGCGCGTGCAGCGGCCCGGCTGCTGGCCACGACCGGCGGGCTCGACCCGACCGGGTCCGTCGTCGCCGAGGCGGTGTGGGCCGCGTCGCCGCAGCCCTACCTCGGCGCCGCCGCGGGCTTCGCGACGGGGACGCCCGACGGGGTCGCCGCCTGGCTGCGGG
>NZ_BIMR01000522.1 GCF_004306155.1 Cellulomonas biazotea
GCCCGGGTCGGCGGAGGTCGCCGCGCGCGCTGCCGCGACGTGCCGCGACCTCGGCCTCGACCCCGTGCTGGTCGAGCGCGTCGACGTCGTCGGCCCCGGCGGTCCCGAGGCGGCGGCCCGGACCGCCCGGTACGCCGCGCTCGCACACGCCGCCGACACGGTCGGCGCCGCCGCCGTGCTGCTCGGCCACACGCTCGACGACCAGGCGGAGACCGTCCTGCTGGGCCTCGCACGCGGGTCGGGGGCGCGGTCGCTCGCCGGGATGCCCGCGTCGCGCGGGCTGCTGCGCCGGCCGCTGCTGGGGCTGCGCCGGGCCGACACCCTCGGGGCGTGCGCCGCCGAGGGGCTGGACCCGTGGCACGACCCCACCAACGTCGGGGCGCACGACGACGCCGCGCCGCTGCGCAGCCGGGTCCGCGACCGCGTCCTGCCCGTCCTCGAGCGCGAGCTCGGCCCCGGTGTCGCGCCCGCCCTCGCCCGCACCGCCGACCAGCTCCGCGAGGACGCCGACGCCCTCGACACCCTGGCCACCACCCTCCTCACCACCGCCACCCTCCCCACTCCCACCACCACCCCCACCCCCACCACCC
>NZ_BIMR01000523.1 GCF_004306155.1 Cellulomonas biazotea
GCCGCGGGGTCGACGCGCGCGACGGGGTCGACGCGGCGCGCGCCGCAGCGGCCGGGCTCGCGGCACGGTACGGGACGGTCGTCGCGGTGTCAGGGCCCGTGGACCTCGTCACGGACGGGACGCACGAGGTGCGCCTCGCGGTCGGGCACCGCTTCCTCACGCTCGTCACGGGCGCCGGGTGCGCGCTGGGCGGGGTCGTCGCGGCGTTCAGCGCGGTCGCCGAGCCGCTCGTCGCCGCGGTCGGAGCCTCGACGCTCCTGGGCCTGGCGGCGGAGCGTGCCGCCGAGCACGCGGCCGGGCCCGCGTCGTTCCAGGTCGCGCTCGTCGACCACCTGCACGCGGTCACGTCCGACGACCTCGCCGCGCGCGTCCTCGCGGGGGCGACGGTCGACGTCGTGGGGGTGCCCGCGTGAGCGCGGCTCCGGTCCGCGCCTCCGGGGTGGGCGGTGCGGCCCGGCTGCCCGGCGGCGCCTACCTCGTGCTCGACGCCGACGCCTGCGCCGCCGCCGCTCGGCGCCCGGCCGACG
>NZ_BIMR01000524.1 GCF_004306155.1 Cellulomonas biazotea
CTGCGTCGGCACCGTCGGCACGGACCGCCGACCCGACCGCGTCGGCGCGGCAGGGGTGGTCGTGGCGGTCCGCGCGGTTCCCTCCGCGGGGACGTCGGCCGTCACCCGGAGCGCCGGGGCGGCGTCGGCGGCGGAGACCCGGGCGACGGGCACGCCGCGCACGGGCGTCGCGGTGCCCGCCTGGTCGACGACGTCGGCGTGGTCGCCGTCCTCGTGGCCGACGGCGGCCGGCGGGCGCCCGGCGAGGCCGGACGTCGGCTCGTCGTCGGCCTCCGCCTGCTCGTCGAGCGGCCACACGTGCTCGGGGGTGTCGTCGTCCTCGTCGCGGCGGCGGGCCGTGACCAGCCCGGACAGCACCTGGTCGACACGCTGCACCCCGGCGGCCCGCGCGACGCCGAGCGCGACCCACGGCAGCGCGGCGTGCGCGACCACGGGCCCCAGCCGGCCGTCGCCGAGCGCGAGCAGCAGCGCGGGCG
>NZ_BIMR01000525.1 GCF_004306155.1 Cellulomonas biazotea
GCGCCGGGTCGTGCGGGCGCCGAGCGAGCTCGAACTGCGCGAGCTCGCGGCCCTGGCGTCGCGGCGCCGCGCCACCCTCGTCTCCCTCGTCACCGTGCTCGGCCTGGTCACGGCTCTCGCGCTCGGACCGCTCGTCGGGTCCGCCGCGTCCGGCGCGGCGCTCGCCGGCGGGGCGCTGCTCGCCGCCGGGACCGACCTCGCCGGCCTGTGGTGGTGGGCGACGTCCGGCTGGGTCGCCGGCGGGCTCGGGTCCGCCGGCCCCGCCGACCCCCTGCTCACCGTCCTGCTCGTCCCCGCGGCGCTCACCGGCGGCTCCGGACAGTCGGCGGTCGCCGTCCTGCTGCTCGGCGGCGTCCTGCTGTCCGGCCTCGGCGCCTGGGCGGCCGCGGGCGCCGCCACCCGGTCCGTCGGCGTCCGCGCGTGGGCCGCCGTCGTGTGGGCGAGCGCGCCCGCGC
>NZ_BIMR01000526.1 GCF_004306155.1 Cellulomonas biazotea
GCCGTCGATGGGGCGGCCCAGGCCGTCGAGCACCCGGCCGAGCAGGCCGGGGCCCACGGGGACGCGCAGCGACTCGCGCAGCGGGCGGGCCGGCATCCCGGCGCGCAGCCCCGACGTCGGGCCGAGCGGCATGCAGCGCGCGGTCGCGCCGGCGGTGGCGACGACCTCGGCGAGCACGTCGTCACCGATGCGCACGAGCTCGCCGAGCGCGGCGCCCGTGCCGACGACCTCGATCGTGAGGCCGACGACCGCACGGACCGTGCCGACGCGCTCGGGGGCGGTCGCGGCGAGCGCGCGCTGCCAGGCGGCGGGCGTGGCCGTGGTCGGGGCGTGCTCGAGGGCGAGGGTCACGCGGCACCGTCCAGGGCGGCGCGAGCGCGGGCGAGCGCCGCGTCGACGCGGGCGTCGAGGAAGCCGTCCGGCAGGTCGGCCCGGGCGTCGCCGGGTGCGAGCGTCGCGTCGGCGACGAGCGTGACGCCCTCGGGGACGTCCGGCAGCGTCGCACCGGTCGCGTCGGCGGCGGCCGTCAGCGCGGCGAGGTCGGCGGGGTGCAGCCGGACCGTGACGGGCTCGGTGCCGTCGACGTGGGCCAGCACGCGGGCCAGCGCCGCACGCGCGCCCCGCTCGTGGTCGGACAGCTCGACGCCGAGGACCGCGGTCGCCAGGTCGAGGGCCGCGGCGTGCAGCCGGTGCTCGACCTCGGTCGCGACGGGCACGGTCCGGGCCGCGGCGGCCGCACCGGCGGCCCGCAGGACGTCGAGCGCGCGGTCGAGCGCGACCTGCGCGGCGACGCGACGCTCCTCCTGCGCGAGGCGCACGCGGGTGGCCTCCTCCTGCGCGACGCGGGCGGCCTCGCGGGCACCCGCGGCGTAGCCGGTCGCGAAGCCCTCGGCCCGGGCGGCGTCGGACGCGCCACGGT
>NZ_BIMR01000527.1 GCF_004306155.1 Cellulomonas biazotea
GCCCTCGGCGTCCCGGCGCCCGAGGTCGTCACGTCCGCCGGCACCGCGGCCGACGAGGCAGGCGCCGCCGACGGTGGCGAGACGACCGGCGCCGACGACGCCGCGGCCGACGGCACGGACGGCGGGTCCGAGGACGCGTCCGGGGATCCCGCGGGGACGGCCACGGGCGCACCCACCGACGCTCCCCCGTCGGGCACCGCGCCCGCCGGGCTCGAGCGCACCGACCTCGACGCGCTCACCGTCGCCCATGACGAGGCCGGCTTCGCGCTCGAGGTCGTCGCCGCCAAGCTCACGGCCGACCAGCGCGCGCTCGCGCAGGCCACCGCGGCGGAGCACCGGCAGGAGGCCGACCGCTGGGCGCGCGCCTCGGGCGCGGCGGGCACGCTCGCGGACCCGCGCCGCGCCGCGTACGCGCTGCCCGCGGGGCTCGACGACCCGGCCGTGG
>NZ_BIMR01000528.1 GCF_004306155.1 Cellulomonas biazotea
GCGCAGGGCCGCCGCGCCGTCGGCGACGTGCCGGGCCCCTGCGTCGAGCGCGTCGAGGCGCTGGGCCGCCGCGTCGAGCGTGGCTGCGTCGGGGAGCGCGGCCGCGGTCGCCGCGAGGTGGGCGAGGAGCTGGGCGGCCTGCGGGTCACCCGCCTGCGCGCGGGCCGTGAGGTAGGAGGTCAGCGTCTGGAGGTCGCCGGGCAGTGCGGCCATCCCTGCGGTGAGCGCGTCGACCTGCTCGGTTGCCGCGTGGACGCCGTCGGCGACCTGGCCGCTGCCGTCCGCGAGCGTGCCGGCGGCCTGCGCGGCCTGCGTCGCGCCCGTGGCCACCTGTGCTGCGCCGCTGCTCAGCGCCGCCGCGCCGTCGGCCGAGCGGGCGGCAC
>NZ_BIMR01000529.1 GCF_004306155.1 Cellulomonas biazotea
GCGCGGGCTCGGGGGCTCGGCCGCCCGCGACGACGACCGCCGCGACCGCCGCGACGACGCCGAGCGCCGTCGCGCCGCGCAGCACCCGCCCGCGCCAGGTGGGTCCGTCCGTCACCGTTCCTCCGTCCGGCGCCGGGGGCGCCCGTCGTCCGTCGCGCGCGTCACGCGCGCACCACCCGGCGGCGGCGGACCGGGACCGCGAGAAGCACGCACACGAGCAGGACGGCGCCCTGCAGTACGAGCCAGGCGGTCCGGCCGGGCGGGTCGACGTGCACCACGAGGTGACCGCCGTCGGCGGGGACCTCGAACGCCTGACGCCAGCCCACGTCGACCGAGCGCAGCGGTCGGCCGTCGAGCGTGGCCCGCCAGCGCGCGTCGGCCCGCTCGGCGAGCACGAGCACCCGCGGCCCCGTCGCGGCCTCGACCGTCGTGTCGACCGAACGCCCGGCCGACGGCACCGCCGTGGCGGCGACGGCCGCGTCCGTGACGTGCGACGCCGGCGGGACGAGCCGCGCCCACGACGGGACGGCCACCGGCGCGACCGCGCCCGCGGTCGCCGTCGAGCGGACCCGCC
>NZ_BIMR01000530.1 GCF_004306155.1 Cellulomonas biazotea
ACGCGAGGCGGAGCTGCGGGCCTCGGTGCGCCGCCGCGCGTGGGCGCAGGAGGGGGCCGCGGCGCCCGCGCCCGCCGCCGCGCTGGACGAGGTGCGCGCGGCACTGGCCGCCGACGACGCGGACCTGGTCGCGTACCTGTGGTCGGGCGACCGCGTCGCGGCCGTCGTGGTCGGCGACGACGTCCGGCTCGTCGACCTCGGCGCGTGGGCCCCGGTCGGCGACCTGCTCGGTGGGCTGCTGGCGGACCTCGACATGGTGGCGGCGGACCTGCCGGCCGCGCTGGCCGCGGTCGTCGAGGCGTCCCTGCGTGCACGGCTGGACCGCCTGGACGCCCTGCTCGTCGCCCCTGTCCGGGTGTCGTCGCGGCGTGCGCGCGTCGTGCTCACGCCGACGGGCAACCTGGCGGGCGTGCCGTGGGGGATGCTCGACTCGTTCGCCGGGGTCGCGCTGGCACGGCCGCCGTCGGCGGCGCGCTGGCTCGACCTGCGCCGCTCGACGCCGCGGCTCGACCGGGCGGGCTTCGCCGCGGGCCCCGGCGTCGCCCGCGGACCCAACG
>NZ_BIMR01000531.1 GCF_004306155.1 Cellulomonas biazotea
TCGTCGCCGGGCTGCTGACGGTCCAGGGCCTGACCGGCGCTCCCGCCGTGCCCGACCCGCCCGCGTACCCCGCGGTCGACGGCCCGCTCGGCGAGTCGCTGACGCGCCTGCAGCGGAGCGTGGCGCCGTGACCGGCATGACTGGCGCGGTGCGCGCGCAGGTGCCGGCGCCGGGGCGTGCGGGTCGTCCGGTGGGGCTGGCCCGGGCGGTCGTCCTCGGCGCGGCGCTGCTGGTCGCGGCGCTCGTCCTCGGGGGGTGCGCCGCGCCCGAGCTGTCCGGCGACCGCGCACGCACGCTGCAGCAGGACGTGCTCGTCGTGACGCAGGCCGCGCACGAGGGTCGGCTCGACGCGGCGCGCGCGCTGCTCGACCGCCTGCGCGCGGACGCCGAGCAGGGGCGTGAGGCGGGGGAGATCTCCGCCGAGCGGTTCGCGACGATCGACGCCGCACTCGACGACGTCGCGGCCGAGCTCGACGCCGCCGTGGCCGAGCAGGCCGCGGCCGCGGCGGCGGCGGCCCAGGCCGCGCAGGCGGCTGCGGTCGCCGACGCGGTCGAGGTAGCCG
>NZ_BIMR01000532.1 GCF_004306155.1 Cellulomonas biazotea
GGCGCCGGGACGTCGGCGGTCAGCCGCACGACGCCGCCGAAGATCCCGGGCTGCACGGTCGTCTGGTTGGCGCCCGTGCCGCGCAGCTCGTGCGGCCGGTCCGCCGTGAGGACCAGCAGCGGCAGGCCGCTGTGGTGCGCCTCGAGCACGGCCGGGTGCAGGTTCGCGACCGCTGTGCCGGACGTCGTGACGACCGCGACGGGCCGCGGTCCGTCGTCGTCGTGCGCGGCGGCGCGCGCGAGGCCGACCGCGAGGAACCCGGCCGAGCGCTCGTCGATGCGGACGTGCAGCCGGACGGCCGGGGCGTGCTCCGGCCTGTCACCGTCCGCCCGGGCGGCGTCCGCGAGCGCGTAGGCCAGGGGTGCGCTGCGCGAGCCCGGCGACAGCACGACGTCCCGCACACCCAGCGTCGCGAGCGCCTGCACGAGGACCCGGGCGGCCGCCGTCGCGGGGCTGCCGGGGGTCGGTCCGTGCGTCGTCACGGCGTCCATCATGCCGTCCGGGCCGGTCCGGCCGCGTCGGCCGGGTGGGCGGCCGCCACCGCGCGGACCTCCTCCACGCGCGCACGCCACCGGGCGTCGAGGTCGGCGGGCGCCGCGTGCGACGCCAGCAGGTCGGGGTCGGGCACCGGGC
>NZ_BIMR01000533.1 GCF_004306155.1 Cellulomonas biazotea
AGCCCGCACCGGCCGCGCTGTCGCTCGGGGGCGTCGTCGACACGCTCGCCGACGCCGCCGGGCTGCCCGCGGTCGCCGGCGCCGTCGCCGCCGTCGTCCGAGGCGGGGCGTCCGCGTCGCCGACCTTCGGCCCCGTGCAGGAGGACTCCGTCGCGCTCGCACGCTCCGACTGGCTCGCGGCCGCGACCGCCGGGCTGCCGCGCACGTGGCGGCAGGACGTCGCGGCGCGCGTCGCGACGACCGCCGAGCTGCGTCTCGCCGTGACCGACGCGCTCGCGCAGGTGACGGTCGTCGCCCGCCGCTCGCTCGCGGCGGCATGGCTGCTGGGGCTCGCGGTCGTGCTGGCCGGTGCCGCGGTGACCGTCGGGGCGGTCGCGCTCGGCTCAGGCTTCGCGAGCGTGCGCGCGAACCCGTGGGCGCCTGTGGTCGCGCTGCTGCTCCTCGTCGGCGCGGTGCTCGTGCTGCTCGCGTCGTTCTCGACGCGACGCGCGGC
>NZ_BIMR01000534.1 GCF_004306155.1 Cellulomonas biazotea
CGTCGCACCCGGGCTGGCCACCGCGCTCGTCGCCGCCGCCGCAGCCGTGCGCGCGGCGCTCGCGCGCGTGGAGGTCGACGCGCTCCTGGCCCTCGGTCGGCCCGAGGCGGCACTCGGTGTCGCGTCCGAGGCGGGGCGCGGTGCGCCCACGGACGAGGACGCCCAGCTGGGGCTCATGCGCGCGCAGGCCGCCGCCGGGCGGACGACCGACGCGCTGCGGACGTTCGCGCGGCTGCGCGAGGCGCTCGCCGAGGAGCTCGGAGCCGACCCTCGCGCCGACCTCGTCGCGTACAACGCGCGGCTGCTCGACGGGCGCGTCGACGACGCCGTCGCCGCGGGCCGCACCGCGCCGGACGGTCCGCCGAG